>NZ_JABWEF010000050.1:0-945 GCF_013369445.1 Duganella sp. BJB1802 | reverse complement strand
GGCTCGGCGTCAGTGTTCACAGCATGTACCAATGGGTGAAGCGCTACAGCGTGCCAGCAGAGGAGCGCCTGGCTACGGACGCGCAGGCCGCAGAAATGAAACGCCTGAAGGCCGAATTGAAGCGCGTAACCGAGGAGCGCGATATTTTAAAAAAGGCCGCCGCGTACTTTGCCAAGATGTCCGGGTAAGGTACGCCTTGATCCAGGAGCTGTGTACTAGCCACGCCATACGCCATCTATGCAAAATGCTGGCGGTTCATCCGAGTGGCTATTACGCTTGGCGGTTGAATCCCGAGAGCCGGCGCACCTTGGAGGATCGACGCATCCTTGGCCACATCAAGGAATCCTGGCTGGAAAGCGGTTCTGTCTACGGTTACCGAAAAGTGTCGGACGATTTGCGCGACCTGGGCGAACACTGCGGAATTAATCGCGTTCATCGCATCATGCGTGCCGCCGGCCTGCGATCTCAAACAGGCTATGGCAAACGGCGTTACAAGCGTGGTGGTGCGCCTTCCGTGGTGGCGCCCAACCACTTGCAGCGACAGTTCGATGTGCAAGAGCCAAATCGAGTCTGGGTCACTGACATTACCTATATTCGGACTCATGAAGGCTGGTTGTATCTGGCCGCCGTAATTGATCTCTTTTCGAGACAGGTCATCGGCTGGTCTATGAACTCAAGGATGGATCGCGAACTGGCACTGAATGCTTTGTTGATGGCTGTGTGGCGTCGCCAGCCTAAACAAACTGTGCTGGTACATTCAGATCAAGGCAGTCAGTTCAGCAGCTATGACTGGAGAGATTTCTTGAAAGCTCATAATCTGGAGCAGAGTATGAGCAGACGAGGCAATTGCCACGACAACGCGGTCGCTGAAAGCTTTTTCCAGCTGCTGAAGCGCGAAAGAATACGACGCAGAATCTACAGTAGTCGGGACGAAGCAAGGCAGGA
>NZ_JABWEF010000005.1:0-352692 GCF_013369445.1 Duganella sp. BJB1802 | reverse complement strand
TTTATATGGTCAAAGGCAGGGTGCGCAGGCGCTTGCCGGTCAGCTTGAAGACGGCGTTGGCCACCGCCGGCGCGATCGGCGGCGTGGCCGGCTCGCCCATGCCTTCGGGATGCTCGGCGCTCGGCATGATGATGGTCTCCACCTCGGGCGCCTGGTTCAGGCGCAGCACCGGATAGTCGTTGAAGCTGGTCTGCTCGACCTTGCCATCCTTGATCGTCACCGCGCCATACAAGGCCGCCGACAGCCCGAACACCACCGCCGATTCCACCTGCTGCGCGATGATGTTGGGATTGACGGCGATGCCGCAGTCGACCGCGCACACCACGCGGTGCACGCGGATCTCCGTGCCTTCCACCGACACTTCCGCCACCTGCGCGACAATGGTGCCGAACGACTGGTGCAGCGCCACGCCGTGCGCGCGCCCCGCCGGCGCGGCGCCGGCCCTGGCCACCGCCGCATCGAGCACCGCCAGGTGGCGCGGGTGCCGCTTGAGCAGGCTTCGCCGGAATGCCACGCTGTCCCTGCCGCCCGCGTGCGCCAGCTCGTCGATGAAGCTCTCCTTGAAGAACGCGTTGTGCGAATGCCCGACCGAGCGCCAGTACCCCAGCGGCACCGGGCTGTCGACGATCACGTGCCGTATGCGCTGGTTGGGGAATTCGTACTGCATGTCGAACTCCCCTTCGACCGTGGTCTTGTCCGGCCCGCCGGGCGGCAGGCCGAGGTTGCGCTTGAAGAACTGGTGCGACACCGAGCCGCTGGCCGACTTGTTGTCGTAGCCGAGCACATTGCCCGCCGCGTCCAGGCTGGCGTTGAAGCGCGCCAGCGCGGCCGGACGGTACACGTCGTGGGTGGTGTCGTCCTCGCGCGACCAGATCATCTGCACCGGCAGCCCGCCGGTTTGCCGCGCCACCGCCACCACCTGCGACACCATGTCGACATCCAGCCGGCGCCCGAAGCCGCCGCCCAGCATCGTCACCTCCAGCACCACCTTGTCGGCCGGGACGCCGCCCGCCTTGGCCGCCGCCTCCACCGCGAAGCCGGGCGACTGCGTCGGCGCCCACAGAAACACGAAGCCGTCCTTGACCTGCGCCGTGCAGTTGACCGGCTCCATCGCGGCATGCGCCAGATAGGGCGCGCGATATTCCGCCGTCACGGTCTTGGCGACGCCGATGGCCTTGCCCTCCACCGCGTCCATGTCGCCCGACTTGTGGTAGGCGTGGCCGGACTCCGCGTCCAGTTTGGCCGCGAACTCGGCGTAGATGGCGGCGCTCGACAGCCTGGCGCCGTCGCCCTCATTCCACTGCACCGGCAGCGCCAGCGCGGCCTGCCTGGCCTGCCACCAGCTCTTGGCCACCACCGCCACGCCGGCGCCGGCGCCGGTCCTGGCCGGCAGCGCGCCGGAGAAATCGACCACGCGCAGCACGCCCGGCATCTTCAGCACCGCGTCCGCGTCGACGCTGGCGACCCGGCCGCCGATCACCGGCGACATGCGCACGGCCGCATACACCATGCCCTGGGGTCGCACATCGAGGCCATACACCGCCGCGCCGTTCACCTTGGACGGCGTGTCGCGGCGCGGCTGCGGGCGGCCGATCAGCTTGAAATCCCGGGGCGACTTCAGGCGGATCTCGCCCGGCTTGGAGGTGGCGGCGGCCACCGCCAGCGCGCCGTACGCCAGGCGCCTGCCGTCGGCGTGGATGACGAAGCCGTCCTCGGTGCGGCAGTCCTCCGCGCGCGCCTTCCACTGCGCGGCGGCGGCTGCCACCAGCATGGCGCGCGCGGCGGCGCCGGCTTCGCGCATCGGCTGCCACGCGTCCTTCACGCTGGACGAGCCGCCGGTGATGATCAGGCCCAGCTCGCGCGCGACCTTGCCGACGGTCCAGCTGACCACCGCCTTCAGGTCGCCGTTGTCGTCCGGGTGGAACGGCAGGCCGTCCTTGAGCATGGCGATATTGCCGTAGATTTTATCGTGCGGCGCCTGCACCAGCCGCACCGCCGACAGCGGCACGTCCATCTCCTCGGCCACCAGCATCGGCAAGGCGGTGTGCACGCCCTGCCCCATCTCACTGCGCGCCATGACCACGTTGACCATGCCGTCCGGCGCCACCGCCACCCAGCCGTTGAGCTCCACCGCGTTGCCGACCACCGGCATCGGATGCGTGGCGTGCAGGCGCTGCCTCGGCGGCATCGCGCCCCAGCCGACCACCAGCGCGCCGGCGGCGGCCACGCCGCCAAAGATAAAGCGGCGTCGTCGTTTGGACTGTGGCTGCATACGGTCTCCCTTGTTCGATTATTGGCGCCAGCGCGCCAGCATATCGCTGGCGGACACCGGCTTGCTGTAGAAGTAGCCCTGCGCCTGGTGGCAGCCGTGCCGCAGCAGGAACGCGGCCTGCTCCTCGGTCTCGACGCCCTCGGCGATCACGGACAGGTTCATGCTCTTGCCCAGCTGGATGATGGCGATGGCGATCGCCTCGTCGTTGACGTCGGTCGAGATGTCCTTGATGAAGGAGCGGTCGATCTTCAGCGTCTGCACCGGCAGCTGCTTCAGGTAGGCCAGCGACGAGTAGCCGGTGCCGAAATCGTCGATCGCCAGGCCGACGCCGATCGAGTGCAGGTCGTTGATGAAGACCATGGCGTCGCCGGTGTTCATGATCACCGATTCGGTCACCTCCAGCTGCAGGCGCTCCGGCGCCAGGCCGGTCTCGCGCAGGATGTCGGCCACCATGTTGACGATGCTGCCGCGCTCGAACTGCTTGGCCGACAGGTTGACCGCCATCTTCGGCACGTGCAGGCCGGCTTCCTGCCAGCGCATCATCTGGCGGCAGGCCTCCTCCAGCACCCACTTGCCCAGCTGGTTGATGAAGCCCGTGTCCTCGGCCAGCGGGATGAAGCGGATCGGCGGCACCAGGCCCAGTTCCGGATGGTTCCAGCGCACCAGCGCCTCGACGCCGATCAGGCGGCCGGTGTCGATCTCCACCTGCGGCTGGTAGTTGAGGAAGATCTCGTCCTTCTCGATCGAGCGGCGCAGGAAGGTCTCCAGCCGCAGGCGCTCGACGCCCTCGCCGGTCATCGACGGCGTGTAGAAGCTGTAGCCGTTGCGGCCGCGCGCCTTGGCCTGGTACATGGCGACGTCGGCGTTCCGGATCAGCATGTTCAGGTCGACCGCGTCCTCCGGGAACACGCTGATGCCGACGCTGCAGGTGACGAACAGCTCGTGCCCGGCCACCATGAACGGCTGCTCGAACATCTGCACCAGCTTCTCGGCGACCTGGCTGGCGCCGAACTGGTTCTCGATATTCTCCAGCAGGACGATGAACTCGTCGCCGCCCAGGCGCGCCAGCGTGTCGCCCTCGCGCAGGCGCTCCTGCAGCGCCTTGGCCACCTGCTTGAGCAGCTCGTCGCCGATGTGGTGGCCCAGCGTGTCGTTGACGTTCTTGAAGCGGTCCAGGTCGATGAACAGCAGCGCCAGCTGCTCGCCGTCGCGCGAGGCGCGCTGCAGCGCGTGCTGCAGGCGGTCGTGGAACAGCAGGCGGTTCGGCAGCGCGGTCAGCGGATCGTGGTGGGCCAGGTGGTCCAGCTTTTCCTGCGATTCCTTGGCCTTGGTGATGTCGCTGAACACGCCGACGTAGTGCGTGGTCTCGCCGCGCGTGTCGCGCACCGCGCTGACCGTCAGCCACTCCAGGTACAACTCGCCGTTCTTGCGCTGGTTCCAGATCTCGCCGCGCCAGAAGCCTTTTTCCACCTGCGCCTTCCACATGTCGGCGTAGAACTCGGTGTCGTGGCGGCCGGAACGCGTCAGCGTGCGGTCGTGGCCCAGCGCCTCGGCCTCGGTGTAGCCGGTAATCTGCGTGAACGCCGGGTTGACGGCGACGATGATGCCCTGGTCGTCCAGCACCACCACGCCGTCGGCGATGTGCTCGATCACGGTGGCCGACAGGCGCAGCTTCTCCTCGGCCTCCTTGCGGGCGGTGATGTCGGCGTACACCCAGATGCTGCCCTCGTTGGCGCGCTTGTTGTCGAGCGCGTAGCCGCTGACCATGCACCAGAACAGGCTGCCGTCCTTGCGGCGGTAGTGGCGCTCCTCGTTAAAGTAGTCGCCCTCCGACAGCGACGGGTACTGGCGCGCGCCGGCCGATTCGAAATCAAAGGAGTTGGGGAACACGATGGCGGTCGAGGCCCCGGTCATGGCGCCCGGCTCGTAGCCGAACAGCTCCTCGCAGCGGCGGTTGACCGAGACGATCTTGCGGTTCCGTACGAACATCACGCCGAACATGACGTTGTCGAGGATGGCGCTCTGCTCGGCCAGCAGCGCCTCGATACGCATCTCGTTGTGCTTGCGCAGGCTGATGTCGGAGATGATGCCGTCCACCCAGGGCGCGTTGCCCTCGCCGTCGTGCGGCTGCGGCTGGCCGTTCTCGGCCACCCAGCGCTCGGTGCCGGAGGCGTCCAGGATGCGGTATTCGATCTCGTACGGCTGGGCGCCGCGGATCGCCTCGGTCACCGCGCGGCGCTGCTTCTTGCGGTCTTCCGGCGCGATCAGGTTGGTCCAGGAGTGGGTGGTGCTGCGCATGAACTGGGCGGCGGAGTAGCCGGAGATCTCCTCGATGGCGTCGGACACGAAGTCGATCGGGCCGTCGGGGCGGAAGCGGAACACCGCGCCCGGCACCTGGGTGACGATGGTGCGGAAGCGCTCCTCGCGCTGGCCGATGTCCTCGAACAGGCGCTTGATCGCCACCCGCATCTGCTCCAGTTGGCCGGCCAGGCGGCCCAGCTCGTCGCTGCCGACCAGGTCCAGCCGGGTTTCGAAGTCGCCGTGCGACAGGCGGTCGGAGAAGCGCATCAGCTTGCGCAGCGGCTTGATCAGGCGGGAATTGAGGAACAACACGATCAGCAGCAGCGACACCATCAGCTGCCCGGCCAGCACGAACACGTAGGACAGCTGCTTCTCGCGCAGCTCCTGCTGGCTGCGGGCGTCGTCCATCTCGACCGTGATGCGGCCGATGCGCTCGCCGCGCACCAGGATCTCGCGCTCGGCGCGGAACACGTTGCCGGCCGCGCGGCGCGGCGAATGCACGCTCATGAACTGGGTGTCGGCCTGGCCGACCACCTCGACCTGCAGCACCGACTGGTCGCGCATCACCGACTCGACCAGCGAATGGGCCGACTCGGCGTTCATGTTCCACAGCGATTCCTGCATGCCCAGCGCCAGGATGTCGGCGTTGCGCTGCAGCGATTCGTTGAGCGCCACGCGCGCCGACTGCTGCTCGTGCACGCCGATCAGCAGATAGCTGCCGATGATGGCCGGGATCACCAGGCCGCCGAACACCACCAGCAACAGCGCACCATAGATCGACAGACCGTACAGGGCGCCGAGCCGGGTACGCAGCCGTTGATAGAGGGCGCTAATCATGCACCGGTACGCCGTCTTGATAAGTTTGCATCATCTGTGTATAGGGGTTCGTCGCGCAAACTTTAGGGTTACTTGATGGAATTATGCACGGAAACTGGCGAAAAAGTCATGCTCCCAGCAAAAAACCCACAGGCAGGCTATCATCGCGGCTCCATTCAACAGAGGGCTCCGCCATGACCACATTCTCCATGTACTCCGCCTCCATCCCCGTGTTCAAACAGATCCTGAACAGTCTGCTGGCCATCCTCGACAAGGCCGAGACCCACGCGGCCGAGAAAAAGATCGACCCGAACGCGCTGCTGCAGTACCGCCTGTTCCCGGACATGCTGCCGTTCACCCGCCAGATCCAGATCGCCTGCGACTTCTCCAAGGGCGCTGCGGCCCGCCTGGGCGGCCTGGACGTGCCTTCGTACGAGGACACGGAAACCAGCTTCGCCGAACTGAAGGCCCGCATCGTCAAGACCCTGGCCTACATCGACAGCGTGCCGGCCAGCGCCATCGAGGGCAGCGAGACGCGCGCCATCACCACCGGCAGCGGCGAGAAGACCAAGCACTTCACCGGCCAGACCTATCTGTTCCACTACGCGCTGCCGCACTTCTTCTTCCACGCCACCACGGCCTACGACATCCTGCGCCACAACGGCCTGGAAGTGGGCAAGAAGGACTTCATCGGCACTTATTGATCAGGTGTTCCGGCGCGGGTAGCCCTGCGCCAGGATGCGCTGCCACACCAGTTCCTTCTGCTCGGCGCTCATCGACACCCAGTGCGCCACCTCGACCACCGACCTGCCGCAGCCGCGGCAGATCTCGTCGAAGGTGGTCGAGCACACCGCCACGCACGGCGTGTCCGGCCGGACCGGCAGGTCGGCCATCATTTCACCTTCATCAGCTTGTCCCAGCCGTCGTGGCCCAGGGCGCGCAGCGTCTCGATGTTCTTTTCAAAGATGTCGCCCGCCTCCGGGAAGGCCTCCACCGCGCGCTCCACGCTGTCCTCGCGCAGCAGGTGCAGCGTCGGGTACGGCGAGCGGTTGGTGTAGTTCTCGATGTCGTTCGGGTGGGTGTCGGCGAACTGGTAGTGCGGGTGGAAGCTGGCCACCTGCAGGATGCCGTCCAGCTCCACGTCCTCCAGCGCGGCGTCGGCCACGTCCAGGAACTCGTTGAAGTCCTCGAAGTCGGCCAGCACGTTCGGATGGATCAGCATGGTCGTGTCGACCTTCTCCGGCGAGGTCTCGGCCAGGTATTCCAGCTCCTCCAGCAGCTGGGCCAGCAGCGCCTCCGGGGTGTCGGCGTCGCTGACCACGTAGCGGATCTGCTTTTTCACATGGACGGCCTTGGCGAACGGACACAGGTTCAGGCCGATGACGGCCTGCTCCACCCAATTGACGGTCTCGGCGACGACGGCGTCGTGATCGATGGCGGGGCTACTCATAATTCAATTCCTTGGTGACTGCTCAAAAGCGGAATTGTACGCACTCTTTGCGGGAACTCATACTTCCGCGATTTTGCAGGCATTTTCTGCTTATTTACGTGGAACGATTGCATAAAAGAATTCGTCATCCTGCTGACATATTTCTTGACTCGACCCGGGGACCTTCGTACACTCCACGTTTATTCATAGTCCGCTCGATGTTGCTCGTCGATAACAATGGAAAACTATGCAAGCACGAATTTCTAGATCCGCCGCCCTGGCGACGCTGCTGGCCCTGATGGCGCCGGCGATGGTCCAGGCCCACGATGAAGCGCCGGGCCTGCCGGCGTCGTCGATGCCGCTGTCCGCCCTGCCCAAGTCCCCCGCCCTCGATGTCTCCTCCCTGAAAATCAACAAGCCGGCCAAGGCGGTCGACGAGGATGCTTTCCGCGAAAAAGACGTGTGGGGCCGCATCCGCAGCGGCTACGCCATCCCGGACATCAACAACGAGCTGGTGGCCAAGCACGTCAACTGGTACGCCACCCGTCCCGACTACATCAGCCGCACCACGGCGCGCGCCTCGCGCTACCTGTTCCACGTGGTCACCGAGCTGGAGAAGCGCGGCATGCCGACCGAGCTGGCGCTGCTGCCGTTCATCGAATCCGCGTTCAACCCGCAGGCGCTGTCGAGCGCGAACGCGGCCGGCATGTGGCAGTTCGTGCCGGGCACCGGCCGCGACTTCAACCTCAAGCAGGACGCCTTCAAGGACGAGCGCCGCGGCATCCTGGCCTCGACCGACGCCGCCCTGACCTACCTGCAGCGCCTGTACGACATGTTCGGCGACTGGCAACTGGCGCTGGCCGCGTATAACTGGGGCGAGGGTTCGGTGCAGAAGGCCATCAAGCGCAACCAGGCGGCCGGCAAGCCGACCGACTTCGAAAGCCTGGCCGAGCTGATGCCGGCCGAGACCCGCAACTACGTGCCCAAGCTGCAAGCGGTGAAGAACATCATCGCCAATCCGGCCCAGTACGGCCTGAACCTGCCGGCCATCGACAACACGCCGTACTTCACGGCGGTCGACAAGACCAGCGACATCGACCTGACCATCGCCGCCCACCTGGCCGAGCTGTCGGTCGACGAGTTCAAGGCGCTCAATCCGCAGTTCAAGCGCCCGGTCATCACCGGCGACGAGCAGACCAAGATCCTGCTGCCCAAGGAAAACGCCGACAAGTTCCACCTGAACCTGGCACAATGGGGCAAGGAGCTGTCGACCTGGACCACGCACAAGATCACCACCGCCCGCGAGAGCATCGGCGTGCTGGCCTCGCGCTTCCACACCACGCCGGAAGTGATCCGCCAGGCCAACAACATCCCGCAGAAGTCGCTGCTCAAGGCCGGCTCCACCATCCTGGTGCCGAAGATCTCGACCTCGGCCAGCGTGGACATCTCGCCCGAGGTGGAGCGCAACGCCACCGTGGCCTTCGAGGCCGAGCGCGAGCGCACCACCGGCAAGTCCGGCTACAAACTGGCCAAGGGCGGCAAGGCCGCCAAGTCCGGTCCGGTGGCGCTGGTCAAGGCGCGCGTGCCGCGCGACGCCCACAAGCCCCGCCACCGCGGCAATTAAACAGCCACCGCGGCCCGCCCGGCCCCGGCCCGGGCGCATGCCGCCGGGGCCGCCGCAGCGATCAAAGGTTGCAGTCGCGGCCCAGTCGCCCTACAATCTTGGTCTTGCGGCGGCCGGCAACGGGCCTCTCACACAAACAACAACCCCACTGACGTCGCCAGCCAGCTGAACATGGCAAGCCTAGGCGCGCAGTTGCAATTGGAGTCACTATGGCGTTCTTGCAAGGCAAAAAAATCCTCATCACCGGTTTGCTGTCGAACCGTTCCATCGCCTACGGTATCGCCAAGGCCTGCCACCGCGAGGGCGCCGAGCTGGCGTTCACCTACGTCGGCGAGCGCTTCAAGGACCGCATCACCGAATTCGCCGCCGAGTTCGGCAGCAACCTGGTGTACGACTGCGACGTCTCGAGCGACGAGCAGATCGCCGCGCTGTTCGCCGACCTGGGCCAGAGCTGGTCGCAGCTGGACGGCCTGGTGCACGCGATCGGCTTCGCGCCGCGCGAAGCGATCGCCGGCGACTTCCTGGACGGCCTGACCCGCGAGAACTTCCGCATCGCCCACGACATCTCGGCCTACAGCTTCCCGGCGATGGCCAAGGCCGCGCTGCCGCTGCTGAAGGAAGGCTCGTCGCTGCTGACGCTGTCGTACCTGGGCGCGGTGCGCGCCATCCCGTACTACAACACCATGGGCCTGGCCAAGGCCTCGCTGGAGGCGTCGGTGCGCTACCTGGCGGAGAACCTGGGCAAGCTGGGCATCCGCGCCAACGGCATCTCGGCCGGCCCGATCAAGACGCTGGCCGCGTCCGGCATCAAGGACTTCGGCAAGCTGCTGGGCTTTGCCTCGTCGCACGCGCCGCTGCGCCGCAACGTCACCATCGAGGAAGTGGGCAACACCGCCGCCTTCATGCTGTCCGACCTGGCCTCCGGCATCACCGGCGAGATCACCTACGTCGACGGCGGCTTCTCGCACGTCATGGGCCTGAACGCGGAAGACTACCTGTAAGCCGCCTCCCGCCGCGCCAAGCAAAACGCCCTGCATGCAGGGCGTTTTTCATTGCGGAGGCAATTGTGGGGTCAGGCCCCACCCGGGTTTATTGCGAAATCTTCCAGAGCCGCACCGGCGCCGACCAGCCGGTGCCGGCGTACAACCTGCCGTCGCCGCCGATCGCCAGCGCGGTCGTGTAGGGCAGTCCGCCCATCATCTGCAGCACGGTGACGCTGCCGTCCGGCTTCACCAGACGCAGATCGCTGTCGCCGGCGACATAGGCGTTGCCCGCGGCGTCCACCGCGATCGGGCTGTCGGGCGGGATGATGCGCTTGGGGATGCGGGCGACGGTTTTCACCGTGCCGTCCGGCAGCACGCGGCGCACCGCGTCGCTGTCGTTGACCAGCAAGGCGCCGGTCGCGTCGAAGGCCAGCGCGGTCGGGCCGTGGAAGGCCGCCTGCGCCCCCACGCCGTCGTTGCCGTCACCGGCGCCGCCGCCGGCCAGCACGCTGCGCACGCCGGCCGCGCTGAACTTCAGGATGCGCTTGCCGAAGTAGTCGGCCAGGTACACATTGCCGGCGCCATCGGCCGCCAGCCGCACGCTGGCCTGCGGCCTGACGCCGCCGTTCCAGCCGGTGAACCACGGCTTGACCACGCCGTCGGGCGGGCGGCGGTAGATCGTGTCGTCGTAGACGCCGGCGCCGTAGAAGTTGCCGGCGGCGTCCAGCGCCAGGCCGTCGAAGGCCGCCGCCGGCGTGCTGCGCAGGGTCGTCACCGCGCCGGTCGGCGCGATCTGCCGGATGCCGTTGCGGTCGGACGCGAAGAGATTACCGGTGCGGTCGGCCACCAGCTGGTAGATGCCGCTGAACCTGGCCTGGCTGCCGTCGCCGTCCACGGGCGCCTCGCCGCCGATCATGCCGCCGCCGGCGATCGGCTCGGACACCAGGATCGTCGCCTGCGACGCGGCCCTGGCCGCCACCTGGTTGGTGGCCGCGCCGGTCGCCGTCGCCGGCACCGTCACGACGGCTCCGGCCGACACATTGATCGTATTGGACTGCCCGTTGATGGTGATGGTCGAACCATCCGGCCCGCTGACGACGGCCCCAGCCGGCACCAGCACGGTTTCGTTGGCCGCCATCGTGTGCGCCGTGCCCGGCGCGACGGCCGCCAGCGCGGCCGGCACCGCCGTCGCCGGCTGCGCCGCCGTTTGCGTCACGCCGCCGGCCGCGCCTCCGCCACCACCACCGCAAGCCGACAAGCCCGCCCCCGCCATCACCGCCACCAACAGATAAGCTGCACGCATATTGAAGTTTAATAAATAAATAACACGCAGCAATATACCTCAGTGCTTGCTTTTCAGATATCAACAAAGTCGTGGACACCCTCTAATACCCCGGCCCGGGTTTCAGAGGTGCTCGTGCACGATGCGCAGCCGGTGGCCGGTCAGCGCCGCGAGCTCGTCGCCCAGCCTGTCCAGCATCCGGCCCTCGACGAAACCGAATCCCAGGTGGCCGTAGGCCCAGCCGCTGCGCCACTCGGCGATGCTGCTGGCCGTGCCGCAGGCGGGACAGGTTAGCCGGTTGTCGCCCTCGCCCTCGTACCAGGCCTCGGTCGGCGGCGACCAGGGCAGGTCGTCGTGCGTCGCGCCGCAGTGCGGGCAGACGAAGGGGCCGACATCGCCCTCGCCGGCGTGGAACACGGTGCGCTCGGTGACGATATGCAGGCCGGCGCATAGAAGGTCGTGCCCGAGGGCGTTCTCGTGCGCCCAGCGCGCCGCGGCGGGGCCGTAGCGGTACAAGGGCAAGTACGCCTGGTCCGCCAGCGGCGGGCCGGGCAGGATGATCTCCCGCTCCACCAGCCACTGCCGCACCTTGTCGGCCAACGCAGGCGCCTCCTCGGCCGTGGCGTCGATATCGACAATCCAGTAGGTGTGCACGCTCATGGCGCCGCCTTCCGCCCGGCCGGCGGATCGGCAATCAGCGCGCCCGGCGTCCCCGCCAACATCATCGTCACCGCCCACGGCATTAACATGGTTTACTCCGATCAAAACCTCAAAATTATCATATAAATAACTGCGGCGCTGCACAATAGAAGGAGACTGACCTGTACAGACCACCCGCAGTCATGTATAGTGTCGCCTGTGCGCTGCAATGAGCGCGCTGCAACAAAAGCAGCGCCGATTGATCAGCCAGGTATTACTAGCAGCTTCGCAAGCCTTAGCGCATCACCCTGATGTCGCTTATAAAGCCCTCCCGCCTTTGGTGTCGCACCTGATACCGTCCCGGCGCAAAGCTTTTGTGCCGAAATTTCTTTCGATTTTGATTGAGTCATTTCGTTTTGGTAGGCGTAGCTATTTCGCGTTCGGCTTTTGCACGAACGCCGGTTTTTTACGAAAGAACAGCATGACATTTGAAGCACTTGGTCTCAACACGTCCCTCATCAAAGCCCTGACCGACGCCGGCTACACCGCGCCGACCCCGGTACAGCAGCAGGCTATCCCTGCGGCGATCGCAGGCAAGGACTTGTTGGTATCCTCGCAAACCGGTTCCGGCAAGACTGCAGCGTTCATGCTGCCGTCGCTGCACCGTTTGTCCGAGATCGACCCGGCAGCCGCCGGCAAGACTCCGAACCAGGAAATGCAAGCCGCCCGCGCCCGTGGCGAGCGCCCACGTTTCAAAGCCGCACAGCCAAAGATGCTGGTGTTGACCCCGACCCGCGAACTGGCCCTGCAAGTGACCACCAATACCGACAAGTACAGCGTCAACCTGCGCCGCATCAAGGCCGTGTCGATCCTGGGCGGTATGCCTTATCCAAAACAGATGCAACTGCTGGCCAAGAATCCTGAGATTCTGGTGGCAACCCCAGGCCGCCTGATCGACCACATGGAATCGGGCAAGATCGACTTCTCGCAGCTGGAAATCCTGGTGCTGGACGAAGCCGACCGCATGCTGGACATGGGCTTCATCGACGACATCGAAAAGATCGTCGAAGCGACCCCGTCGACCCGCCAGACCATGCTGTTCTCGGCCACGCTGGACGGCGTGGTCGGCAACATGGCGCGCCGCATCACCAAGGATCCGCAGATCATCCAGATCGTCAGCGCCGCCAACAAGCACGAGAACATCACCCAGCGCGTGCACTTCGTCGACGACCTGTCGCACAAGAACCGCCTGCTGGACCACCTGCTGCGCGACGACTCGCTGGACCAGGCCGTGGTCTTCACCGCCACCAAGCGTGACGCCGACACCATCGCCGACCGTCTGAACATCGCCGGTTTCTCGGCCGCCGCGCTGCATGGCGACATGCACCAGGGCGCCCGCAACCGCACGCTCGACAGCCTGCGCCGCGGCCAGGTCAAGATCCTGATCGCCACCGACGTCGCCGCGCGCGGCATCGACGTGCCGACCATCACCCACGTGTTCAACTACGACCTGCCGAAGTTCCCTGAGGACTACGTGCACCGCATCGGCCGCACCGGCCGCGCGGGCCGCAACGGCCTGGCGATCTCGCTGGTGAACCATGCCGAAGGCATGAACGTCAAGCGCATCGAGCGCTTCACCAAGCAGCTGATTCCGGTCAACGTCATCGAAGGCTACGAGCCGAAGAAGACCGCGTCGGCATCGCGTTCGTCGCCGCGTCCAGGCGGCTGGAAGCCGGGCGACAACCGTGGCGGCGCCAAGCCATCGGGCCAGCGCACGTTCAGCAAGCCAGGCGCACCGCGCAAGGAAGGCAGCACCGGCGGCGGCTACAAGGGCAGCAACCCGCGCAGCACCGACGGCGCACGCCGCAGCTACGGCGACCGTTAATCGGTAGTCCGCTGAAATAAAAAGCCCCCGCCTGCCTGGACGCGATCAAGATCGCGCCCAGTGCCGGCGGGGGCTTTTTACGTTGGGGCCGTTGGAGAAAATGCGGGCGGCGGCAAACGCGCCACGGTCTGCTGAAAGTCCTGATTGGCCCGCCTCATGGTCTCGGGTAACTCCGCCGCCAGCATCTCGACGAAGGCTTTGACGGCCGGCACCAGGCCGCGCCGCGTCGGGTAGACGGCGTGCAGTTGATGGTCAGGCAGTACATGGTCGGGCAACAAGACCATCAACCGGCCCTGCCGAATGTCATCCTCGCAGAGATGGAAAGGCAGCTGCGCCACCCCCACGCCAGCGAGCGCCATGCGCGACATCAGGTAGACGTCGTCGCTGGCGAAAGCGGGCACATACCGGATTTCCACCATCGCGCCGTCCGGCTGCGTCAGCCGCCAGCGCGGCCGCTCGCCCCGCACGCCCGCCGGGCCGATACCCTTCACACCCTGCAGCGCCTCCGCGGTGACGGCCGTTCCGAGTTTTTCCACGAACGCAGGCGCGGCAACCAATATCTGGCCGCTGACGCCGAAATTGCGAATCACGAGCTCGGAGTCCTCCAGCGTGGAACGAATGCGGATGGCCAGGTCATAGCCCTCGCCGATCACGTCGACGCGGCGGTTGGTGAGATCCAGCTCCAGCCGCACATCGGCATGTTCCAGCACAAACCTCGGCAGCAAGGGCGCCAGGAACAGGTGCGCAACGCCGATCGGGCAACTGACACGCAATCGCCCCGACGGCTTGGCGTTGGCGCGTTCCGCCACCTCGTAGGCCGCCCGCGCCGCAGCGCCTATCGACTCGCAGTGGGTAAAGAAAGCCGCGCCCACCTCGGTGACGTTGACCGAGCGCGTCGAGCGCTGGAGCAGGCGCACCGCCAGCCGTTCCTCCAGCTCCGCGACCCGGCGGCTCACACGCGACTTCGAAATGCCAAGCGCACGCGCCGCGCCCGAAAAACCGCCATGCGTGACAACGGCGGCAAACAGGACAAGATCGTTCAGGTCTTCCAAGACGGGCCCCGGTGATTGGTTCAAAAACGCGCTTAAACGTGTCGATTGTATCAAATGCAGAACAATCCGTCCCTGCCGCGACGGCTAGTGGACCGGCGATTCGGTCTTTATAGTTGACTCCATTACCACTCCACAGGGACTCACCCCATGAACATCCTGCATCTCGATTCCAGCATCCTCGCCGATGCTTCCACCTCCCGCCTGCTCAGCTCGGCGATCGTCGGGGAACTGCTGCAACAGCGGCCCAACGCGCAAGTGGTCCACCGCGACCTGGTTGCGGACCCGGTCGCGCACTTGACCGGCGCCATTGCCGCCGGCTTTCGCGCCCCGGCCGGCGCGCCCGTTGCCGACCCCGCGACGCTGGGCGAGCACGCCAGGTCGGCGCAACTGGCCGACGAATTTCTCGCCAGCGAAGTGATCGTCATAGGCGCGCCGATGTACAACTTCTCGGTCGCCAGCCAACTCAAGGCCTGGATAGACCGCGTGGCCCAGCCAGGCCGCACCTTCCGCTACACGGCCGACGGCCCGGTCGGCCTTTCGGGCGGACGCCGCGTGATCGTGGCCTCCACGCGCGGCGGCATGTACTCGGACGGCGCTGCGGCCGGCATGGATTTCCAGGAATCCTATCTCAAGGCCTTCTTCGGCTTCCTCGGGATCGGCGACGTGCAGTTTGTGCGGGCGGAGCGCTTGACCAAGGGGCCCGAACTGCGTGAACTTTCGATCGGCGCGGCAAACGCCGCGGTGCGCGATGCCGTCGCGCGCGCGTTGAAGTCCTGACTGTCCGGAGGCCATATGCTGTTTATCGTTATCCTCAGTAATCGCCGTCCCGCCGACGAGATCGAGGCGCACCAGGACGGGCACCGGGATTGGCTGATCGCCAACACCCGTGCCGGCCGCATCGCGGTGGCCGGGCCGCTGGAACCTCGCACCGGCGGCCTGATCATGGCGCACTGCACCGACCGTGCCGAGCTCGACCTGATGATGGCTGAGGATCCGTTCGTCGTCCACAGGCTGGTCGAAGTCCAGGTGCTCTGCGTGGCGGCCGCGCTGCGCCACGACGCCTTTCCCGCACGCTGGGCGACGGAGGCCAAATCCGTCCCGCAGAACTGATCCCGAAAGGAAAACACCATGGTGAATCTCTCCGGTTTGTTCCGCCGGTTCCGCCTGCGGATGGCTTGGGCGCTGTCTCTTATGCCGCTGCTGGCCGCGCAAGCGGCGCCTGTCGTTCCCAATGTTGTGCTGGTCCATGGCGCGTTTGCCGACGGCTCAAGCTGGAGCAGGATCATTCCGCTTCTGCAGAAAAAAGGCTTTCACGTCAGCGCCGTTCAGCTGCCTTTGACCTCGCTGGCCGACGACGTCGCAGCGACGCGCCGCGTCATCGAGCGCCAATCGGGCGATGTCATTCTGGTCGGGCACTCGTGGGCAGGCGTGGTCGCAACGGAGGCGGCCAATACGCCTGCCGTGAAAGGCGTGGTGTACCTATCGGCGATGGTGCCGGACAACGGCGAATCGGCAGCGGACATGCTGCAGCGCCTCAAGTCGCCCATGGAAGGCATGCAGCCCGACGCCAACGGCTTGATCTGGCTGGACAACGCGGCGGTGTTCCGCAAGGTGATGGCGAGCGATCTGCCACCGGCCACCGCGCAGGTGCTGGCGGCGGTCGGGAAGCCTATCGCGGCGCGGTCGTTCACGGACGCGGTCACACACGCGGCGTGGCATGACAAGCCGGCGTGGTACCTGATCACATCGGACGACCATGCGCTACCGCCCGCTGTGCAGCGACAGCTCGCAGCCCAGTTGAATGCACGGACGCTGACGCTCAAGTCCAGCCATATGTCGTTGATGTCGCACCCGCGAGAGGTTGCCGATTTTATCGGCAAAGCCGCTGCCGCCAGCGGCTGCGGTCAGTCGAAGAACCGCATGCCCTTGTAGGGCTTGGCTTTACATTGCGCCAGCCGGGAGCTCAGCGAGCCCACATGCGCTTCCAATTGATGGCCGTCCGGGTCCAGGAAATAGAACGAATCGCCTTCGCTGCGATTCGGCTGCCATTCGGTCACCCCGCTATTCTTGAGCCTTTGCCTGAACGCCGGGAAGTCCGACTGCTGGATAGAAAATGCGTAATGGGTGTAGGTGGCCCCGCCCTGCCCGCCGCTCCCCTTGTCCAACGACAGGCACAGCCAAAGTTCTCCAAGAGCGAGGTAGGCTCCCGAGTCCCAAGTGGCCGCCAGCCGAAAATTCAGAAGGCACGAATAAAAGTCCAGGCTTCTCTCTAGGTCGGAGACGGCGAGAGTCAAATGATTAAAACCGTTTAGCACAAAAGACCTCGTTCGGCAGGGCCATGAAAATGTTATCTTATCAAACAGGCGGCAGCGGTGACATCACCTGCGAATGATTTTGGCGGAGATGCGCCAGGAAAAGATCGGCATAGTCTTCGACTACGGCATCCCTCACGCTTGCGCGCGCCTCAAGCGCCGTGCGCCAGTTCGAAATACGCGGAAGGTCGTCGAAGATCCGATGCGCGACCGTCGCATCGATGATTCCGAAGTAACGGAAAAGAGGCGCGTACACCGCATCGACCATGCCAAAGGCAGCGCCGGCAAAAAATGGCCCTTCACCGATAGCCGACTCCAGTTTTCGGAGCCGTTCGCGAAATGCCGTGCGCCTGGCATCGGCGGTTGAAGCGTCGCGGGCGTGCAGGAACTGCCAGCCGTCTGCGAATGTCTGGGTAGCAAACTCGATCCATGCACGGTGCTGGGCGCGAAGCAGCGCATCCACGGGGTATATGGGCGCGCCGCCTTGGGTTTCGTTGATGTACTCGCAGATGACCACGCTTTCGAAAAGTATCGCGTCGGCCGCATTGGGCTGAGGCACCTTGAGCACGGGCACCTTGCCTGTCGGCGAAAGGGCCAGGAACCAGTCCGGCTTCGCGGACAAATCGATGTCTATCCTGTCGAATGCAACGCCCTTCTCAAGAAGAACGATGGCAGCGCGCTGGACGAAGGGGCACAGCGGGTGGCTTATCAGGGTAAGTACGGTCATAGTGATGTCGGATTCTGCATGGCTGAGGGGAAGGAAACAGGGGCGCGGCAAGTCGACACGCCACTGCTTCCTCTGCTTGAACGAAGTGCCGCCGCTTAGCCGTTCAGCAGACGGCCGCCGTCAACCACGATTTCAGTGCCCAACGTCCAGCGCGACTCGTCGGAAGCGAGATACAGCACAGCCTTGGCCACCTCGTCCGACGTACCGAAGCGGCCAAACGGAATGCTCGCCGCGATTTCTTTATTGAGCTGATCTCGATACGCGTCTGGAATCCCGAGCTTGTCGTACAGCGGCGTCTCGACCGGTCCAGGACTGACCGCGTTGACACGGATGCCGCGTCCCAATAATTCAGTCGAAAGGGTCTTCGACATATTCAGGAACGCAGCCTTCGTGGCCGCATACACGGACGAACGGTCTGCGCCGGCATGCGCGCTGACGGAGGTGGTGAGCACGACGGAAGCGGGATTCGCGAACACCGGGAGCAGTGCCTGCATCAGGAAGTAAGGGCCCTTGACGTTGATGTCAAAAGAGCGGTCGAACATCTCTTCCGTCCATGCTTCGATGGGCTGCCAGACAGATACGCCGGCATTGAGGAAGGCAACGTCCAGTTGGCCGTAGTGATCCTTGACAGCTTGTGCCAGCTCCTTTTGTGCCGCAACGCTGGCCGAGTCGGCGCGCAGCACCGGAACTTCGGGTCCCAGTATCGCCTGAGCTTTTGCGATCGACTCGGGATTGACGCCCGTGACGATGACGCGGGCGCCTTCCGCCAGAAACTGCTTTGCGGTTTCCAGCCCGATGCCAGTGGTGCCGCCTGTGATGAGGGTACGTTTACCTTGTAAGCGCGACATTGATTTCTCCTGTGATTGACGACCGACCTGGTCGATATGGAGCATCATGCACTCATACTCAAATTGAGATAAGATTGGACTTTTACATATAATCCATGCGAATTTCGCATGAATAAGGTGACGGTATGGACCGATTTCTTTTGATGACATGCTTCGCGCGCGCGGTGGAAACCGGAAGCTTTTCAGCTGCGGGACGCGATTTGGGCCTGGGACAGCCCAATGTGAGTCGCTATGTGGCGGCGCTGGAAGATCATTTGCAGACACGCCTGCTTCACCGGTCAACGCGCAAGCTGTTTTTGACGCCGGAGGGTGAACGCTACTATGCGGACATCCGGCGCATCCTGGATGCGGTGGATGAATCCGAATCATCCTTCAAGAACAACGTCGAACCATCGGGGCTCTTGCGTGTAGCGTGCCCGACAGCGTTCGCACACGCGTTCGTATTGCCGCAGGTGCCGACGTTTCTGCAGCGGTATCCCCGGTTGACGCTGGACCTGCAACTTAACGATCGCTACGTGGACCTGGTCAATGAGGGTACCGAACTCGCCATCCGCATCGGACATCTGGAAGACAGCGCCCTGCGCGCGCGACCTATTGGATGGTACGACCGCGTCTTCGTGGCCAGCAAGGACTACCTGGCCAAACGCGGAACCCCGCAGACACCGGAAGACCTGAGCGACCACGACTGCGTCATCTATACCTTGCTATCATCGGGGGCGTCTTGGCGCTTCCGGGACGCTGAAATTCCGGTCTCCGGCAGGCTGAGAGTGAACTCTCCCGACGCGGTGAGCGCTGCGGTCTCGGCAGGATTGGGCGTGGGACATGGACCTGCGTGGCTGTTTGAGGACGGGCTGAACAGCGGCCGGGTGGAGCTTATCCTGACCGACCACGCTGTTCCACCGGCCCCGGTGCAGATCGTCTACGTCGCGAACAGACTGCTCCCCACGCGGGCGATCGTGTTTATGGACTTCATGGCCGAGGTGCTTTCCAGGATTCCAGCCTTGAACAGCCACACCCCTTTTCCGACCCTCAAGGATTGGACACGCTGAGCGGTTGAAAATTTTTTACATTTGAAATCGATTCAAGCACGCCAAATAAGCCGACGCAGGGATTGGACACTTGTCTGCGCCGCCGTCTTGGCGGTCAGCAGGTGGCTTCAGCTACCAAGCAAGCGGCGACGCAACATAGTCTCAAGGTCGCGGCTCGTATGGCAAACAAGATGAATGTAACAAGTTTCATTGTCGCCACGTTCAAATATGATGCGGTGCTGCCCCGCGAGAAGTTGACGATACTGGGGAAGATTAAGCTCCTCAAGCTCCTTCACATACGTCCCTTTGTGCTTCGGCCACTTTTTGAGAGTGGCAACCTCATCACGGATTTCTTTCGTGACTTTGGCAGCAAATTGAACAGACTCAGAACTCCTTAAGAAGTCACGGATGTCTATCAGATCTGTTTTAGCCGAATCCGTCCAAACGATTTTCATTTTGGCGAATGAATTTCGTTGTCTTCCGCTTCAAGCTGAGCAAAGAAATCATCATGGTCGGTAACCTTACCTTCTTCAACCTGCTTTCGCCCATGAGCAAGGATACGAAGCATGGTCAGCTGATCTTGAGTCTTCTGATAGCTCGAAGGGTCTTGAACAATCGCTTGAACTTTGCCGTTCACCGTGATTGCCACTGGTTCCTGAGTTTCCTGAGCCTGCTTCACCACATCGCTCGTGTTAGTTTTCAAGAAGCTGATTGGTTGTATATTCGAAAACTTCATACGTGCCTCCGACGAATTGGTGAGGAACATGCTAGCACGAGCAAGCCAGATTAAGTACCGGGTTAAGCAGGGCCACCTCGACCACTTTTCTACTTCCTGGCCGTGATCCGCAAGATCCGGCGGAACGTCGGGCATTCCATGTGGCTGGCGGCCTTGCACACCGCCGCGTGCCGCAGGCCGTCGCGCATGGTGGTGAGTTTCTTGATGGTGCGGTCCAGATCGTCCGCCTTGGCGCTCAGCAGGTGGCGGTCGATACGCAGGTCGCCGTCGGCGCCGAACATGCCCGCGATCTCGTCCAGCGAAAAGCCCGAGGCGCGGCCCAGCGCGATCAAGGCCAGCCGCTCGACCACGCCCGCGTCGAAGATGCGGCGCAGGCCGTGCCTGCCAATTGAGGAGATCAACCCCTTTTCCTCGTAAAATCGCAAGGTGGACGCGGGCATGCCCGAGATCCGCACCACTTCGGCTATGTCCATGCCCGCCATCGCTTGACCTCAAGTTGACTTGAAGTGGCACAGTAGCACTTCCCCATTTCCACGACAAGCGTAAGGACCAACCATGAAGCAAAGCTCACTATGGCAAGGCGCCGGCGGCAACACCTGGGTCGCCGCGCAAGCCCTGCTCGACCACATGTTCCAGCCCATCGAAGATCTGCTGACGCAAGCCATCCCGCCCGCCACGCAAAGCCTGCTGGACGTGGGCTGCGGCACCGGCGCCACCACGCTGGCCGCCGCCCGCCGCCTGGGCGCGGACAGCCGCTGCACCGGCATCGACATCTCCGGCCCGATGATCGCCGCCGCCCGCGACCGCGCCGCGCAGACCGGCTCCAGCGCCACCTTCATCGAGGCCGACGCCCAGCGCCACGCCTTCGAACCGGCCAGCTTCGACGCCATCATCTCCCGCTTCGGCGTGATGTTCTTCGACGACCCCGTCACCGCGTTCAGCGCGCTGCGCCTGGCCACGCGCGACGGCGGCACGCTGCGCTGCATCGCCTGGCGCGGCCCGGAAGACAATCCCTTCATGACCGCCGCCGAGCAAAGCGCGGCCGCCCTGCTGCCCCAGCTGCCCGTGCGCGTGCCGGACGAGCCGGGCCAGTTCGGTTTCGCCAACCGCGACCGCGTGCAGGCGATACTGGAACAAAGCGGCTGGCGCGACATCGGCATCGCGCCGCTCGACGTCGCCTGCAGCTTCCCCGAGCCGGACCTGCTCCACTACATCACCCACATGGGCCCCGTCGGCAGGCTGCTGCAAACGGCGGACGAGGCCACCCGCCAGCAAGTGGCCGCCGTCGTCCGCCCCGCCTTCGAGCCCTTCGTGCACGGCGACCGGGTGCGCTACACCGCCGCCCTGTGGGACATCCGCGCCGGCGCGCGCCGATAGGCGGCGGGCGGGCTTTGCTGTATAACGTCCGCAGCGAAATAAATTGCAATTTGCCACAATAAGCGCAGCCGTGGGCCGTCTACAACGACATGACACCACCGAATTCAACCACCGAACAGGACATCGCCGCGACCGTGCTGCGCGAGCGCTCGCGCCTCGGGAATTTTATCCGGCGCCGCGTCAGCGACCCGACCGACGCGGACGACATCCTGCAGGACGTGTTCTACGAATTCGTCCAGGCCTACCGCCTGCCGGAGCCGATCGAGCAGGCCAGCGCCTGGCTGTTCCGGGTGGCGCGCAACCGCATCATCGACCGCTTCCGCAAAAAAAAGGAAGTGCGCCTCGACGACCTGGGTTGCGACGACGACGGCGACGACTGCCGCCTGGACCTGCTGCTGCCGTCGGTGGACGGCAGCCCGGAAGACGCCTACGCCCGCGCCACGCTGCTGAAGGAACTGCAAACGGCGCTGGAGGAATTGCCGGCCAATCAGCGCGAGGTGTTCGTCGCGCACGAGCTGGACGGCGCCAGCTTCAAGGAAATGGCCGCGCAAAGCGGCGTATCGATCAACACCCTGTTGGCGCGCAAACGCTACGCGGTCCTGTACCTGCGCACGCGCTTGCAAACCCTGTACGACAACGAATGAAACGAAAGGAGAATTTGAAATGAAAAGAAAGCTGCTGTTCCTGCCCATGATCCTGCTGGGGGTGGCCTTGCTGGCCTGGGTCGTGATGATGCTGTGGAACTGGGTCATGCCCGGGGTGTTCGCCGGCAGCATGCAAATCGATTACTGGCGCGCGCTCGGCCTGCTGGTACTATGCCGGATTCTGTTCGGCGGCTTCCGCGGGCGCCACGGCGGCGGCTTCCACGGCGGACGCGAACGCTGGCAGCGCTGGCAGGCCATGACGCCCGAAGAGCGCGCACAATTCCACAAGGACCGCAGCGCCTATTGCCGTCCCAATAAAGAACCGACACATGACTAAACCCGTACCGACGCCGTTCACCGGCTATCAAAAAACCGTGGTGGCGATGCTGGCCTTCCTGCAGTTCGCCGTCATCCTCGATTTCATGCTGATGTCGCCGCTGGGCGCGGTCATCATGCCGGCCCTGCACATCGGCCCCCAACAATTCGGGCTGGTGGTCTCGGCCTACGCCTTCAGCGCGGCCGCCTCCGGCCTGCTGACGGCCGGTTTCGCCGACCGCTTCGACCGCAAGAAGCTGCTGCTGTTCTTCTACGCCGGCTTCGTGCTGGGCACGCTGTGGTGCGGCCTGGCGCAGAGTTACGAATCGCTGCTGGCGGCGCGCATCGTCACCGGCCTGTTCGGCGGCGTGATCGGCTCGGTCGTGCTGGCGATCGCCACCGACCTGTTCCTGCCGCAGCAGCGCGGCCGCGTCATGGGCCTGATCCAGACCGCCTTCGCCGCCAGCCAAGTGCTGGGCATCCCGGTCGGCATCTACCTGTCCAACCAGTGGAACTGGCACGTGCCGTTCACCGCCATGGCCGCCCTCGGGCTGGCCGGCGGCCTGCTGGTGGCGTGGCGCCTGCAGCCGGTCGATGCCCACCTCGGCAAGCCGCAGGAGCACAGCGCCTGGATGCACTTGTTCCACACGGTCAGCGAGCGGCGCTACCTGCTGGCCTTCGCCACCACCGCGCTGCTGACCACCGGCGGCTTCATGCTGATGCCGTTCAGCAGCGCCTACGTGGTCAACAACCTGGGCATCGACCTGCAGCACCTGCCGACGGTCTACCTGATCACCGGCCTGTGCACCATCTTCATCGGCCCGTTGATCGGCAAGGTGGCCGACGCGGTCGGCAAGTTCCGCGTGTTCATGTTCGGCACCGCGCTGACCATCACCATGGTGCTGATCTACACCAACCTGGGCCCGACCTCGCTGCCGGTGCTCATCGTCATCAACACGGTGATGTTCATCGGCATCTTCTCGCGCATGATCCCGTTCCAGGCCATCGTCTCGACGGTGCCGGCGCAGACCCAGCGCGGCTCGTTCAACGCCATCAGCGCCTCGGTGCAGCAGCTGTCGGGCGGCCTGGCCTCGGTGGTGGCCGGCCACATCGTCACGCAGAGCGCCAGCGGCCAGCTGCGGCACTTCAATCACATCGGCTACGTGATGGTCGGCACCTCGCTGGTCGGCCTGGCCCTGTTGTGGCGCCTGCACCGCGACACCCGGGCGGCCGCCATGCCGCAGCCGGCGGCCTCATAGCATATTGCTTCCGATAATTAAGAAAACCCAATTTAGTTGCCACACGGAACTATTTTGGGCATATAATTGCGCTGGTACCACCCTCCAACCATATAAATCGAAAGGGAATCAGCGCATGAACGCCAGGAATATGGACGCAGCCTGCTTACGCGCACTGCGCCGCCGCGGCCACTCGGACGCCAGCATCACCGCCATGAGTCCGGAAGAAGCATTTTGTGAATACTGCGCCTACCACGGCATCATGAACCTGCTGCCGACGACCTTGCAAATGCTGGACAAGTTGCGCGGAGAACAGCCAGCGCAGTAAGCGCCGGAGGGGCCTGTCGCTCACCCGGCCTCACAAGCCCCCTTCCTTGCGCAGCAACGCCAACAGGCGTTGCCAGCCCTCGCCCAGCAGGCTCCGGCGTTCGCCTTGCAGCCGCGCCACGCCGGCCATTTCGCGCGCCGGCGCCTCGCCGCTGTCGCAGTCGTCGAGCCGCACGCGGAACAGCGCCGACAAGGGCACCAATCCCCGCTCGCGCGCCTCGACCGCCAGCGGACCGCCATGGACCGACGCCAGCAAAGGCTGGTCCAGCAGCGGCAGGTTCAAATCGTCGACCGCCCCCACCCTGCATTGCACCGCCCTGTGCTGGCCGCCATCGGCCACGAAGCGCGCCGTCGCGCCGCCCTTCAACGCGCCCAGCTGCGCCTCGCCGACGAAGGCCTCGCCGCGCGCGCCGCGCGGCCCCAGCACGTCGAGCAGATGTTCCCCTTCCGCGATCACCGTGCCGGCGCGCAGCGCCTCGCTCAGCTCCGCCACGCGGCCGTCGAACGGCGCCTGCAGCGTCAGCCTGGCTTGCTGCCGGCGCAGGCTGTCGACCTGCTCGCGCGCGGCCAGCCACTGCCGCTGCAGCACCGCGCCCTGCTGCTGCAGATCGCTGTGGAAAGCCTGCTGCTGCGCCATCCAGCCCAGCTGGCGCTCGCGCGCCTCGGCCTGCGCCAGCTGCGTCGCCAGCACGGGCGAGCGCAGGCGGGCCAGCACCTGCCCGGCGCGCACCTGCTGGCCGGCGCGCACCCAGACCGCTTCCACCTCGGCCACGGCGGGCGCGTACAAGCCCTGCGACTGGCGTGCGCCCAGCACGGCGGGCGCCGCCACGTCGGCCTGCCACGGCAGGACCAGCCAGCCCGCCAGCAAGGCCAGCAGCAGCGCGCTGCGGCGGCTGGCGCGGCACCAGCGCAGCTCGGCGCGGCGGCGCCACCACAGCATCAACTCGCCCACGATGGGACGCGCGATGAACCAGCCCAGTTCCACGAACAGCATCAGGATGCCGAGCGCCTTGAAGAACAGGTGGTAGACCAGCAGCGCGATCGACAGGAACAGCACCAGGCGGTACAGCCAGGTGGCCCAGGCGAACAGGATCAGCTTGCGCCGGGTCGCGGCCGGGAAGTGTTCCGGCGCGGGATCGTCCAGGCCCAGCAGCCACCGCCGCAGCCTCCACAGCGCCAGCGCGAACGCGCGGCTGTGCAGGTTGGGCAGGCCCACGTAGTCGGCCAGCAGGAAGTAGCCGTCGAAGCGCATGAAGGGACTGGCGTTGACCGCCAGCGTCGCCAGCCAGGTGGTGGACGCGAGCAGGAAGGCGCCGGCCCGCAGCGGCCCGTCCGGCAGCACGCACCACAGCAGCGTGGCGCACACCGCCAGCGCCAGCTCGGCCAGCATGCCGGCGCCGCCGATCAGCAGGCGCTGGCGGCGCGAACGCAGCTTCCACGCCTCGTTGGTGTCGGTGTACAGGACCGGCATCATCACCAGGAAGGCCACGCCCATGGCCGGCACGCGGCAGCCGAAGCGGCGCGCCGTCAGCGCATGCCCCAGTTCGTGCAGCACCTTGGCCAGGCTGAGCGCGGCGCCCACGCCGAGCGCGGCGGTCCAGCCGCCGTAATTGGAAAATGTGTGCGTGAATTCGTCCCAGCGGCGCGACAGCAGGCCCAGCGCCAGCAGCAGCGCGCCGCCCATGGCCCACCAGAAGCGCGGCCGGAACAGCCAGGCGCAGTAAGGCAGCAGCGCTTGCAGCAGCGCCTCCGGCCGCAGCAGCGGGACGCGGAAGAACAGGTAGTTTTTCAGCAGCCACATGGCGCGGCTTGGCCGGCCCGCCTGGCGCCGGCGCCACAGCTGGGCGCCCTGTTCGGCCGTGGCGGCCACCAGCAGCTCGTGCCGTCCGAGGAAGGCCAGCACCGCGTCGATGTCGTCCGGCGCCAGTTGCAAGGTGGTCTCGGCGCGCAGCGCGGCCAGGATGCGTTCGGCGCTGCCCAGGTGCCAGCGCTGCAGGATCTCGAAGCTGGCCCAGCCCAGCTGGTAGAAGCGGTTGACGCTGGGATCGTGCAAGGTCCAGCTGGGCGAGCCGTCGGCCTGCACCGGCCCCGGATGAAGGCTCAGCTCCTGGCGCAGGACGGGCAAGGCGCGCGCTTCCACGCCTACCATCCCAGCCACTGGCGCGCCGCCGTCAGCGGCCGGCGCAGCACGTAGTACGCCAGCGGCACCCAGTCGCCATACACCTTGGCCGTGCCCATCTGCCCGAGGCGCGGCGGCACGCGCTCGACAAAGCGCGCCTGCAGGCGGTAGGCCAGCAGGCCGCCCTCCGCCGCTTCCGCCTTGTACGCCACGCGCAGCACTTCGGCCTCGTGGGTGGCGGTGGGGTCGCCGTTGGGATACAGCACGATGCGCGCGCCCGGCGCCACGTCGATCGCCTCGGCGGCAGGCAGCCACGCGGCCAGCTCCACCTGGGCCGGATCGGCCAGCGTCATCACCTTCTCGCCCACCGCCACGGCCTTGCCCTGCCAGTCGTTGCGGTCGGAGAACACCACCACGCCGGCCTGCGGCGCCGTCACCTGCAGGCGCTGCAGCTCGCGGCCGCTGTAGTCGGCGGCGATGCTTTTTTCTTCGAGGCGGGCGCGCTCCTGCGCCATCGCCAGCCGGCCCTTGTCGTCGGTCACGGCCAGCTGGGCGCTGACGCGGTAGCTTTCCTGGGCCGCGTCGCGCTCGCGGCTGGCCAGCGCGTACTGGCCGGAGAGCTGGGTCGCGTCCCGCGCGAACAGCGGCGCGCCCTTGGCCACGCGCTGGTTCGGCTGCACGGCGATGCTGGCGATCACGCCCGACAACGGCGCCCGCAACAGCAAGGGATCGCGCGGCACCACCTCGCCGCGCGCCAGCACGCTCAGGCGCACCGGCACGCAGGCCAGCAACACCAAGGCCAGCAGCAGCTTGCGCTGGCGCGGTCCCGGCTTGAGCCAGTCCCAGGCCAGCTGGCGCAGGTCGCGGCGCGGCGCGAACAGCGTCAGCGCGTGGCCGTAGCAGTGCGCCAGTTCCTGCGCCAGCTTTTGTTCGTAGGCGCTCCAGGCCTCGGCGCGCGCCAGCAGCAGCGCGCCCTGGTCGCCCAGGCGCAGCCACAGCACCTGCTCCGGCAGCCAGGATGCCCAGTCGTCGGCCAAGGCGGCGGGCAGTTGATCGGGGCTCAACAGCCGGCAGTCCGGCCCCGGCTGCGCGGCCAGGTGGCGAAACAGCCCGCCCAGCCATTGCACATAGGGCGCGGTCGGTTCCAGCTCGGACAGGCCGGACAGCGCACCCACCTGCCGTTGCAGGCCTTCGCGCCACAGCGCCGCCTGGCGGTAGGCCAGCATCTGCTGGCTTTCGTTGACGATCACAAAGCCCAGCTCAGCCGCGTCGCCGGCCGCCCGCGCCCGATGCATGAGGGCGATCAGCGCCGCCAGTTCGCGGCTTCCATCGGCATGCGCCATGAGGTCTCCTATTTGAAGCTGGCCCAGCCGCTCATGCCGGGCAGCAGCGCGGCGGCGCCGCCGTCGATCACGCCCACCGCCGGAATCGACTGGCTGACCGGATCGATCTGCGCGCCCAGGCGTTCGATGCGGGCCGGGAAGCTGGCGCCAAGCTCGTCGACCACCACCGTGAAGCGGCTGCCCGGCTTCATGCCGGCCAGCCATTTGGACGGCAGCAGCATGCGCAATTCCAGCGGCCCGGCGTCGACGATGTCGAGCACCGGATTGCCCGGATTGACGTACTGGTGCACGGCCGCCACGCGGCGCGCCACCCGTCCCGCGAACGGCGCGGCGATGACGCATTTGCCGACCACGGTCTGCATGTAGTTCGCTTCGGCCGCCGCCTCCTTGGCGCGGCCCTGGGCCTGCGCCACCTCCAGGCTGCCGGCCGAATTCAGCTTGGCCAGCTGGCTGTTCACCTCGGCCAGGCGGTTGGCCGCCTCCAGCGTGGCCTGGGCCTTGTTGAGCTGGGCGCGGTAGGTGCCGCAATCGAATTCCACCAGCGTCTGGCCGCGTTTGAAGCTGCCGCCCTCGGCCACCGGCAAGGCGGCGATGCGCGCCGCCACCTCGCCCGACAGCGTGACCGCCTGGCGCGACATCATCTGCACGCGCACGCGACCGTCGCCGGGCGCCGCCGGTGCTGTTGCCATTGCCGGTGCCGGCGCCGATGCCGGCGACGGAGCCGCTGCGCGTGCTGGCGCCTGCGCGCCCGCCGGCGCGGCCAGCGCCGGTCCGGCCAACGCGCAGGCCAGCGCCATCAAGGCCGGCCGCATCATTGCGCCGCCCTGGCGGCCGACACCTTGGCCTGCCACTGGGTTTCCGCGCCGGCGAACGCGGCGGCCAACGCCGGCAGCCCGTGGCTGGCGGCACTGTCCGGCAAGGGATCGATGCCCAGGCTGGCGCCCAGCGAGCCGTAGGCGTTCTGCAGATCGCCATAGCTCTGGTACAGCCGCAGCGAGGAGAACACGGCGTTGGCGTCGGCCAGGATGGCGGGCAGGCGGCCCTGGGCGCCGCTGGCGCTGGCGTTGCGGTTCTGTTCGAAGATGCGCTGCTCGACGTCGCTCAATTCCTGCTCCAGCGCGAACTGGCGGCTGCGTCCCTGCAGATCGAGGTAGGCCACGTGCACCTGAGTCAGCACGGCCATGTTCAGCGCCAGGCGCTGGGCCTTGGCCAGGTCGAGCTGGGCCTGGGCGCTGCCCTTGATGGTGCCGGCGTTGAACAGGTTGAGCAGGTTCCAGCTCACGCGCAGGCCGGCGTCGCTCCACGAATGGTTGACCAGGAACTTGTTGCTGTCATAGCGCTGGCCGACGCTGAACTCCAGGCCCGGCATCAGCCGCGCCATGGCCTTGCGCGTCTCCAGCGCGCCGATGCGTTCCATGTAGCGCGCCTCGGCCAGCTCGGGACGGTTCAGCAAGGCCATGTCCTCCATCCGCTCCAGGTCCAGGCCCAGCGCGGGCACCGGCATGTCGGCCGGCACCGCCACCTGGAAGTCCTGGCCGGCGGGCAGGTTCATCAACGCGGCCAGGCGCGGCTTGGCCTGCGCCAGGTTGTTGCGGGCGATGCCCATCTGGCGGACCACGTCCAGCAGCTGGCGGCGGTAGTTCAGCGCCTCCAGCGGCGAGCGCAGCTTCTGCTGCTCCACCTGGCGCGCATCGGCCAGCGCCGCCTCGGTCTCCTTGAGCAGCGCATCAATGCGGTCCTGCAGGCGCTGCGCGCCCACCGCCTGCCACCACACTTCGCGCACCTGCTGCATCAGCTGCTGCGCCACCTTGCGCTGGCGCTGCTGCAGGATCAGCACGCGGTCGGACTGCTGCTGCGCGCTGTAGTAGCTGACGCCGAAGTCGAGCACATTCCAGCTCAGGCTCAGGTCGCCCGTGTGCTGCTGTTTCTCGGTCGAGATGGACGGCACCAGCGACTGCGTGCCGGTGGCCACGTTCTGCGACGACGAGGCCAGGTCGCGGCTGCGCGCCGTGAAGCCGGCGCCGGCGGCCAGCTTGGGCAGCATATCGAGGTGCGACAGGTCGAGCTGGCGCTGTGCCAGCGCCTCTTCCATCATCTTGACGCGGTAGTCGAGGTTGTACTTGAGGGCGCGCGCCATGGCTTCCTGCAGGCTGACCGGGCCGCTCAGCGCTTCCTGGCCGACCAGCATCGCCGCGCGGTCCGCGCCCAGCGTGGCCTGGCGCTCGCCGACGGTCAACGGGGCGGACGTGACGGCGCAGCCGCTCAGCACAAGAGCCGCGGCCACCGCCGCCCAACGGTTGCGGCCTGCGGCCGGCGTAAATGTAGCTTGTTGATCCATGCGATTTTCCTGATAGTGGGTCTGATTCCTGGTCTGTGGTGCGATCATGCGTGGCCCTTGCCTTCCAGCCAGGAGGCCAGTTGCTGCTCGAAGCCGTCCTTGCCGTACTGGCGCATCTGGTCGTTGAAGGCCGCCTTGGCCGGCGCCGGTTTCGCCGGTTTGGCGGGGTGCGCCTTGGCCTCCTTGGCGGGGGCCGGCTTGCCGTCGGCGGCCTTCGCCTCGCTCGCGTCGGCGGCGCGCAGGCGCAGATGGCTGAGCTGTTCGCGGCCGCCGGCATCCCGGCTTCGCACTTCCAGCGTCAGTTCGTCCTTCCAGCCCGGCGGCACCGCGCCGGTGATGGCGCCCGTCTCGGGATCGAAGCGGATCCAGGCCGGCACAGGCCGGCCATCGCTGAGACGAAGCTGCAGCGGCTGGCCGATCTGCGCGGGCAGGCGCAATGCGAAGGAACGGCCGGCTTCCACCTCGCGGGCGCCCATGTCCTGGGCCTCGCGCCCGCCGATGCCGGCGAAGACGTCGGCCACGCCGTTGCCGGCAAATCGGTCCACACCCCAAGCAGGCAGCGCCGGGACAGGTGTTGGAGACTGCCCTGCGGCCACAAAGCCGCCGCTTCCCGGAGGTCCGACGGCGGCCACGGTGCTGAGGACCGGAGTCGAAACGTTCGGCGCGGTCGTCGGCCTATCGAGGGTCGGCATGGAGCCGAGCGCCGGCGATGGCGGCGACGGCATGGGATCGAGCGACGGCGGCAGCGGCGCGGGCGTCGGTGTCGGCAATGGCGCGGGCGTCGGTATCGGCGTGGGCGTGGGCGTCGGCGTCGCCGCCTGCAACTGGTACGCGCGGCCACTGCCGCCCTGCGCCAGCACATTGCCGGCCAGATCGCTGGCGCCGCCCTGACGCAAGGTCAACGCCACGCTGCCTTCGCCGCTGGCGTTGAGCTGCACGACATAGCGCCCCTCCCCGCTCGCCACGATGGACGCGATGCTGGCCTGCGCCCCGCCGCCGAGCGCGACGCCGAACGCATCGGCCGCCAGCCGCACCTGTTCGGAGAACTGCACTTCATAACGCAAGCCGCCCGCCTTGGCCGACGCCGCGTCGAGCGCGTTGATCGCCACCAGCTGCGGCGCGCCGCTGTCGATGGTGACCAGCAGCGGCGCCGAGTCCGCGCTGCTCACGCCCGCCCCATTGGTCGCAGCCGCCGTCACGCGATGCGGGCCGTCGGCCAACGCGGCGCCCGGACGCCAGCTCCACGCGCCCTGCGCGTCGGCCACAGTGCTGCCCAGCGCGATGCCGTCTATGCTGACCGTCACGAGGCTGCCCGCCTTGGCCGTGCCCTGGATCAGCGGCTGGCGCGTGGCCGGTCACGCCGTCGCTGCCGCTGGCGCCCGTGTCGAGCCTGCCGCCAGCGCCAGTCCGGCCGGCACGGCGGGCGGCGCCGTAATCGGCCGTCAGCTGCGCCGCCGACGACGCGCCCATATTGCCGGCCGCGTCGCCGGCCGTGGCGCACGGTGTGCCGCCGTCGGCCAGTTTGGCGGACAGCCGATAACTCCAGCTGCCGCCGGCATCCGCCTGAACCGTGCCGGCCTGCACATTGTCCACGTAGACGATCACCGTGCTGAGGGCCTCGGCGCTGCCGGTGACCTGCGGCTGGGCCACATCGCCCCCCATGCCGGCGACGACCGGCGCGGCGGGAGCGGCCGTGTCGATAACCAGGCTCAACCCGGCCGATGCCGCGCCGGGGCCCCCCGCGTTCGAGGCCACGGCCGTGATGGTGTGCGCGCCATCGGCCAGGGCGCCATCGAATTTGTAGCTCCAGCCGCCATCGGTGCCGACGCTGGCCGTGCCGGCCAGCACGCCGTCAACCGACACCGCCACCGTGCTGCCGGCCTGCGCCGTGCCGCCGACGGTGGGATGAGTCTCCCTGGTCAGGCCATCGCTGGCGCTGCTACCGCTGTCCGAGCCGGGCGCCAGGCCCAGCGTGGGCGCAGGCGGCGGTGGCACCCTGGTGTCCACCACGAAATCGAGCGTAGACGAGGCCGCGCCGGCGTTGCCCGCCAGGTCGGTCGACACGGCGCGCACGCTGTGCTGCCCGTCGGCCAGCGCCGTGCCGGACTGCCAGCTCCAGGCGCCGTGGGCGTCGGTCTGCGTCCTGCCCGCTTCCACGCCGTCGAGGAACACCGCGATGGTGCTGCCGGCCTCGGCCGTGCCGCTGACCACGGGCCGCGCACCGCCGCTGAGACGGATATCGGCCGGGCTGACCGGCGCCTGCGTGTCGATCACCAGCGTGAGCGCGCCCGACGCGGGGCTGTCGAAGCCGCCGCTGCCGATGGTGGCGGTCACGCTGTGCGTGCCGTCGACGAGCGCGTTGGTGAAGGTGTAGCTCCACGCGCCGCCGCCGTCGGCCACGGCGGTGCCGGCCACCGCGCCGTCCACCGAGACCGTGACCAGCGCGCCGGCCAGCGCCGTGCCGCCGACGGTGGGCCGGGTTTGCGAGGTGACGCCGTCGCTGGCGCTGGCGCCGCTGTCGCTGCCGGCGGCCAGGCCGGCGATCTGCGGCGCGGGCAAGGCCAGCTGCACGTCGTGCGTGGCCAGCTGGCTGCTGCGCCCGCCGTCGTTGACGCTGAAGCTCACCGTGCGCGCCGCCATGTCCGGCAAGCCGGCGCTGTTGGCGTAGCTCACCGAGCGCAGCGCCGCCTGCCATTGCGCCACAGTGGCCGTGGCGCCGCTGGAAGTGAGGCTCAACACGCCGGTGGCGCCGTTGTAGCTGGCCGCGATATTGCCGTAGCGCGTGGTGTTGTTGTTCACGAAGGCCAGCACATCCTGCCCCGCGTGGAAGTTGCCGCTGATGGCGACCGTGGCGCCGGCCAGCGTGGCGCTGTCGCGGTCCGACACTTGCAGGCCGGCGTCCACCACCGCCGCGCCTGCACCCACGAGGAACCGGGCCTGGCCGCCGCTGGCGACCACCACCGGCGTGTAGTCCGGCAGCGCCAGCGTCACGCCGCGCGACACGGTGACGCTGCTCTTGCTGCCGTCCGACACCGTCACGCTCACCGTGCGGCTGGCCAGGTTGGGCGTGTCGGCGCTGTCGGTGTAGGTGACGGCGCGCAGCGCGGCCTGCCACTGCGCCAGCGTGGCCGTGGCGCCGGACGAGGCCAGCGTCAGCACGCCGGTGGCCGGCGCGTAGCTGGCCGTGATGTTGCCGAACGTGGCGGCGCTGTTGTTGGTGAACGCCAGCACATCCTCGCCCGCGCGGAAATTGCCGGTGATGGCCACCGTGGCGCCGGCCAGCGTCGTGTTGTCGCGGTCGCCGACCGTCAGGCCCGCGTCCACCGCCACCGGCGCGGCCGGCACGCCGTCGCCCGCCGTGAAGTGCGCGCTGCCGGCCGAGCCGGCGAGGTCCGGCGTCTGGTCCGGCGCCGTCACCGTCACCGCGCGGGTGGCGGCGGCGCTGGTCTTGCTGCCGTCGTTGACGGCGAAGCTCACCGTGCGCGTGGCCGTGTTCGGCACGACGGCGCTGTCGCCGTAGCTCACCGTCCGCAGCGCGGCCTGCCACTGCGCCAGCGTCGCCGTCGCGCCGGACGAGGTCATCGTCAGCACGCCGGTCGCGCCGTTGTAGCTGCCGGCGATATTGCCGAACAGCGCGGCGTTGCCGTTGCTGAAGGCCAGCACGTCCTCGCCGGCCTGGAAGTTGCCGGTGATCGCCACCGTGGCGCTGGCCAGCGTCGTGTTGTCCAGGTCCGACAGCGTGAGGCCGCCATCCACCACCACCGGCATGCCGGCGACGCCGTCGGCGCCGGCGTAGGCCGTGCCGCCGCCGCTTCCCACGATGATCGGCGTCTGGTCGGTGGCGCCGACGGTCACGGTGCGCGTCACGCTGGCGCTGGTCCTGCCGCCGTCGCTGACGGCCAGGCTCACGGTGCGCGTGGAAGTGTCGGGCGAGACCGCGCTGTCGCTGTAGGTCACCGCGCGCAGCGCCGCCTGCCATTGCGCCAGCGTGGCCGTGGCGCCGGCCGAACTCATCGTCAGCACGCCGGTCGCATTGTTGTAGCTGGCGCCGATATTGCCGTACAGCGTGGCGTTGCCGTTGCTGAACGCCAGGCTGTCCTCGCCCGCGCGGAAATTACCGGTGATGGCCACCGTGGCACTGGCCAGCGTCGCGCTGTCGAGATCGGACAAGGTCAGGCCGCCGTCGAGCGCCACCGGCGTGGCCGGCCCGTTGTCGCCGGCGGTGAAGGCGGCGCTGCCGCCGCTGACGGTCAGCACCGGCGTCTGCGCGGCGGCGGCCACCGTCACCGCGCGGGTGACGGTGGCGCTGCTCTTGGTGCCGTCGTCGACGGTGAAGCTCACCGTGCGCGTGGCCGCGTTCGGCACGACGGCGCTGTCGCTGTAGCGCACCGCCCGCAGCGCGGCCTGCCACTGCGCCAGCGTGGCGGTGGCGCCGGACGAGGTCATCGTCAGCACCCCGCTGCCGCTGTTGTAGCTGGCGACGATGTTGCCATACAGCGCGGCGTTGACATTGCTGAACGCCAGCACGTCCTCGCCGGCGCGGAAGTTGCCGGTGACCGCCACCGTGGCGCTGGCCAGCGTCGTGTTGTCCAGGTCGGATAGGGTGATGCCGCCGTCCACCACCACCGGCGTGCCGGCGACGCCGTCGCCGCCGCTGTAGACCGTGCCGCCGCCGCTGGCGGTGGCGATCGGCGTCTGGTCGGTGGCCGCCACCGTGACGGTGCGCGCCACGGCGGCGCTGCCCTGGCCGTTGCCATCGGTGGCCTGGATGCTGATAGTGCGCGTGGCCGTGTTCGGCGTGATGGCAGTGTCGGTGTATTTCACCGCGCGCAGCGCCGCCTGCCACTGCGCCAGCGTGGCCGTGGCGCCGCTGGAGGTGAGCGTCAGCACGCCGCTGCCGCTGTTGTAGCTGCCGGCGATGTTGCCCATGCTGGCGCCGTCGTTGGCGAAGGCCAGCACGTCCTCGCCGCTGCGGAAGTTGCCGGTGATCGCCACCGAGGCGCTGGCCAGCGTGGCGCTGCCCGGATCGGCCACCGTGATGCCGCCATCGATGGCGACCGGCGTCGACGCGACGTTGTCGCCGGCGCTGAAGGCCGCGCTGCCGCCGCTCGGGGTCAGCACGGGCGCGTTGATCACCGCCACCGTGATGCTCGCGGCGCTGCTGCTCTGGCCGTGGCCGTCGTTGACCACCACCTGCACCGTGCGGGTGGCGGTGTTGGGCGAGCCGGCGATGTCGTTGTAGGTCAGCGCGCCGGCCAGGGTCGACACCCGCGCCGCGCTGGCGTTGCCGTTGAAGGTCACCATCAGGTCGCGGCCGCCCGCGCCGTCGCCGTTGTTGGCGATGACGCCGATGGCGACGCCGCCCACCGAGACCGTGCTGCCCACGGTGGTGCCGGCGCTGAGCGAGACGGCGCCGCCGCCGTCGATGCCCAGCACGTCCTCGGCGCTGTGGGCATTGGCCACGATGCGCGCGGCGATCCAGCCGCCGTTGAAGTTGGGCGTGTCGCTGTCGCTGACGATGGCCGCCACGCCGCTGTCCAGATGCACGGCGCCGCCGCCGGCGGTGTAGCTGACGCTGTCGCCATGGAGGTTGCCGATCGCCGGCGCCACGTCGGGGCTCACCGTCACCGCCCTGATCACCGTGGTGCTGGTGAAGCCGCCATTGTCGGTGATCGCGAAGCTGATGGTGCGCGTGTCGGCGAGGGGCGTGGGCGAGCTGTTGCGATAGGTGACCGCCTCCAGCGCCGCCTGCCACTGCGCATTGGTGGCGCCGGCGCCGACGGAGGTCAGCGTCAGCGCGCCGGTGGCGTTGTTGTAGCTGCCGCTGATATTGCCGAACAGCGCGCCGTTGTTGTTGGTGAACGCCAGGAGATCCTCGGCGCTGTGGAAATTGCCGGTGATCGCCACAGTGGCGCTGGCCTGGTTGTCGGCGCCCGTGCTCGACAGCGTGATGCCGCCGTCGACGACGACGGCATTGCCATCGCCGGCCCGGTAGGCGGCACTGCCGCCGCTACCGGCCAATACCGGCCCTGGATGAAAGAAGTCCGTCGCCACGATATTGTCGACACCAACCGCCCCGGTCACCACGAAGCTGCCGTCGCTCTGGACGCGGAACGCGTCTATGCCCTCGAAACTGCTGTTATTGCTGACATTGAAGGTGATCAGCTGGCCGCCCAAATTCGCGTCGGTGACCATCAGGCTCATGGTCGCGCCCGAGACGGCGGCGCCATTGCGATAACCCTGCAGCCGCATGACGCCGTTCGATCCGACCGAAATGCCGCCCACCCCGATATCCACCGAGGCCAGCGTGAAGCGGGTGTTGTTGTCGCTGCTCACCTGAAGATAACCCAAGGGAGCGCCGTCGTTGGAGACGCCGGTGATGACGATGGTCTGCCCCGTCAGCGTTTCCGCGCCGATATAGCAGTTGGTGGCGGCGCTGCTCTTCAAGAGGAAATCCCAGCCGTCGATGTTCAGGACCGAGAGTCCGTCGCCGGCGGACGAGCCCGACGCGATGACGGGCCCACTGACCGTGTTGAAATCGCTGACCCCCGCCACAGGCTGCGCCATCACGCCCATGGAATTGGCTTGCGGCGCCGCGCGCTGCTGGAAGCGCTCCACCGGCGCCTCGACGCCGGCCGCATGGGGCGCGTCGGCATGCAGGGCCGAGATGGCCGACTGCACCGCCGCGCCATCGAACATCAGGCGCGGTTCCAGCGCCTGCAGCAACAGCCGCGCGGGCTGGTTTGTGCGCGCCGCCACGGGCGCCGCTTGTTTGAACTTCCACCACACCATGCCAGTCCCCTCGTCAAGAACGCCATCGGCATCCGGCAACATGAGAAACGGCACAGCTCTGCTGCTCCCGTGCCGCGTCGCTGGCACAGATGCCCTGCCCTAAATGGCAACAATATCCTTATATTATCTCTTGCCATGCGTAAATAGACATCAGTCCAAACGGACTGGTTGACAGGCCGGCACTATGCCGATTTAGTTATCAATCCCCTCGATTCCGTCATTGATCGGCTATGACTGCTCCCCTATACTTTTTTCCACAACTATAAGGGAGATACCATGACGAAATCGAATAGGTACGCGCCGGCATGAACGCGCCCAACCCCAACTGGTTCCTGCGCGCGCGGCTCAAAACCCGCCAGCTGTTGCTGCTGATCGCGCTGGACGACGAGCGCACGCTCAGCCGCGCCTCCGAGGTGCTGTGCATGACCCAGCCGGCCGCCTCCAAGCAGCTCAAGGAGCTGGAGGACATGCTGGGCATCGCGCTGTTCGAGCGCCTGCCGCGCGGCATGGAGCCCACCATCTACGGCGAGAGCATGATCCGCCACGCGCGCATGGCGCTCACCAGCCTGGCGCGCGCGCACGAGGACATCGTCGCGCTCAGGTCCGGGCTGGCCGGCCAGGTCGACATCGGCAGCATCATGACGCCGGCCATGCGGCTGCTGCCCATGGCCATCACGCGCGTCAAGCAGCACGCGCCGCAGCTGCGCATCGGCGTGCAGATCGAATCGAGTACCGTGCTGCTGGACCGCCTGCAGCGCGGGACCTTCGACTTCCTGCTGGCGCGCATGACCAGCCAGCCGGACAGCGCCGACCTGCAGTACGAGGAACTGGGCGCCGAGCCGGTGGTGGTGGTGGCGCGCGCCGGCCATCCGCTGGCCGGGCGCGCGCCTCAACGCGCGAGCTGGCGCTGGCGCCGTGGATCATGCCGCCGACCGGCAGCATCCTGCGCCTGCGCTTCGAGCAGCTGTTCCACAACGCCGGCCTGGAGCCGCCCAGCGACGTGGTCGACACCAGCGAGATCGTGCTGATCACCAGCATGCTGCAAATGAGCGACGCGCTCAATGTGATGTCGGCCGACGTCGCGCAGCACTACCGGGCGCTCGGCCTGCTGGTGGTGCTGCCGATCGAGCTGGCGTGCCAGATGGACCCCTTCGGCATCATCCGCCGGCGCGACCGCCTGCTGTCGCCGGGCGCCGAACTGCTGCTGCAGGCGATACGGCGCCAGGCCATCGGCAGCCATACCGCATTCGACATGGCAGCAGCATAAAAGGTGAATGGACGGCTATCGCCCGCCGCGATTAGCATGGCCCAAACACCTACGGAGACCCGCCTTGAACCATCCATCCCTCGCGCGCCGCCTGGCCGGCGCGCTGCTCCTCATCGCGCCGCTGTACGGCCACTCGGCCAACCCGCTGGAACTGAGCTCGCCCGACCGCCAGCTGCGCGTGACCATAGCCACCGGCGACCAGCTCACGCTTGCCGTCAGCCTGCGCGACGCCCAGCTGGTGCTGCCCACGCCGATCGGCCTCAAACTGAGCGGCATCGGCACGCTGGGCGAGCGCCCGCGCCTGACCGGCCAGCAGCGCCTCAGCATCGACACCTCGGTGCGTCCGGTGGTAGCGCAGAAGTCGCGCGAGGTACGCGACCACTACAACGCGCTGCGGCTGGACTTCGCCGGCGGCTACACGCTGGAGGTGCGCGCCTACGACGAAGGCATCGCCTACCGCTTCCGCACCGAGCTGCCCGGCCAGGTGACGGTGGAGGACGAGCTGGCGGGCGTCCACGTGCGACCGCAGGACACGCTGTACTGGCCGCAGGAAAAGTCCATGCAGTCGCATAACGAGCACTATTACCAGGCGCTGGCCGTGAGCGAGGCCGCCGGAAAGCTGGTCGGCGTGCCGGCGCTGGTACGCGGCGGCGGCGCGCATCTGGTGCTGACCGAGTCCGGGCTGCGCGATTATCCCGGCATGTACCTGCACGGCGAGGCGGACGGCCTGCGCGCCGTGTTCCCGAAAGTGGCGCTGGCCGACACCGCGCGCGACGACCGCAACGTGCCGGTGACGCAGGAGGCGCCCTACATCGCGCGCACCGCCGGTACGCGCGCCTACCCGTGGCGCATCCTGGGCATCGCCGCCGAAGCCGGCGGCCTGCTGACCAACCAGATGCCCTACCTGCTGGCCGACGCCCAGGAACTCAAGCAAACCGAGTGGATTAAGCCAGGCAAGGTGGCGTGGGACTGGTACAACGGCAACCACCTGTACAACGTGCCGTTCAAGTCCGGCATCGACACGCGCACCTATCGCCACTACATCGACTTCGCGGCGGAGAACGGCCTCGAATACATCATCATGGACGAAGGCTGGTATGTGCTGGGCGACCTGCTGGCGGTCAAGCCGGCCATCGACATGCCGGCGCTGATGGCGCACGCGAAGGAGCGCGGCGTGGGCATCATCCTGTGGGTGTCGTGGAAGACACTGGACACGCAGATGAAGCCGGCGCTGGACCAGTTCGCGCGCTGGGGCGCGGCCGGCATCAAGGTCGACTTCATGCAGCGCGCCGACCAGTGGATGGTGAACTACTACGAACGCGTCGCGCGCGAAGCGGCGGCGCGCCATCTGCTGGTGGACTTCCACGGCAGCTTCAAGCCAAGCGGTTTGCAACGCACCTGGCCGAACGTGCTCACCTTCGAAGGCGTGAAGGGACTGGAGAACGACAAGTGGACCGACAAGCAGACGCCGGAACACGACGTGACCGTGCCCTTCATCCGCATGTTCGCCGGGCCGATGGACTACACGCCCGGCGCCATGAGCAACGCCCACCGCAAGGACTTCGTGGCCAGCTTCGACCGGCCGATGAGCCAGGGCACGCGCGCGCACCAGCTGGCGATGTACGTGGTGTACGAAAGCCCGCTGCAGATGCTGGCCGACAGCCCGTCGCAATACCGCGCCAATCCGTCATCGCTGGCCTTCATCCGCCAGGTGCCGGTGGAGTGGGACGAAAGCCGCGTGCTGCACGCGGACCTGGGCCATTACGTGGCGATGGCGCGCCGCCACGGCGATACGTGGTACGTGGGCGCGATGACGGGCGCCGACGGCCGCGAGCTGGCGCTCGACCTGTCCTTCCTCGGCGAAGGCGTCTACCAGATGAGCAGCATGGAGGACGGCCCGAACGCCGCCATCTTCGCCACCGACGTGCAGGCCGGCAGCACCAGCGTCACCCGCGCCAGCCGCCTGACCATGCAGCTGGCGCCAGGCGGCGGCTGGGCCGCCATCATCCGCCCCGCCAAGCCTGCGCAATAAGGAGACCCGTATGCAGATGAAATTACGCGCGCACGCCGCCACCCCGGCCGTCGCCCTGACCGCCGCCCCCGCAAGGGCGCCGACCGCAGCGCGGGTCACGGCACTGGCCGCAGCACTGGCTGCGGTGCTGCTGACCGCCGGTTGGGCGCAAGCCGCGCCGCCGGCCTTCACGCCGCGCTGGCAGATCGACGGCAACGCCATCCGCTGGCAGGTCGCCGACACCCATCGCGACCAGCTGGAGATGAGCGGCCGCCAGGTCTCGGCGGTGATCGACTACGGCAGCCAGGCCGACGGCACGCTGCTGCTGTCGCGCACCGTGGTGTGGCCGATGCTGCGCACCATCCCCGACGACACCCACGCCAGCCTGATACGCAAGTTCGGCCTCGAAGCCACACCCGCCATCGCAATCGACGGCGCCCCCGCCGCCGCCGAGCACCTGCGGCAGGTACGCTTCGACGGCCGCCTCGCCCTGCACTCCCAGCTGGCGCCAGGCCTGCTGCTGACCCGCACCCTGACGCCATCGCCGGACGAACCCGCGCTGGTGGAGCGGCTGGAACTGGTCAACAACGGCAAGACCGCCCGCCGCTACAGCTTCGCCGCGCTGGACGCCAGCGAAACCACGCCCGCCGACAAAGGCACGCACGGCACCTACGTGATCGAAGTGCGCTCCCCCGCCCGCGAAGGCACGCTGGCGCCAGGCGCGCGCACACACGTGGACGTGATCATCAGCGGCCGCCTGCAAAACGAAATGGTCTACGTCGACGGCGAAGAAGCCCTGCAGGCCCGCGCCCGCAAGGTCGCACAATGGCGCGATGAACTGGTGCTGGAAACGCCCGCCCCCGTGCTCGACGCCATGTTCGCCTTCTCCAAGGTCCGCGCCGCCGAAAGCGTGTTCGCCACGCGCGGCGGCCTGCTGCACGGGCCGGGCGGTACGCGCTACTACGCGGCCGTGTGGGCCAACGACCAGGCGGAGTACGTCAATCCCTTCTTCCCCTACCTGGGCGACCGCGCCGCCGTACAGAGCGCAGTCACCAGCTTCGGCCTGTTCGCCCGCTACATGAATCCCGAATACAAGCCGCTGCCTTCCTCCATCGTCGCCGAGGGCCGCAGCTACTGGAACGGCGCCGGCGACCGTGGCGACTGCGCCATGATCTCCTACGGCGCCAGCCAGTTCGCGCTGGCGCAAGGCGACGCCGGCACCGCGCGCCAGTTGCTGCCGCTGATCGACTGGTGCCTGGAATTCACCCGCCGCCAGCGCGACGCCGAAGCCATCGTCCACTCGGACAGCGACGAACTGGAAGGCCGCTTCCCGGCCGGAAAAGCCAACCTCTCGACCAACGTGCTGGCCTACGGCGGACTGTCCGGCGCCGCGCGCCTGAACGCCGCGCTGGGCGATCCGCAGCGCGCCGCAGCGTTGCAGCACGAGGCGAAGGAACAGCGCGCCGCCATCGAGCGCTACTTCGGCACCAACATCGGCGGCTACGACACCTACCGCTACTACGCCGGCAACGACAAGCTGCGCGCGTGGATCGCGCTGCCGCTGGCGCTCGGCATCATGGAACGCCAGCGCGGCACCATCGACGCGCTACTGTCGCCGCAACTGTGGTCGGAAAACGGCGTGCTGACCGAGGCCGGCGACAAGACCTTCTGGGACCGCGCCACGTTGTACGCCTTGCGCGGTCTGCTGAAGGCGGGCGAACTGGAACGCACCATGCCCTACCTGCGCTACTACTCCGGCCGCCGCCTGCTGGGCGAACATGTGCCGTATGCGGTGGAGGCATGGCCGGAAGGCCAGCAGCGCCACCTGTCGGCGGAGAGCGGCCTGTATGCGCGGGTGATGACCGAGGGCCTGTTCGGCATCGAGCCGACCGGTTTGCGCAGCTTCAGTTTCGCGCCGCGCCTGCCCAAAGGCTGGCCGCGCATGGCCTTGCGGCGCATACGCGCGTTCGGCGCGGGCGAACAGGGCGAGGGACTGGAGCTGGCCACCACGCGCCTGAAGCCGGGACAAGCCACACAGCGCGTGCTGGTGCGCCTGGACGGCAAGACCCTGCTCGACCGCGCCTGGGACGGCAAGGCGCCGTTGCAGGTCGTGCTGCCCGATTGATATATATCGTTTCCAGCAACGGTAGTCGCTAAAGATTCATTAGATCGCGATCCCCTCCTTGCCTAGTATGTCTCAGTCGGCTGCCCACGGCAGCCGGCCATCATCATAAAAACGATAAGGAGACATCATGAAAAACCCCATCCGGATGACCGTTGTAGCCCACGCCCTCGCGCTGGCATTCGGCGGCGTCCTGCTCTCGGGCAGCCTGTCCGTGCCGGCCTACGCGCAGTCCAACGCCACCGGCACCATCTTCGGCCAGATCGCCAACGCCAACGGCGCCAGCGTGGTGCTGGAGAACACCGCCACCGGCGCGCGCCGCACCGTCCACCCGGACGCCAGTGGACGCTATCAAGCCACCTCCATGCAACCGGGCAGCTACAAGGTCATGCTGATGCGCGGCGGCGAAATCGAACGCACGCTGGACGTGGAAGCCCTGATCGGCCAGGGCGTCGAAGCCTCGTTCGACGCGGTGCAGGCAGTCACCGTCACGACCAAGCGCCGCACCATCGACGTCAGCAACACCAACAACGGCGCCGTGTTCACCGCGCGCGAGCTGCAGGCGCTGCCGGTGGCGCAAAGCCTGTCGGGCATCATCCAGCTGGCGCCCGGCACCACGCGCGGCAATCCGCGCATCGGCGGCGACAGCTTCGGCGGCGCCGGCGTGTCGGAGAACTCGTACTACATCAACGGCTTCCCGGTCACCAATGTGTACAAGCAGATCGGCTCGACCACGCTGCCGTTCTTCGCCATCGCGCAGGCGCAGATCCTGCAGGGCGGCTACAGCGCGGAATTCGGCCGCTCCACCGGCGGCGTGGTCAACATCACCACCAAGAGCGGCACCAACCGCTGGGAAGCCGGCGCGGTGCTGCAGTACACGCCCAACAAGCTGCGCGCCAAACCGGAGGACACCTACTATCCGCAGACCGGCGCCAACCCGGCCACCGACGGCAAGCTGCTGACCTACCGCGGCGCCAACACCGCCACCGACGTCTTCGGCAGCGCGTACGTCGGCGGCCCGCTGATCAAGGACAAGCTGTTCGTCTTCGCCAACGTGGAGCAGGACCGCTTCACCTCCGGCTACATCAGCAAGGACTCCGATTCGACCAACAAGACCAACGGCTGGACCGAGCGCGATACCCACACGCCGCGCTACCTGGTCAAACTCGATTACAACATCAACGACGACCACCGCCTGGAATTCACCCAGATCCACGACGAGTACAAGAAGACGCAGCAGAACTACGGCTTCGACTACGGCACGCTACAGCGCAACAACACGCGCGCCGACGGCGTCACCGGCGATGGCGCCATCACCAACGACTCGATCCTGAAATACACCGGCTTCCTGACCGACCGCCTGACCGTGACGGCGCTGGCGGGCCGCTTCAAGTCGACCTATCCGCAAAGCGTGGAGGGCTATGTGCCGGGCGTGTACCAGGTCAGCGCGCCGGCGCGCGCGCAGGTGCCGGGGCTGAGCTACAACAACCCGCAACCCATCGGCGGCACCATGCAGGTGGAGAACGCGGAGGACAAGCAATCCACGCTGCGCCTGGACGTCGAGTACAAGCTGGGCGACCACGCGCTGCGCGCCGGCCTTGACCGCAACAACGTCTCGTCCATCAACGGTTCCTCGCTGGCGGGCGGCGGCAGCTGGATCTACTTCCGCTCCTCCAATCCGAATGCGGCGGTGCCGGGCGGACGCTCGCCGGCATCCGGCGGCGGCTACGGCACGCAGGGCTACTACGTGGACGAATACCACCAGAGCGACTCGGCCTCGCCCAAGACCGACCAGAGCGCGCAGTACCTGCAGGACCGCTGGCAGATCACCGACCGTCTGCTGCTGGACCTGGGCCTGCGCAACGAGCAGTTCACCAACAAGAACAGCTTCGGCGTGCCGTATGCCGAACAGCGCCACATGCTGGCGCCGCGCCTGGGCGCGTCGTGGGACATGCGCGGCGACAGCAGCCTGAAACTGTTCGCCAACGCCGGCCGCTATCACCTGCAGATCCCCACCAGCGTGGCGCTGCGCCTGGCGGGCAATCCGGTACACATCGACCACTACTTCACCTACACCGGCGTCGATCCCAAGACCGGCGTGCCGACCGGCCTGACCGAGATCAGCACGCCCTTCTCCGCCGGTAACGAGTACGGCCAGGCCAAGGACCCGCACCAGGTGGCGGCCAGCTCCCTGGGCGCGACCTACCAGGACGAACTGGCGCTGGGCTTCGAGGCGGCGCTGACGCCGACCTTCACCGGCGGCGCCAAGTTCACCTACCGCACGCTGCGCAACACCATCGAGGACTGGTGCGACCAGCGTCCAGTGGACGCCTGGGCGCGCCGCAACAACGTCAACGCCAGCAAGTACAGCATGCCCTGCCTGCTGGTCAATCCGGGCCGCGGCAACACGCTGGAGCTGGACCTGCGCGGCGACGGCAAGCTGGTGACGGTGCCGTTGTCGGCCGAGGACATGGGCCTGCCGAAAGTGGAGCGCATCTACACGGCGCTGGACTTCTTCCTCGAGCACCCGCTGCGCAACGGCTGGTACGGCAAGGTCAATTACACCTGGTCGCGCAGCCGGGGCAACATGGAAGGCCAGGTGGCGTCGGACATCGGCCAGGCCGACCTGGCCGCCACCACCGCCTTCGACTATCCGGAACTGATGACCGGCGCGAACGGCCTGCTGCCCAACAACCACACGCATGTGCTCAAGGCGTTTGGCTACTATGAGCTGACGCCGGAATGGCGCCTGGGCGCGAACCTCAACATCGCCACCGGCGCGCCGAAGTCCTGCATCGGCAACCTGCCCAAGGCGCTCAACGTCAACAACAACCCGGCCGGCTGGTATGGCGCCGCGACCTTCTATTGCGACGAGAAGCTGACGCCGCGCGGCTCGGTGGGCACGCTGCCGACCGACGTGCGCCTGGCGTTGAACGCGACCTACATGCCGCGCTGGCTCAAGGGCCTGACGCTGAAGGCCGACGTGTTCAACCTGTTCAACAAGCAGACCGACCTGGCCACGCAGCCGGTCTACAACTCGGGCGCGGACACCATCAGCCCGTACTACAACCAGGTGCTGGGCCGTTCGCCTGAGCGGCAGGTGCGCTTCACGGCGGAGTACAACTACAAGTTCTGACCGTAGGCACGAAAAAAACCACCCGGGCTGAACTGGTTCAGGCGGGTGGTTTTTGTATTACGACGGTTGAATTAACGATAGAACGCTTCGACTTTGCCCTTCAGCTTGATCAGCATCGGGTTGCCCTTGCGGTCCAGGCTCTTGCCGGCAGGGACCTTGATCCAGCCTTCGCTGATGCAGTACTCATCGACGTCCAGGCGTTCTTTATCGTTAAAACGGATGCCCACATCGTGTTCGAACACGGCGGCAATGTGGAATTTGCTGCGCGGGTCGATCGACAGACGATCCGGCAGCGGAGGGAGTTGAGTAGTATCGTTCATCCCGCAATTATATCAGCTGGTTTTGAAGATCAGCTGCGCGACCCGTTGCAATTTCGGGTACACCATCGGCACCGTCAGCATGGTGCTGCCGATGGCCATCAGCAGCAGCGCGGTGAAGGTCTCGCTGGTGATGATCTGCTTGTCGAGCAAAATGTTGACAAAAATGATCATGATCAGCGCCTTGGTCTGCAGCAGCCAGCCGATGATGGACGCCTCGCCCGGCCCCCACTTGAGGATCTTGCCGGCGATGTGGATGCCGGCCAGCTTGCCGCTGACCGAGGCCACCAGCAGCACCGCCGCCACGATGAACACGGCCGAACCGCCCACCGCCCAGTTCGTGCGCAGGCCAGTGCTGAGGAAGAACACCGGCATCACCGCCATCAGCACGTTGGCGCGCAGGAAGTCCATCTTCTCCTGGTTGAACCATTCGGCATCCATCACCGCGCCGGCCAGGAAGGCGCCGACCATGTAGTGCAGCCCGGCCCAGTCGGCCGCGAAGGCGCACACGGCCAGCCAGATGAAGGATACGTACCAGCGGTCGCGCTCTTCCAGGCGTGCCATCATCTTGCGGAACAGCCAGGTCGCCACGGCGAACGCGGCCAGGAAGCCGACCTGGCGGCCGACGCGGTCCCAGTCCAGCAGGATCACCGCCAGCACGCCCCAGATGGCGATGTCGTCCAGGCTGGCGTAGCGCAGGATGCGCTGGCCGATCGGCTGGCGCAGGATCTCCAGCTTCTCCATCAGCAGGATCAGGATGGGCAACGCGGTGACGGCGCAGGCCATGCCCACACCCAGCACGAACTGCCAGTCGTGCGCCTTCGGCCCCATCCAGCCGGCGTAGCCGAGCAGCCCCAGCGCGGCCACGCAGCCGAACGCCAGCGGTGTGCCCAGCGCCAGGCCGGCGGTGATGGTGCTTTCGCGGCGGTGCTCCCAGGCCTTTTTCAGGTCCAGCTCGATGCCGGCGATCATCACGAAGATCATCACCGCCCACCAGGCGATGCCGTTGAGCGACTGCACCACCTGCGGGTTGAACACGAAACTATAGTACTCGGGATAGGCGCGGCCCATGATGCCCGGCCCCAGCAGAATGCCGGCGATGATCTGCACCACCACCAGCGGCGCGTAGTAGTCCGTGCCGCCAAGGCGCCAGATCAGGTACGGCACGCTGAAAATGATCAGCATCGCGATCAGGAAGATCTCGGTGGTCCCCATATGCATCTTTGTCTCCTGCTATTTTTTGTAGTTTAAGTAAATTGAAGCTTGCGCTGCGGTGATTCTAAACCGTATCCCTTGCAGAAAAAACAAAAACTTCTTGCATCCTCAATTAGTTGAGATATACTTGTTTACTCAAGCATTTATCAAGAATTAATTGACAACGGAGTACACCATGAGCGACAACATCAACGACACCCCTGCCGACATCAGCCCCAGCCTGGAATTCGCACTGCGGCTGGCGCGGGCGCAGGCCACGCTGGTGCGCCGGCTCGACCAGGTGCTGGGCGGCTACCACGGCATCAGCTTCGGCGACTTCATGCTGCTGCACTACCTGAACCGCGCGCCCGGCGGCCGCCTGCGCCGGGTCGACCTGGCCGAGCGCCAGGGCCTGACCGCGTCCGGCGTCACGCGCACGCTGCTGCCGCTGGAGAAAATCGGGCTGGTCGAGCGCCAGCAGGATCCGCGCGACGCCCGCGTGGCCTACGCCGCCATCACCGCCACCGGCCGCGAGCTGCTCAACAACGCCGTCACGGTGGCCGAGCAGATCAGCAAGGAACTGCTGCGCAACTGCCCCACCGCGCATTTCGATGAACTGAGCACGGCGCTCGGCCTGATCGCCGGCATGAACGCCACCAACTCCTGAGAGACCGCCACCATGGACGATCCCAAAAAACGGCAACGCGCCGCCCTGATGCGCGACCACAACTTCAAATGGCTGCTGCGCGGCAGTACGATCTCCATGCTGGGCGACCAGCTGACCATGGTGGCCCTGCCCTGGCTGGTGCTCAAGCTCACCGGCGACACGCTGGCGCTGGGCTTCGTCATCGCGCTGATGAGCATACCGCGCGCGGTCTTCATCCTGATCGGCGGCGCCCTGGTGGACCGCTACTCGCCCAAGCGCGTGCTCATGCTGAGCAAGTACGCCAGCGCCCTGCTGCTCGGCGTGCTCACGGTGCTGGTGCTGAACAACCAGCCCACGCTCACGCTGTCGCTCAGCGACTCGCTCTCGCTCACCATCGACATGAACGCGCACCTGACGCTGATGCTGATCTACGTGCTGGCCCTGGGCATCGGCCTGGCGCAGGCGTTCGGCATCCCGTCGGGCACCTCGATCATGCCGCAGGCGGTCGGCCCCGAGCACCTGCAGGCGGCCAACGGCGTGTTGATGGGATTGCGCCAGCTGTCGATGCTGCTCGGCCCCCTGCTGGCGGCCGGCCTGCTCGCCATTTCCTCCGATGGCGACGGCGTGGTGGCCGACGCTCACGGCCTGGCCTTCGCCTTCGGCTTCGACTGCGTCAGCTTCCTGGTCTCGGCATGGACGCTGTCGCGGGTTAGCCTGCTGACCGCGCCGGCCCGCACCGAGGCGCCGCAATCGGTGCTGCGCTCCGTCGCCAGCGGCCTGACGATGGTGTGGAACGACGTGCCGCTGCGCCTGTGCTTCATCTACTGGGGCATCGTGTCGCTGTTCATCGGCGGCACCATGCAGGTGGCGCTGCCGGTGCTGGCCAGCGAGAAGCTGCACGGCGCCTCCGCCTTCGGCCTGCTGATGGGCGCCAACGGCGCCGGCACCCTGCTCGGGATGGCCGGAGCGGCGGTGGCGGGCGCGCGCCTGCGCTTCGCCAGCTTCGGCACGGTGCTGCTGGCGGGCGACGCCATCGCCGGCCTGCTGGTGATGCCGCTCGGCGCCGTGCACGCGCCGTGGCAGGCCTGCGCGCTGATGCTCACCCTCGGCCTGCTGTCGGGCTATATGCAGATCAAGGTCTTCACGTGGATACAGCGCCGCGTGCCGCCGAACATGATGGGCCGCGCCATGAGCATCTTCATGTTCATCTTCATGGGACTGGCGCCGTTGTCGGCCGCCGTCGCCGGCTGGGCGCTGACGAAGATCGAGCTGTCGCAAATGTTCCTCGGCGGTGGCATCATACTGGTGGTGTTCGCGGCGCTGGCCTATCTGTTCACGCCGATCGGCAGCATCGATACCGACAACACCACAAGCACCCCGCAACCGCAGTAAAAGGAAAAGCGCATGGAAACCAAATGGCTGGAAGACTTCATCTCGCTGGTCGAGACCAATAATTTCAGCCGCTCGGCGGCGCTGCGGCACGTGACGCAGCCCGCCTTTTCGCGCCGCATCCAGTCGCTGGAAAACTGGCTGGGCACGGACCTGATCGACCGCACCTCCTATCCCACGCGCCTGACGCCGGCCGGCATCGTGTTCTACGAGCAGGCGCTGGAGATGCTGGCGCAGATCAACGGCGCGCGCGACATGCTGCGCTCCAAGCGCGCCGCCGCGCAGACCAGCATCGACCTGGCGGTGCCGCACACGCTGTCGCTGACCTTCGTGCCGAAGTGGCTCACCGCGTTGGAGCAGGACTTCGCGCCGATCAGCAGCCGCCTGATGGCGCTCAACGTGCACGACGCCGTGATGCAGCTGGTGGAAGGCGGCTGCGATCTGCTGCTGTGCTATCACCATCCGCGCCAGCCGGTGCAGCTCGACCCGGGCCGCTACGACATGCTGGTGATGGGCCGCGAATCGCTGCGCGCCTATGCGCGCTGCGACAAGAACAAGACCCCGGAATTCACGCTGCCCGGCACCAAGAAGGAGCCGTTGCCGTTTTTATCGTACACCAACAATGCCTACCTGGGCCGCATGGTGGAGCTGATCCTGAGCGACGCAAAAACGCCGCTGCACCTGGACCCGCAATACGAGACCGACATGGCCGAGGGCCTGAAGATGATGGCGCTGGAGGGCCGCGGCGTGGCCTTCCTGCCCGAATCGGCGGTCACGCGGGAGCTCAAGCAAAAGCAGCTGGCGCGCGCCGACGGCGGCGCCTCCGAGTGGGAAATCGAGATGGAGATCCGCCTGTACCGCGAGCGCCCGTCGGCGCACCGGCGCGGCAAGGCCATCGTCGAGCGGCTGTGGGAATTCCTCGAACAGCAGCAGAAAAACAGCGGCCGCAAACGCCGCGTCGCCGTGTCGGAAAGATAAGCCCCGCCATAACTATGCATTTTTTGCATAGCCGAATGCACATACAGCATTGGCCCGTTTTCAATCTCCCGTCCTATGATTCGACCCACTTGAAGAGCGCCACGAGCGGACTTCAGCCACGAATTCAACGGAGACTTGAGCATGACCACTGTACAAGCACACGCACTGCCTTCCTACCTCAATCCAGAAGACCTCGGCCCTTGGGGCGTCTACCTGCAGCAGATCGACCGCGTCACCCCGCACCTGGGCAACCTGTCGCGCTGGGTCGAAACCCTGAAGCGCCCGAAGCGCATCCTGACCGTCGACGTGCCGATCGAGCGCGATGACGGCTCCATCGCCCACTACGAAGGCTACCGCGTCCAGCACAACATGTCGCGCGGCCCAGGTAAAGGCGGCGTGCGCTTCCACCAGGACGTGACCCTGTCCGAAGTGATGGCCCTGTCGGCATGGATGACCGTTAAAAACGCGGCCGTCAACGTGCCATACGGCGGCGCCAAGGGCGGCATCCGTGTCGATCCGAAGACCCTGTCGCGCGGCGAACTGCAGCGCCTGACCCGCCGCTACACCAGCGAGATCTCGCTGATCATCGGACCAAACAAGGACATCCCGGCACCGGACGTCAACACCAACGAACAGGTGATGGCATGGATGATGGACTCCTACGCCATGATCGAAGGTAACCTGTCGACCGGCGTCGTCACCGGCAAGCCAATCTCGCTGGGCGGCTCGCTGGGCCGCCGCGAAGCGACCGGCCGCGGCGTGTTCGTGGTGGGCCGCGAAGCCGCCGCCAAACGCGGCGTGGCGATCGAAGGCGCACGTGTCGCCATCCAGGGCTTCGGCAATGTCGGCGGCGTGGCAGCGACCATGTTCGCGGAAGCCGGCTCCAAAGTCATCGCCGTGCAGGATCACACCGGCACCGTGGTCAATCAAGGTGGCCTGGACGTGGCACGCCTGCACCAGCACGTGGCCGAATGCGGCAGCGTGACCGGTTTCGCCGGCGCCGAAGCCTTCCTGGACCGCGACGCGTTCTGGGGCATCGAGTCCGACATCCTGATTCCGGCGGCGCTGGAACAGCAGATCACCGCCGCCAACGCGCCGCTGATCCGCACCAAGATCATCCTGGAAGGCGCCAACGGCCCGACCACCCCGGAAGCGGACGACATCCTGACCGACAAGGACGTGCTGATCGTGCCGGACGTGCTGGCCAACGCCGGCGGCGTGACCGTGTCGTACTTCGAATGGGTGCAGGACTTCTCCAGCTTCTTCTGGAGCGAGGACGAGATCAACGCCCGCCTGACCCGCATCATGCAGGACGCCTTCAACGCCGTATGGTCGGTGTCGCAGGATAAGAAAGTCACGCTGCGCACCGCCACCTTCATCCTGGCGTGCACCCGCGTGCTGCAGGCCCGCGAAGTACGCGGCCTGTATCCATGATCGACTGATCCCCAGCAGTTTGCGCCTGCACCGGCTTTGGCCCGTGCGGGCGTTTTTCGCATTCAGAGCCAAACAAAACAACGAGGACACCATGAGCACCATCGAACAAAAAGCGCTGGCCTACCACCGCGCCGGCAGCGCCGGCAAGATCGCCATCGAAGTGACCAAGAGCGTCGCCACCCAGGAAGACCTGGCGCTGGCGTACTCGCCTGGCGTGGCCGCGCCGTGCGTGGAAATCCAGCGCGAGCCGGCCAAGGCCTACGAGTACACCGCCAAGGGCAACCTGGTCGGCGTGATCACCAACGGCACGGCGGTGCTCGGCCTGGGCAACATCGGCGCGCTGGCCGGCAAGCCTGTGATGGAAGGCAAAGTGGTGCTGTTCAAAAAATTCGCGGGCATCGACGCCTTCGACATCGAGATCGACGAAACCGATCCCGATAAGCTGATCGACATCATCGCGGCGCTGCATCCGACCTTCGGCGGCATCAACCTGGAAGACATCAAGGCGCCGGAGTGCTTCTACATCGAGCGCAAGCTGCGCGAGCGCCTGTCGATCCCGGTGTTCCATGACGACCAGCACGGCACCGCCATCGTGGTCGGCGCCGGCATGCTGAACGCGATCGAGATGACCGGCCGCGATATCTCCAGCGTGAAGATCGTCTGCTCCGGCGCCGGCGCTGCGGCCATCGCCTGCCTGGAACTGCTGGTGGATCTGGGCGCGAGCCGCAAGAACATCTTCGTCTGCGACAGCAAGGGCGTGCTGACCACGGCGCGCGCGCTGGACGGCGAAAAAGCTGCATGGGCGCAGGACACCAGCGCCAGCAAGCTGTCCGAGGTGATGGACGGCGCCGACGTGTTCCTCGGCGTGTCCGGTCCCGGCGTGCTGTCGCCGATGGACATCGAGCGCATGAAGCCGCACCCCATCGTCTTCACGCTGGCCAATCCGGAGCCGGAACTGCGTCCGGAACTGGTGCGCGAAGTGGCGCCGGACGCCATCATCGCCACCGGGCGTTCGGACTATCCGAACCAGATCAACAACGCGCTGTGCTTCCCCTATCTGTTCCGCGCGGCGCTGGACTGCGGCGCCTCGACCATCAACCAGGAAATGAAGCGCGCCTGCGTGGTGGCGCTGGCCGACATCGCGCGCAGCGACGCCCGCTTCGGCAAGGACTATGTGGTGCCTGGCCTGCTGGATCCACGCCTGCTGAGCGGCGTCACGCCGAAGATCGCCAGCGCGGCCTGGCGCAGCGGCGTCGCCCGCAAGGAGCTGGTCGAGCTGGAATACGCCGAGGATCTGCGCGACCTGGCGGAATCGCTGATCTAAACTTGCCAGGCCTGAAGCGCCACAGCTTCAGGCCATTTTGACGTTGAAGCCTTCCGCGTCCGTTGGCGGCACGAAGTACTGGGTAAACAAATCGAATTCCGCCTCGCTCGTGCTGAATTCATGACCGCCTGCCTCATTGCGGCGCCTCAGCCGCCGCTTGCATTCTTCATCGCTGACGTCCAGGTAGTGCAGGCAGTGCGCGGCCGAGGTGCCGGCGAACAGGGACTTCATCCAGGCTCGCGTTGCGACCGTGTTCGCCGGGAAGTCCAACACCACCGAGCTGCCTGCGGCCAGTATGTCCTGGATCAAGCCATGCAAGGCGGCGCGCAACTTGGCCGTGCAGCGCACGTAATCGGCCAGCGACTTTATCTCGCCTGGATAAAGGGTCGCCAGCATCTTGTCCTCGCTGATCAGCACCGTGTGCGGCTGGCTCGCCAACGCGCCGGTCAACGTGGATTTGCCGGAGGCGATCTTCCCGCACACGAGATGCAGGGTCGAGACATTGGCTACTTCTGTTTTCATGGAACTCTCCTTGGTTTAAAAACCCCGAGGACCAGATTCCAAAAAAAGAAACCCGCCTCCAGGGCGGGCTTCTTCGTTGCTGCAAAAAGCTAACCCGCCATCGGAATAATGGCGGCAATAATCGCAAGCTTCGAGTATTGGCGTTTAGTCAGCATCATGATTCAAGCATTGCATAGCTTTTTGATCATGTCAACAAAAGCTCAAACGCTAACCGTTGGCGATGCGGCGTGCCGCCTCGGTCCGGCGCGCAGCCGATGCGGGCGGCTGGCGGCGCGCGTGGCCGCGCAGGCCCAGCACACTGCCCGAACGCTGGCCCGCCTCCAGCTTGAACACATCCACCACATGCGCCAGGCTGGTGGCCTGGTCCTGCAGCTCCTGCGCCGCCGCCGTGGCCTGCTCCACCAGCGCGGTATTCTGCTGCGTCATGCTGTCCATCTCGCCGATGGCGGCGTTGACCTGCTCGATGCCGGCCGTCTGCTCCACACTGGCGCCACTGATTTCGCCCATGATCTCGGTCACGCGCTTCACGCTGGCCACCACTTCATGCATGGTCTCTCCGGCCTTGTGCACCAGCTCCGAACCCGTGCCGACCTTCTCCACCGAGTCGTCGATCAGCGACTTGATCTCCTTGGCGGCCGCCGCGGAGCGTTGCGCCAGATTGCGCACCTCCGTCGCCACCACCGCGAAGCCACGGCCCTGCTCACCGGCGCGCGCTGCCTCCACCGCAGCGTTCAGCGCCAGGATATTGGTCTGGAACGCGATGCCGTCGATGACCGAAATAATATCGACAATCTTCTTCGACGAGTCGTTAATCGACGCCATCGTCACCGTCACCTGCTCCATCACATTACCGCCCAGCTCCGACACCTGCGACGCCGACACCGCCAGCACATTGGCCTGCTGCGCGTTGTCCGCGTTCTGCTTCACGGTCGTCGTCAGCTCCTCCATCGCCCTCGACACCTTGTCCAGCGATCCCGCCTGATGCTCGGTGCGCGACGACAGGTCGCGATTGCCGGAAGCGATCTCCGACGACGCGGTCGAAATCAAATCCGTCCCCTGGCGCACCTGGCCGACGATGGACGACAGGCTGTCGCGCATCGCCTTGATCGCGTACAGCAGGCTGGTTTTGTCATCGGATTCCACCTCAACGGCGATGGCCAGGTCGCCCTCGGCGATCTTGTTGGCGATCTCGGTGGCGTAGGCCGGTTCGCCGCCCAACTGCTTGAGCAACAGGCGCGTATTCACCCAGGCGATCAACACACTGACGGCAAACGACAGCACCGCCTGCAGCACGATCCACAGGCGCGCATCGCTGGCGTGGGCGTTGACGGAGGCGCTGGCGGCCGCCGTCTCGGCGTGCGCCTCGGACATCAGGACCGCGATGTCGGCCACGATCTGGCGGCGCAGCGGGCTGCATTCCTCGGTCAGGAAGCGGCCGAAGGCCTCGGTATTGCCGGCCTCGCGCAGCTGGCGCGGACGCTTGAGTTCATCGGCCATCTTCAGCAAGCCGCTGCGCACCTTGTCGAATTTGGCGTCGCCGGCATAGGCGGGGGTCATCTTCTCCAGCGCCGCCAGGTAGATGGCCTTCTGCTCGTCGACCAGCGCCAGCTCCTTGGCCGCCTGCGCGCTGTCGGTGAAGATATAGGCGTTGCGCGCGGCCAGGCCGGTCTGGGCCAGCGCCTCGCGGGCCACGTACAGCGGCTCGAGCTTTTGCGCGGTCACTTGCTGCTGTTTCTGGAACGCGCCGGTGATCGACGACATGCGCACCACGGCAAACGTGGCGAGGATCAGCATCAGCGCCGTCAATGTGCCGAAGCTGAGCGCGAGCTGCGTACCTATCTTTAACTTCTTGAACGATTCCATCCGGTCTTCCTGTTGAAAAGGGCGAACGCCAGCGGCGGCGCTTGCGGCGCCGCTGGCTGACTAAGGGGAGTAGAAAAAGAAGAAGAGGCGCAGCGCGCGCCCATCACCAGTTTTCGTGCAACAGATTATGCATTAACTAATGATTTAAATAAACAAAATTGTCCTGGACGGAAAGATGGCTCAGCTGCGGTTAATCCGCATCATCACCAGGCGATGTTCGTCGCCGACCAGCAGCACGGCATGGTCGGCAAACACCATTTGCCGGATCACCGCCGTGCCGCCAAACTCGGTATCCGTGCCGGTCAGCTTGATGCGCAGGATGGTCGACTTCTGCGCCGACAGCGCCGCCGTGCCGACACCGTAATCGCCCAGCACCAGCACATCGCCCACCGGATCGCCGACCTTGTAGGAACCGACCACCACATCGGCCAGCAGCAGGCTGCCCTTGTAGAGATGCGCGTCGAGGTCCGGCGAACGGCCGCTGCCCGCCCAGCCCTTGGACAAAGTCTCTTGACCCAGGTCGGTGCGGCCAGCCGGCAGCACCGCGATGCCCGATTTGTCGAGCGCCACGCCCATCACGCCGCCGGGACTGGAGAGCGAGGCCTTGCCGTTCCAAAGCACGCCCATTTTGCCGCTGGTGTCCAGCGCGACCGGATAAGGCAATGCGCCGCTGGTGCCCAGCGAATGCACAACAGGCGCGCCCAGTCCCTTGGGCCACATGGCGACCATCGCGCCGCCGCCTTCCAGCCAGGAGGACAGCACCACGCCGGCCGCTGCCGCCACGCGCGGATGCAGCGCCGACGTCGATATCTCGAACGGTGGCGTCAACTGCCGTCCATTGAAATCGAATTTGCACAGCTTGAGCATGTACTGCGTCTTGTCCGTGACAGGCAGCAGCGAGAAGGTGGTGACCAGCCAGAAGCCATTGCCGTCCACGGCGCCGCTGCTTTCGGCTGCGGACAGCTCGGTGGTCGACGTGGGCGCCACCGCCGGATACAGGTCGATGGCTTCACCGATCTGCTTTGCCTGCGCGTCGAAGTGCAGCAACTTGGTGCCGGGGCCGGACTGCACCATCACAAAGCCATCCGGCGACGGCATCATCTGCCACTCGCCCATGTAGCCGGCGGCCAGCGAGAAGCCGTAATCGATGGTGGACAGCAGCGCGCCATCCTTGTCCAGCACACTCAATCGCGTGCGCGGATGCACCTGGTTGCCGTTCTGGATGACAGTCGTGTCGGAGAACGAGCGCACCACGATATGGTCGCCGATGACCAGCGCATCGCCCATGCCCTTCAGCTGGGCGCCGCCCGGCAGCGTGACCGTTTGCCGGACGCCTTCGATGGCGATTACGCTGGAGGTGTCGGGCGCGGTGCCGACGAAGGTGGCCGAGGTGGCGTCGGGTTGCGCCGTGGCGCCCGGCGAACCTCCGCCGCCGCAGGCGCTCAACGCGGAGACCAGCACCAGCAAGGCCAGATGGCGGGGTAAGGCTTGAAAACGCATACTGGCTCACAGTGCACTGTCTGAAAGCGAAAAGTATATAGAAAAACAATCCCTTCCCTATACCATCCGCACCACAACAGCATGGCCCTGCGAGCCAGCGGCATGACCCGGCAAGCCTTTATTTGCGGATGACTTCTCCGCCCTTCATCACAAAGGTCACTTTAGTGAGCTCGGTCGCGTTCTCCGCCGGATCGCCCTTGACGGCGATGATGTCGGCGAACTTGCCGGCGGTGAGGGAGCCCACGCGGTCCTTCCAGCCCAGCAGGTCGGCCGCGTTGATGGTGGCCGCCTGGATCGCCTGCATCGACGTCATGCCGTACTTGATCATGTACGCGAACTGCTTCGCGTTGTCGCCATGCGGATAAACGCCGGAGTCGGTGCCGAAGGCCATTTTCGCGCCGCCGTTGAGGGCCTTGCGGAAGTTGTCGCGCTGGATCTGGCCGACCACCTTCTCCTTGGCGATCGACTCAGGCAGCATGCCGGCCTTCTCGCCTTCCTGCAGGATGAAGTCGTCGTTGTAGATGTCCATCACCAGGTAGGTGCCCTTCTCGCGCGCCAGCTTGATGCCCTCGTCGTCGATCAGGCTTGCGTGCTCGATCGAATCGACGCCGGCCAGGATCGCATCGCGGATGCTGCTGGCGCCGTGCGCGTGCGCCGCGACCCTGCGGCCCAGCTTATGCGCCTCGCCGACAATGGCCTGCATCTCCTCCAGCGTGTACTGCTGCGCGCCCGGCTCGTCGCCCTTGGACAGCACGCCGCCCGAAGCGCAGATCTTGATCACGTCGGCGCCGTACTTGGCCATCTCGCGCACCTTGGCGCGCGCCTCCCACGGGCCGTCGGCCACGCCACGGCTGGTGAACTTCATATCCGGCGGCAGCAGGTTCTCGTCGCAGTGGCCGCCCTGGATGCCGATGGCGTAACCGGCGGTACGCATGCGCGGGCCGATGAAATCGCCGTCGTTGATGGCGTCGCGCAGCGCCACGTCGCCGAAGCCACTCGCGCCGACATTGCGCACGGTGGTGAAGCCCGCCTCCAGTGTCTTGCGCGCGGCGCGCACGCCGTACAGCGCGGCCCGCGTGTCGGACACGCCCAGCGCGTTGTAGCCGCCCAGGTAAGGGTCGCCGGTCAGGTGGGTGTGCATGTCGATCAAGCCTGGCAGCACGGTCTGCGACGACAGGTCGATCAACTGAGCACCCGCCGGCACCTTGGCCGAGGCGCTCGGGCCGACCGAGGTAATGCGCTCGCCGGTGATGACGATGGTCTGGTCCTTGAGCACCGTGCCGGCGACCACGTCGACCAGGCGGCCGGCGCGTATCGCCACCACTTTGCCGGCGTCGGCGAACGACGGCGCGGCCGCGCCCAGGGTGGCTGCGACAGTGGCGGAGATCAGGAGATGCTTGAGTTTCATGGAGTTCCCGAAAATAGTCTGCTTGTTGTTGATGTTATCCCGGCCACGCACAGGTGCGGAATCCGGCGAAGATGTCGTCGCGCTCGGGCAGGAAGAAATTGCGGAAGCGGGCGTTGACGAAACGTGGCGGCGTGGCGAACGAGGCGCCCCGCAAGGTCTGGTGCGTGGAGAACCACGGCTCCGAATATTCGCGGTAGCGGTCCGCCTGGAAGCCGGGGTAGGCGTCGAACGGCGACGCGGTCCACTCCCACAGCTGGCCCCACCGGAACGCCGGATGGCCGGACAGCGCGGCAGACTCCCACTCCGCCTCGGTCGGCAGGCGGCGGCCGGCCCAGGAGCAGTAGGCCTGCGCCTCGTACAGGTTCAAGTGCCGCACCGGCTCGGCGCCGGCCAGCGTCGCGGGCTGGCCGAAGCGCACGGTGCGCCACTGCCCGCCGTCGCGCTGCCAGTAGCGCGGCGCCGAGCGCTCCTGGCGCATCAGCCAGTCCGCGCCGGCGCTGCTCCAGAACTGACGGTTATCGTAGCCGCCGTCGCCGATGAAATCGGCATACTGCGCATTCGTCACCAAGGTGCTGTCGATGGCGAACGGCGCCACGCGGAAGGCATGCGCTTGGCGCTCGTTGTCGAACACGAAGCCGTTGCCCTCGGCGCTGCCCAGCTGGATCGTCCCGCCCGGGAAGCCGATCTCCGATGGCGCAAACAGCTGCTGACCGTTGTGCGCGGCCCGCTCCGGCGCGGGCAAGCCCAGGGTCTGCAAGGTGTAGAGCAGCGCCTCGCCGTGCATGTCCTCGTGCGCCAGCGCCAGCCGGTAGGGATACAGCGCCGCGTCGTCGTTCGGTTCGCGTGACAGCTTGTCGAGCACACGGTCCAGCACTTCGCGGCAGTAGGTCTTCAGCGCGCCGGTGCTGAGCAGGTCCAGCGTCCAGCGGCTGCGGTGCGGCACGCGCGCCGAATCGAACCAGTCGTCGCCCTTGGTCAGCAGGCAGTTCCCGTGGGCGTCGGCCGGATGGCTGGAATCGGCCGCGCGCAGGATGAACCATTCGGCGAACCAGGCGGTGTGGCCCAGCTCCCACAGCGGCGGATTGACGATGCGCAGCTGCGGCACGCGCTCGGCCACGTCCATGCCGGCGGCGGCGAAGCAATCAAACAGCGACAGCGTATAATCCCGCGCATGCTGCAGCGCCTGCGCCATCTGCTGCGGCGAGGCGGTCCTGAACGAAGTTGGGTTGGAAGTCATGGGCCGATTGTAACGATTTTTAGCCAAAACACCAGTGAGCGCACCCCATATCTGGATCGTCAGTCCCGCCTCGGCGCGGGCCAACAACGGCAACTGGCAGAGCGCCAGCCGCTGGGCGCGTTTTCTGCGCACACGCTACCGGGTATCGATTTCACAACAGTGGCCCGAAGCCGATGGCAATGCCGCGCCCGACCTGCTGATCGCGCTGCACGCGCGCCGCTCGGCGTCCTCGCTCGATGCCTATGCGCGCGCTTATCCGCAGCGGCCATCGATCCTGCTGCTGACCGGGACCGACCTGTATCGCGACATCCAGACCGACGCCAGCGCCCAACAGGCGCTGCGCCAGGCCAGCGCGCTGGTGCTGCTGCAGCCGGCGGGCATGGACGCCCTGCCCGAGCCGCTGCGCGCCAAGGCCAGCGTGATCTTCCAGTCGGCGCCCACACTGCGGCCCGCGCGCCCAGCCAACAAACGGCACACGGACATCAGCATGGTCGGCCACCTGCGCTCGGAAAAAGATCCGCTGACCTTCATGCGCGCCGCCGCGCTGGTCACGGCGCCCACGGCGCGCCTGGTCCACATCGGCGGCGCGCTGGAACCGGCGCTGGAGCAGGCCGCGCTGGCGACCGCCGCCGCCCATCCGCGCTACCGGTGGCTGGGCGCCCTGCCGCATGCGGCCACGCGGCAGCGCCTCAAGCGCAGCGCCCTGATGGCGATCACCTCGCACATGGAGGGCGGCGCCAACGTCATCATCGAAGCCATTTGCAGCGGCGTGCCGGTGCTGGCGAGCGACATCAGCGGCAACCGCGGCATGCTGGGCGACGGCTACGCCGGCTACTTCCCGCCCGGCGACGCCGCCGCGCTGGCCCGCCTGATCGACCGCGCGCTGGCCGAACCGGACTTCCACGCCCTGCTGCGCGCCCAGTGCGACGCGCGGGCGCCCCTCTTCGCTCCGGCGGCCGAGCAGGCAGCTTTGCTGGAGTTGGTGGATAATCTGCTGCACAAGTCTAAACAAGGAACGACATCATGAGCAATGAACCAATCAAACTGACCTCCTTCTCCCATGGCGGCGGCTGCGGCTGCAAGATCGCGCCGGGCGTGCTGTCCGAGATCCTGAAAAATTCGTCCGGCTTCCCGGTGCCGAAGGAGCTGATGGTCGGCATCGAGACCGCCGACGACGCCGCCGTCTACAAACTCAATGACGAGCAGGCGCTGATCGCCACCACCGACTTCTTCATGCCCATCGTCGACGACCCGTTCGATTTCGGCCGCATCGCCGCCACCAACGCCATCTCCGACGTCTACGCCATGGGCGGCACGCCGATCATGGCGCTGGCCCTGGTCGGCATGCCGATCAACAAACTGCCGCTGGAAACCATCGGCCAGATCATCAAGGGCGGCGAATCGATCTGCGCCGAAGCCGGCATCCCCATCGCCGGCGGCCACACCATCGACTCGGTCGAACCGATCTACGGCCTGGTGGTGCTGGGCCTCGTCCATCCATCGAAGGTCAAGCGCAACGCCGACGCCAAGGCCGGCGACGTGCTGGTGCTGGGCAAACCGCTGGGCGTGGGCGTGCTGTCGGCCGCGCTGAAGAAGGACAAGCTGGACGCCGCCGGCTACCAGGCGATGATCGCCAACACCACCAAGCTCAATAAGCCGGGCAAGGCGCTGTCGGAAATGGCGGGCGTGCACGCGCTGACCGACGTCACCGGCTTCGGGCTGCTGGGCCACCTGCTGGAACTGGCGCGCGGCGCCAAGCTCACGGCGCATCTCGACATGGCGAAGATTCCGCTGCTGCCGGGCGTCGAGCAGCTGGCGCACGACGGCTACTTCACCGGCGCCTCGGGCCGCAACTGGGATGCCTATGGCAAGGATGTGGAGCTGTCGCCGTCGGTATCGCAGGCGCAGCACATGCTGCTGACCGATCCGCAAACCTCCGGCGGCCTGCTGGTGTCGTGCGACGCCGGCAGCGTCGACGAGGTGCTGGAGCTGTTCCGCCGCGAGGGCTTCGGCGAAGCGGCCGTCATCGGCCGCATGGCCGACGGCGCGGCGCGCGTGACAGTCGGCTGAGGCGTACCCGATGCGCTATCGCCTGCTCCTGCCGGCCTTCTTCTGCACCTTGGCCGCCGGAGCGCAAGCGGCCGAACCGGAAATAGTCCACTTCCCCGGCAAGACAGGAACGCTGGGCGGTGAGCTATACAGGCCATCGGGCGAAGGCCCGTTCCCTGTGCTGCTGTATAACCACGGCAGCGCGGCGGGCATGTTGAACAGCCAGGCCGCCAAGATCATCGGGCCGCTGTTCGCCACGCGGGGTTGGGTGTTCTTCATGCCCTACCGGCGCGGCCAGGGCTACAGCGCCGACGCCGGTCCTTACATCGGCGACGAGATCAAGGCGGCGAAAGAGCGCGGAGGCATGCAGGAGGCTTCGCGTACGATGACCCGCCTGCTCGGCACCGACCATCTCGACGACCAGCTGGCGGCACTGGCATGGATACAATCGCAGCCCTACGCGCGCGGAAAACCGGTGGCCGTCGCCGGCAATTCCTTCGGCGGAGTGGAGGCGGTGTTGGGCGCCGCCAAGGCGCCCTACTGCGCGGCCGTCGTCGCATCCGGCGGCGCCGAGAGCTGGTCGCAATCGCCCGAGCTCCAGGAGGTGATGAAATCGGCCGTCCGCAACGCGGCCAGTCCGATGATGTTCTTCCAAGCCGCGAACGATTTCAATCTGGAGCCCAGCCAGGTATTGTCAGCGGAGCGCTCGCAAGCCGGAAAAACCAGCGTGGTGAAAACCTACGGCCCCTTCGGCAAAAGCGCAGCGGAAGGCCACAGCTTCGCCTATCGCGGCGCCGACATCTGGTTCGCCGACGTGTTCAGCTTCATCGAGCAAAACTGCAAGTAGAATTTCCGGTGAAAGCCGTAGACGATTGCCGTGGCATCAGCGCCGGCATGCGCTAAAGTAGATCCATCATCAACCACCGAAAGAAAGTCATGCTGGTCACCACAACAGAAAACGTCGCAGGCCACCGGGTGCTGGAAGTGAAGGGTCAGGTATTCGGCGTGGTCGTGCGCAGCCGAGGCCTGGCGGGCAACCTGATGGCAGGGCTGCGCTCCATCTTCGGCGGCGAGATCCTGGAATACACCGCCCTGCTGGAGGAAACGCGCCGCCATGCGCTCGACCGCATGGTCAAGAACGCGCAGCAGATGGGCGGCAACGCGGTCGTCATGATGCGCTTCGACTCCTCCGAGATCGGCCAGACCATGAGCGAGATCGTCGCCTACGGCACGGTCGTCGTGGTCGAGAAAGCCTGACATGCTGCGCAACGCGATACTCGTCATCGCGCTACTGGTCGCCGGTGGCGGCGCGATCGCCCTGGCGACCGGCCACCCAGAGGCGATGCCTGCGGCAATCTGGGGCGGCATCCTTACGGTGGCGGTGCTGTTCGAACGCTGGCGCTATCAACCGCCGCCAGCCACCGGCGGTAACTGGCAGCCTACCGGCGAGCAGTTCATCGACCCGGAGTCCGGCGCGGCGATGGAAGTCCTGTACGATCCCGGCACCGGCGAACGACGTTATGTCGCCAAGGCCGGCAAGCCGTAGCGTCTATCGCAGCGCCTCCAGCACCGGGCCCAGGGCGGCGATCAACGGTGCCGGCGACACCGGCTCGCCGCCCTCTTCCCACGCATTCTGGAATTCCGCGATTTCCATCCCGATCACCTCCGATTCGGCCAGCACCGCGCAGGCGTCGCGCAGCTCCGGCAGCGACAGTCCATTCTCGTGCACATAGTCGGTCGGCACGATGCCGGGGTTGAGCACATCGCAATCGAGGTGCATGTAGACAGGCCGTCCGGCGACAGCTGTGCGCAGCCGCTCTGCCAGCCCGGCCCCCGGCGGCACATGCGTCACCGCGCCCGATGCGATCAGTTGCAGCTCCGCCGGATCAAGGGCTCGCTGGCCCACCAGCACGATGTCCGGCAGCGCCAGGCCCGCCCCCAGGCCCGACTCCCACATGCCCGCGGGCCCGGACAGCGCCATGCCGCCCAGGTAGCCGCTGTCGGTGGTGGACGGCGTATTCAGGTCGGCGTGTGCATCGAACCACACCACGCATGCATCCGGACGATGGCGTGCCACCATCGGCAGCGTCGCCAGCGAGGCGGCGCAGCGGCTCGACGCCGTCAGCGGCTTCTGGCCTCGGGCCAGGACCTGATCGAGCTGCGCGGCCAATGCGTGCAAGGCCGGCATGGCGACGTCCAACTCCGCCCGCCAGCCCAGGTTCAACGCCGGCGCCGGCGTGCCGACCACCACGACCGCAGCGTCCAGACGCTCCGACAACACAGCCGCCAGCGACTTCGCACCGGGAATCGCCAGGTTATTGTGGTCTCCCACACGCCCCTGAAATAACGTAATCGCCACCTCGTTCATTTGCCACCTCCTCAAAGACTTCGACTGTAGCCGCCCCAGGCCATTGGCACGCATAGGAGCTGCAAAGCGCGCGCACGGCGTCCGCAATAGACTGGGCTAGTCCGCCGGGCGCAGTATGGATGGGTCATCACTCAGTGCGAACGGCACGGCTCTGGCCCATCGGTTCGACGACAACGAGAACGTCAGCGCGCGCACCTGATGGTACCAGCCGGCCGGCACGTACAGCATGTCGCCCGGATTGACGATGACTTCGACCGTGGCGGCCTGGCGCGCGAGAGGGAACTTCTCGTAGTCCGGCGCTTCGGGGTCGAACGGGGAGCCGAACAGAATGGCGTTGGCCTCGTTCGGATACAGGAACTCGTCGTGGTGCGGCGGCGCCAGGAAGATGCGCTTGGTGCCCCAGATCTGCGCGAAGATGTTGTCGTCGTAGTCGCAATGCAGCGGCGTCACCGTGCCAGCGGGTCCAAGCCAGAAGCGCGGCGGCCCCATTTTATCGAAGTACGTAGGCCAGTGACAAAGGCGGTTCAGCTCACGCAGTTCCAGGTTGCCCAGGTACGGCGGCAGGTCGTGCGCGCCGGCGGCCACCAGTTCCAGGTACTCCAACATCGACATGTCCTGCATCGCGCGGTCGGGCGCGAACGCGGTGTTGATGTAGTCGCCCACCCGCGCGCGCACCGGCAGGTGGCTGTACTGCGCGCGCAGCGATTCTGGAGTCAGGGCGCACAACGGCCAGCGGTTGGCCGCGCCGGCCATCAGGAACGGCAGCCCGTCCGCCGCCCGTTTGCGAAAGGCGGCGGCATCGAGCGCCCGGATGCGCGGTATCTCCGCGACAGCCGGCAGTTCGCGCGACGCACGCTTGATCGCCTCGCGCATCTCGGGGATCGACGTAACGCCGCGAACCTGCGCGTCCCTGCGCTCGCGCGCCAGCTTCTGCGCCGCAGGGTCGGCGGACCAGGCGGACTCCGACTCCTGCCGGGTCGGCGGCAGCCGGGGCGCCCGTGCGGCCGCCCCAGTGTTCTTCTCTCGTGACATATCCCGAACTAAAATTTTTTCAAGGGCGATAGTATAACTGGTCGCTCTCAAAACAGTTCGTCAAGCTGTTCGAAGAAAAGGCGTTTTGCCGGCGCGTCGTGCCGGTCCAGTTCCTTCAGAAAGGAGGCCGCCGCGCGCTCGGACACGTCTTCAATCAGGTTGCGGTGAACGAAGGCGATGTCGAGCCAGCGGTCGGCCTTCCCGCCACGCCCCCAGTCGATGAAATGCAGCCGTTCGCCGGCGTCGACAAACACATTGCTGTCGCCCAGATCGCCGTGCGAGAACACCAGGTCCTCGGCAGGTGTCGTCGCGCGCAGGTGATGCAGCAGGTCCTGCGGCGTGCTCAAACCCGGCCATTGTTCCAGATCGCAGTCGTGATCGATGAGGCCTTCGCGCATCAGGTATTCCAGTTCCCGCAGCCGTATCGCCGCGCTGGTATCGAACGGACAATCGGCGACAGGCAGCGACTGCACTTGACGCAGCGCCTCGCGGAACAAGCCCGTCACCGGTTTGCCGGCAGCGACCAGCGACGACAGCGGCACCCCTGGCACGGCACGCGTGATCATGCACTCCCCATCGCCGTCCTGCGCGGCGAGAACGACCTCCGGAACGCTTAACCGCCCCGAAAGCCAGGCCAGAACGCCCGCCTCGCGCATGACGCTATAGGTGGTGTCGGCATAGATCGAGGGCGAGGTCTTGAGAAAAAAGACATCGGTGCCGCGCTGAAAGCGGTAGACCTGGCATGGCGATTCGCCGACTTCGTCCCGCTGCAGCGGCGCGTCGCCGATAAAGCTATCCACTGCGGGAGGCAGCTTTAAAAACGATTGTACGTTCACTGATTCCTCTTCTGTGTTGTTCAAACCGCCCGATAAAACTGAAGGCCGTTACCGTCCGGATCACGCACATGGAACTCCCTGGTTCCCCATGGCGTGTCGCCCGGCCGGCACCAGGGACCGGAGCCCGACGCCGGAATGGCGCCGCTTCGCAGGAATTCGGCATACGCCCGCTCCACATCGCTCACATAAAAACGGTAAACCGGGCGGTCCAACACATGATCCCAATGCGACGGATCCTGCCACTGCAGCTGAAGCTCCAGGCCATCGCGCGCCACCGCCGCATATCTGGGGCTGTCCGCCTGGTCCCTGAACACCTCGACGAAACCCAGCTTTTCATAGAACGCCAGCGATGCGGCGACATCACGCGACATCAGCACCGGTATCACCGCCTCGATGAGTTTTTCCATTCGATCCTCCGTTTAGCGCTTCGCCGCGCAGATGACAAAAACACCATGACACCACATAATCATTGTAACAAGATCAAATCTCCTTGACAGTCACGCCGCCGATCTCGTACATTAAAGGCCATGACCTCGCATCTGCACCTATCCGCTTTCCTGCTATCGCCTACCAGCGCCCTATCGCTGGCAGCGCGCCTACTAGCACGCGCCTAATCCGCGTTCCAGCTGTACCCTGTGCCGGCCACAAGCCGCACCTGTCTACAAATCCCAGGAAAGTTTGCACCGATGTTCCCAGCCTTGTCGCTACTGCTAAAACTACCGATCGGTTGCCGAGCCTAGTATCCCGTGGCCGCGCGGCAGCCCTTCGCCACAACAGAGCGCCAGCCCGATTCGTCGGCACGTGGCATCCGCACTTCCCAATTTGAGACCCAGGAGTACCCCATGATGTTGCAGAACCCAGCAGCGAAGTACCGCGCCTTCCCACCTGTCCAATTGTCCGACCGCCAGTGGCCGAACAACGTCATCTCCAAACCGCCGATCTGGATGAGCACCGATCTGCGCGACGGTAACCAGGCCTTGATCGAGCCGATGAGCGCCGAGAAGAAGCTGCGCTTCTTCGAACTGCTGGTGAAGATCGGCCTCAAGGAAATCGAAGTGGGCTTCCCTTCCGCCTCGCAGACCGACTTCGATTTCGTGCGCAAGCTGGTCGAGGAAAACCGCATCCCCGACGACGTCACCATCATCGTGCTGACCCAGTCGCGCGATGAACTGATCCGCCGCACCGTGGAATCGGCGGCCGGCGCCAAGCGCGCCATCGTCCACCTGTATAACTCGGTGGCGCCGGTGTTCCGCAAAGTGGTGTTCGGCATGTCGCGCGAAGAGATCACCAACATCGCCACCACCGGCACCAAGCTGGTGAAGGAATTGATCAAGCAGCATCCGCAGACCGAGTGGGGCTTCGAGTACACGCCTGAATCGTTCTCCACCACCGAACTCGATTTCTCCAAGCATATCTGCGACGCCGTCACCGCGATCTGGGAACCGACCCCGAACAACAAGATGATCATCAACCTGCCGTCGACGGTGGAGTGCAGCACGCCCAACGTCTACGCCGACCAGATCGAATGGATGTCGCGCAAGCTGGCCCGCCGCGATTCGCTGATCATCAGCGTCCACCCGCACAACGACCGCGGCACCGCCGTGGCCTCCGCCGAGATGGCCGTGATGGCCGGCGCCGACCGCGTCGAGGGCTGCCTGTTCGGCAATGGCGAACGCACCGGCAACGTCGACCTGGTCACGCTGGCCTTGAACCTGTACACGCAAGGCGTGCATCCTGGCCTGGACTTCTCCGACATCGACGAAGTGCGCAAGTGCGTCGAAGAGTGCAACCAGCTGCCGGTACATCCGCGCCATCCATACGTGGGCGACCTGGTGTTCACCGCCTTCTCCGGTTCGCACCAGGACGCGATCAAGAAGGGCTTCGCCCAGCAGCAGGAAGGCGCGCTGTGGGAGATCCCCTACTTGCCGATCGACCCGCAGGACCTGGGCCGCAGCTACGACGCCGTCATCCGCGTCAACAGCCAGTCCGGCAAGGGCGGCATGGCCTACTTGCTGGAGCAGGACTACGGCCTGGTGCTCCCGCGCCGTTTGCAGATTGAGTTCAGCCGCGCGGTGCAGGCGGTGGCCGATTCCACCGGCCTGGAAATCACCTCCGAAGGCATCTACGACATCTTCCGCAAGGAATACCTGGAGCAGGTTGCGCCCTACGCCTACAACGCGCACAAGATGGTGGAAGACACCAGCAGCGATGAGCCGGTGCAGATCGACATCGCCCTCACCCATCGCAAGGCGCCATTGGCCCTGCAAGGCGGCGGCAACGGCCCTATCGACGCCTTCGTCAACGCGCTGGGCCTCGACATCAAGCTGATGGACTACCATGAGCATTCGATCGGCTCGGGCGCCAACGCCAAGGCGGCGTGCTACGTCGAACTGCGCCTGGCCAACGGCCCGACCCTGTTCGGCGCCGCCACCGACAGCAATATCCTCACGGCCTCGTTCAAGGCGGTGCTGAGCGCCGTTAACCGCCAGCTCAAACAGCAGGAAACCGCAGCAGCACCAGCCGGCGCCGACGCCACCGCGTAAGACCAGTACCGGCCAGCCGCCGCCAGAGCCGGATTTTGAAGGGCGCCCCACGAGGGCGCCCTTTCACCATCCATCTCATCCAAGACCATGAATAAATCCGCACTATCCGCCGCAGCCTTCCTGCTGGCCGCCGCCGGCGCCCACGCGACACCACCCGCCGGCCAGGACGCGCTGGCAGGCGCACAAGTCAAGGTCGATGTCGGCGGCCGCAAACTGAATATGTACTGCACCGGCAGAGGCTCACCGACCGTGCTGTTCGAAGCGGACGGCGGCCGCGCGGGCTGGGATTGGTCGGCCGTGCTGCCGGAAGTGGCCAAACGCACCCGCGCCTGCGTCTACGACCGCGCCGGCATGGGCGCGAGCGAGCCGGCCATCCGCGCATCGACCGTCGCCAACGCCAGCAAGGACTTGAACTTCCTGATCAAGAACGCCCGCATGGATGCGCCATTTGTGCTGGTGGGTGCTGGCTACGGCGCGATGGTGGCGCAGCACCATGCGCTGCGCTCGCGCGGCGCCGTCACCGGCCTGGTGCTCGTGGAAGCGATGCACGAGGACGCGCTGCCGGCGGACCGCGCCGCCCGCCTCGACGCGGCGCTGACCTGCCTGGCCGCCGCGGAAGATGGCAAAACGGTCGCCGCCTGCGCCTATCCGGCCACCGCCATCAATGGAGAAGTCGGCCCGCGCCTGGCGGCGGCACAGGCGGCGCAGGTGGCCCGGCCATCCTACTGGCGCGCCCGCGCCTCCGAACTTGACAGCCTTGAGACCAGCGCCAGCCAGATGCGCGCCGCGCGCAAGCCGTTCGGCGACATGCCGCTGGCGGAGGTGGCGCACGGCGAACCGGCCGCCGTCGTCGCCGCCGTGATGGAAGTGCTGGACAAGCAGAAGTAAGCTAGCGGGCTGTCCTCGATGCTGCAGACAGGGTCGAGGAAGCCCAACGTATAAAAGAACTTGCCGCCCCGGTAGGGCATCAGCGGGTCCGCCGTGCAGCCGAAGATCAGCGCCGGCAGCGCGACCGTGGGCGGGCGCGCCGCGTGCGGCGGCGGCATGCAGGACAAGACCACCGAAAACGCGGCCAGCTTGTGCGGTATCTCCACCGCCGCGCGGTAGGCCAGCAAGCAGATAGCGGCGAAGTCCCTCCGGCCGCGCAAGCGTTTCAGGCATCGCCTGCGCACAGGATGAGGAAGCGACGGCTGTGCCAAGAAAAGTCGCCCTCAGTCCGGCGCGTAGTCGTCCCGACATGCTTACTCCAATGATAAAAGTATCACGATACTATGCACCGTCCATCCGGCGCAACAGTCGCCTTCCGCCGATGCCTCCGCACCGCAGCATTGTCGCTATACTTGGCTTTCGCTCGGTGTTCTCATGGAGTCATGCATGAATATCTCGAATCTGAAAATCGGCATGCGGCTGGCGATTGCCTTCGGTGCGGTGCTGGTGCTGATGGCGGCGCTGATCGGCGTTGGCCTGCAAAGGCTGGACAGCATCAGCCGCCTCAACGCGGTCATCCTCGACAAAGACTGGGTGAAGGCCGAGGCGGCGGCCGTCGTCGGCAGCACCACCCGCGCCAACGCGGCGCTCACGCTGGAGCTGTTCACCACCGGCGACCCGGCCCGCACGGCCGAAATCTACCGCGAGATAGACGTCAATAAGAAAACCATCAGCACCGCACTCGAAACCCTCGACTCGCTGCTCTATACGGAGGAAGGCAAGGCGCTGATGGCCGGCATACGCGAACAGCGCAAGGCCTACGTGGTGTCGTTCACGCGCGTCGCCAAGCTTCTGGCCGACGGCCAGCGCGACGACGCCCTCGCCGCGCTGCGCACCGACATGCAACCCAGACTGGCCAAGGTGCAGGCCAGCATACGCCAACTGTCGGAGCTGCAAAAATCCGTCGCCGCCTCCAACGGTGAGCTGGTCAGGCACAATATCTCCATGGCCAGCCAGATCATGGGTTGGCTGGGCGTGGTGGCGCTGGCCCTGGGCCTGGCCTTCGCGTGGCGCGTCACGCGCTCGATCACCGATCCGATCAGCCATGCGCTGAAGATGGCGCGCGCCGTGGCCTCGGGCGACCTGACCTGCCGCGTCACCAACGAGCAGCGCGACGAAATGGGACAGCTGCTGGAGGAACTGGGCAAGATGAACGACAACCTCGCCCACATCGTCGGTCGCGTGCGCAACGGCACCGGCGCCATCACCACCGCCTCGGCGGAAATCGCCAGCGGGAATATGGACCTGTCTTCCCGCACCGAGCAGCAAGCCAGCTCGCTGGAGGAAACCGCCGCGTCGATGGAGGAGCTGACCAGCACCGTCAAGCAAAACGCCGCCAACGCCCAGCAGGCCAACGATCTGGCGCTATCGGCGTCGGAGGTGGCGCAGCGCGGCGGCGACGTGGTGGCGCAGGTGGTCGGCACCATGAACTCGATCAATGATTCGTCGCGCAAGATCGTCGACATCATCGGCGTCATCGACGGCATCGCCTTCCAAACCAATATCCTCGCACTGAACGCGGCGGTGGAAGCGGCGCGGGCCGGCGAGCAGGGGCGCGGTTTTGCGGTCGTGGCGTCGGAAGTGCGCAACCTGGCGCAGCGTTCGGCCAGCGCGGCCAAGGAAATCAAGATGCTGATCGACGATTCGGTGGACAAGGTGTCGGCGGGCGCGCGCCTGGTCGACCTGGCCGGCGCCACCATGAACGAGGTGCAGGAAAGCGTGCGCAAGGTGACCGACATCGTCGGCGAGATCACGCTGGCCAATCGCGAGCAGACCGGCGGCATCGAGCAAATCAACATCGCGATCAGCCAGATGGACCAGGTGACGCAGCAGAACGCGGCGCTGGTCGAAGAGGCGGCGGCCGCCGCAACCGCGATGCAGGACCAGGCCGGGGAGCTGAATCAGGTGGTCAGTCAGTTCCGGCTGGTGGCATAGCGGCCGACATCATGATCTCGTCGTGGAATCGGCCATCGACGATCATCGAATCCGGTTCGCGGCCGAATTCGATGAAGCCCAGCGACTCGTACAGGCCCACCGCTTCCGCATTGCCGGCGGTGACCGAGATCGTCATGCGCTGCACGCCTTCCAGCGTTGAGGCAAACGCCAGCGCATGCTCCATCAGCCGGCGCCCTATGCCGCGTCCGCGATGGCTCTCAGCGACATACATGGCACGCACATAGGCCTTGTGCATGACCTTGAGCGCAGTCTCGCGCCCGACGCCGACGATGCCCACCAATTGATCGCCGTCGAAGGCGCCGAACATATTGCGGCCCGAATCCGGCGCCAGCCTGGCCTCTATGGTCGACAGCGGCGTGTCGCACTCCTCCTCGTAGCTGGAACCGAAGGCGGAGGGAGCGCCGCGCAACCCCGCCAGTCGCAGGGACTGGAACGCGGCGGCGTCGGATGAAACCAATCGGCGTACAAGCATGCTGCTTCCGGGGCTGTTAGTGAATCGCCAATTATAGCGGCAACTCGAAGCGATAACCTACGCCATAAACCGATTGCAGGCACTCGGCATCCGGCAGCTTGCGGCGGATGTTCTTGATGTGCGAATCGACGGTGCGGTCGCCGATGTCGCGCTGGTCCTGGTGCGCAAAGTCGAGCAGTTGCTGGCGTGTGTAGACCCGGCTCGGGTTGTCGATCAACTCGGCCAGCAGGCGAAACTCCAGTGGCGTCAACGCCAGCGCCGCGCCCTTGTGCAGCACGCGCATGCCGGCGCGGTCGATCTGGAACGGCGAGGCGGGTGCGGCCGGCGCCTGTGGCGCGGCCGCCGCGCTGCGGCGCAGATGCGCGCGGACACGGGCCACCACCTCGCGAGGGCTGAATGGCTTGCAGACGTAATCGTCGGCGCCGCTGTCGAGGCCCAGCAAGCGGTCGATCTCGTCGACCCGGGCGGTCAGCATGATGATGGGCAGCTGGGAGAATGCGCGCACCTCGCGGCACACGCCTATGCCGTCCAGCTCCGGCAGCATCAGGTCCAGCAGCATCAGGTCCACGCCGCCGCTGCGGACGATGTCGACCGCGCCGCGGCCGTCGGCGGCCAGCCGCGTGGCCCAGCCGGCGGCGTTCATGTAGTCCGCCAGCAGCGCGGCGATCTTGGTGTCGTCTTCAACAATCAGGATATTGGGCACGTCTTCGCTTCCTATGTTTTCAATGGCAGGCGCACCGTTATTTTGACACCGCCCAGCACCGACGGCGCGGCGACTATGCTGCCGCCGTGCGCATCCACCAGCGCTTTGCAGATCGCCAGTCCCAGCCCGCTGCCGCCACGCTCGCGCGTGCGGGCGCCGTCCACGCGGTACAGCCGTTCGAAGATGCTGCCAAGGACGGCGGCCGGCACGCCGGGCGCGCTGTCTTCCACCACGATCTCGGCATGCCCGGCGGCGCTGCCCAGCGCGACCACCACCTGGCCGCCGCTGTCGGTGTAGCGCAGGCTGTTTTCCAGCAGGTTGGTGAACACCTGCTGCAAGCGGCCAGCGTCGCCTTGCAGCAGCAGCGGCGCGGACGGCAGGCTCCAGCTCAGGTCCAGGCCGCACTTCTGCGCGCGCGGCTGGTAGCGTTCCAGTGTTGGCCGCAGCAGCTCGGCCAGGTTCAGTTCATGCCAGTGATAGTGCAGGTCTCCCGCGTCGGCCATCGTCAGCTGGTGCAGGTCGTCGACCAGTTTATTCAGGCGCAGCACCTCTGCATGCAGCGATTGCAGCGCGTTGGCGTCCGCCTGGCGAATGCCGTCCAGCAGCGCTTCGATCTCGCCGCGTATCACCGTCAGCGGCGTGCGCAGTTCATGCGAGACGTCGGCCAGCATCTTGCGGCGCTGGCGTTCGCTGTCCTCCAAGGCTTCGGCCATGGCGTTGACGTGCAGCGCCAGTTCAGCCACCTCGTCGCGCGACAGCAGCGGCGCGCGGGCGCTCAATTCGCCCAGCGCCAGCCGCGCCGTCACGTCGCGCAGCGCGGCCACGGGCCGCAGCAAATGGCGGGCAAGCCAGATAGCCGCCAGCACCGCAAGGCCGATCAGCACGACGGACAGCAGCAGGATCGACTGCAGTTGCTCGCGCAGGAAGACGGTGGCGCTGGAGTCCTCGCCGCCGGTCTGCCGCAAGGGCATCAGCCGCATATGGCCGACCACGACGCCATCGACCTTGATCGCCCGCTCCACGCCTGGCGGCAGGTCGGGAGGGCCGATCAACCTACGGCCCTCGGCGTCTGTGATCGAGATGCGCGAGGCGAAGTCCAGTGGATCGTTGCGGCGCGGCGGCGCTTCGCCTGGCGGCGGATCCGCGCGCGGTGGCGGCTCGTCCCTCGCCAGCCCGTAGCCTCGCGGTGGCGGCGCGCCGTCGGGCGGCGGCGGACGGCGGCCGTGACGCGGGCGGTGCGCATCGCCATCCGGCTCGAACACCTGGCTGCGCGGCGTCATCCGCGCCAGCACGTCGCCGAGCGCGCGTGGCTGCCCGCGCAACCATTCGAAATTACCCTCGATGCGATAGCGATCCTCCAACAGCTCGCGCAGCTGGTCGAAGTCCTGGACCTGAAGTTCGTTGAGATAGGCGACGAAGCCGCGCTTGAGGTTACTGCTGGCCACCCACGCCATCGTGCCCACGCACAGGATGACGATAGCGGTCACCGCCAGCGCGATCTTGCGGGCGATGGTCAACCGCATGGCTGGCTCCTTGGCTTCATGCCTCCATCATAACCGCCAAATGTGGAGAAATTATGAGGCACTGGCAAAAACGCGACATCACCACCGGCCTTCATTTTTTCTACACATTTGCACGGCAATCTCGCACCGTCACCACACCAGACGGAGAACACCATGTATCAACGCGCGCTTTACCTGACACCGGCCATCCTCGCAACCCTGCTGGCGGCCTGCGGCGGCAGCGACCCAACGGCGGCCAGCAACACAGTCACCGCCACCGAGGGCGTGCAGCAGAGCGCCGCACCGACCGCCCCCGCCACGCAGTCCGGCGTCTCCGTGCTGGCGGCGGCCGCGCCGGTGGCGCCGCCCGTGGTGCTGGCCCAGGTGACCAACGACGAAGGCACGTCGCTCACCTTCAGCACCGCAGGCGCGGTGGACACGGCCAATCCCTTCTTCAAACCCTTCGGCAACGGCCGCTCCTGCGCCACCTGCCACCAGCCGGACAACGGCTGGAGCATCGGCCCGGACAAATTGGCCGAGCGCTTCACCAACAGCGGCGGCACCGATCCGGTGTTCCGCCTGGTGGACGGCGCCGTCTCGCCGCTGGCCGCCACCGCCACGCTGGACCAGAAGCGCGTCGCCTACAGCATGCTGCTGACCAAGGGCCTGATACGCGTCGGCCTGCCGATGCCCACCGGCGCCGAGTTCACACTGATCAAAACCGATGACCCGTACAACTACGCCAGCGCCAAGGAGCTGTCGCTGTTCCGCCGCCCGCTACCCACCACCAACCTCAAATTCACCAGCAGCGTGATGTGGGACAGCCGCGAAACCGCCAGCGATCCCGCCTCCGCACTGTGCCTGAAGGAGGTGCGGCCAGCGCAATGCTTCGCCACCGCCGATGCAGGCCTGCTGCATCAGTCCAACGACGCCGTGCGCGGCCACGCCGAAGCCGCGCAGGACCTCACCGCCGCCGAACAGAGCGCCATCGTCGATTTCGAGAAGACGCTGTTCACCACCCAGGTCAGCTCCATCGACGCCGGCAGCCTGACCGACGCCGGCGCGCTGGGCGGCCCGGCGCGGCTGGCCTCCGCCGCTTTCTACTTCGGCATCAACGACCTCGAATCCGGCGACTACCAGACCGGCGCACCGTTCAACCGCAACGTGATGGCGATCTTCGGCGCCTGGCGCAACCTGGATCGTCCTGCGCCGCCTCCACCGCCACCCGCACGCGGCCGCCCCGCTCCACCACCGCCCGCCCCGCCTAGCCCGCAGAATCTGGCGCGCGCCTCGATCGCGCGCGGCGAACAAATCTTCAACAACAAGCCGTTCAACATCACCGGCGTGGCCGGCTTCAACGACGAGTTGCGGCGCCCTTTACAGCGTGGCACCTGCGCCAGCTGCCACGACACGCCCGCCTCCGGCACGCATTCGATCGTCCGCATGTTCAACACCGGCGTCTCCGACGGCTCGCGCCGCACGGCCGACATGCCGCTCTACACGCTGCGCAACAACGTCACCGGCGAAACAGTGGCCACCACCGATCCGGGTGCAGCCATGCAGACGGGGAAATGGAAGGACATCGGCCGCGTCAAGGTTCCGGGCCTGCGCGGCATCGAATCGCGCTCACCCTACTTCCACAACGGCTCGGTGCATACGATCGAGGACATCGTGACCTTCTACGACAAGCGCTTCGCCATCGGCTTCACCGCGCAGGAGGCGGCCGACCTGGCGGCCTTCATGAAGGCGCTGTAAGCCTTACGGCGCCAGGCGCGCCAGCCGGATGCCCGTGAACTGCCAGCGGGCGCCGGCAGGGAAGAAATTGCGATAGCTGGCGCGCGCATGGCCGTCCGGCGTGGCGCAGGACGAGCCGCGCAACACGTACTGGTTCAGCATGAACTTGCCGTTGTACTCGCCCAGCGCGCCGGGAGCGCACTGGTAGCCGGGATAGGGAGCGTAGCTGCTGCTGGTCCACTGCCAGCAGTGGCCGAACATCTGCAACAACCCGTCCGCATCGGCGGCGCCGGCAGGATGCAGCGAACCGTTTTCCACCACCGCCCGCGCGGCGGCGAATTCCCATTCCGCCTCGGTAGGCAAACGGGCGCCGGCCCAATGTGCATAAGCATCCGCCTCGTATAGCGACAAATGCGTCGCGGGCCGCGACAGGTCCAGCGCCTGCGCGCCGTGCAGCGTGAATTCCTGCCACTGCCCCTTGTCGTCCTGATGCCAGTACATCGGACAATTCAGGTTCTGGCCGCGCACCCAGTCCCAGCCCTCGGCCAGCCACAAGGCGGCGTTGAAGTAGCCGCCGGCGGCGATGAATTCCAGGTACTCGCCGTTCGTCACCAGCCGCGAGGCCAGCTCGAACGGCGCCACGTACTGCTTGTGGCGCGGCAGCTCGTTGTCGAAGCAGAAGCCCTCGCCCTGGTGGCCGATGTCGGTCAGGCCGCCCTCGAACGGCAGCCACGCCATCGCCGGCGCCGCCTTGGCCCGCGCCAGCGGCACGTCCATGTACTCGGGCAGCAGCGCGCTTTGCGCCAGCAGGTGCTTGACGTCGGTGAGCATCAGCTCCTGGTGTTGCTGTTCGTGCTCCAGTCCCAGCGTGACCAGCATCGTCAACTGGGCGCGCTGTTCGGCATCGAGGTCGGCGGCCAGCAGTCGGGCGATGCGGGCGTCGACATCGGCGCGGTAGGCGCGCACCTGCGCCATCGCGGGCCGCGTCAGCAGGCCGCGCTGCGCGCGCGGATGCTTCTCGCCGATGCCGTTGTAGTAGGAGTTGAACAGCACCCGGAACGCCGGATGGAACGGCGCGAAATCCGCCTCCATGCGTTCAAGGATGAAGGTCTCGAAGAACCAAGTGGTGTGCGCCAGGTGCCACTTGATGGGACTCGCATCCGGCATCGACTGCGCGCCGCAATCCTCGTCGGTGAGCGGCTCGGCCAGCGCCAGCGAACGGCGGCGCACCTTGTCGTAGCGGGCGGTAAGGTCCAGTTGCGGTGGGCGCATGTCCATGGGCGTGATCGGCTTTCAGGATTGAGTGACTTGGGCGTGGATGACGGCGAACCAGTTCGACGGATCGGTCCAGACCTGGGCCGACGAAAAGCCGGCCCGTTCCAGCAGGTCGACAAAGGACTGCCGCGTGTACTTGTAGCTGTCCTCGGTGTGGATGCGGTCACCGCGCGCGAATTCGCGCTCGCCGCCGTTCCAGCGCACGGTCAGCGCGGCGCGCGCCTCCAGGTGCATCTCGATGCGGCTTCCCTCCTCGTTGAAAAAGGCCCGGTGCTGCCACTGGCCGACATCGAAGTCCGCTCCGGCCAGGTGATTCAGGTGGCGCAGCATATTCAGGTTGAAGGCCGCCGTGACGCCCAGCGCATCGTCATAGGCCGCATCCAGCACGGCGCTGTCCTTGATCAAGTCCACGCCGATCAGCAGGCCGCCATCGGCGCCGGCGTTGTCGCGCAGGCCGCGCAGGAAGCCCACCGCCTGCTCCGGCGAGAAATTGCCGATCGACGAACCGGGATAGAAGAACAAGCGGCGGCCATGCCGCACGCTGTCCGGCAGCGCGAAGCCATTGGAAAAGTCCAGCCCCAGCGCGGTCATCTCGATGTCCGGGAAGCGCTGTTGCAGACGGCTGACCGCCTCGGTGAGGAAGTCGCGCGAGATATCGACCGGCACGTACTGCGCCGGCTGCAGCAGCGGGAACAGGCTGGCCGCCTTGGCGCAATTGCCCGCGCCCAGGTCGATCAGCACGGCGCCGGCGCCGATGGCGCGCGCCATGTCCGCGCCATGCTGGGCAAAGATGGCGGCCTCGGTGCGGGTCGGATAATATTCGGGAAGCTCGCAGATGGCCTCGAACAGCTTGGAGCCCAGGCCGTCGTACAGGTACTTGGGCGAGATGTGCGGGCGCGCGGCCAGCAGGCCGGCGCTGATTTCCGCGACCACCTCCGCGCTGCCATGCGCGTGCCGCCGCCGCTGCGGCGCAGGCGTGTTGCTGTCGTCGGGCGAAACAACACGGATCGCCGAGGAGCGGGACATCTGCATATATGCTCTGCCTTTAAAAGGTGGTCATCCCTGCTGCGGATAACATTTTTGTTATGATAGCCGAATATCCATTTTGCAGTGCCGGACCGATAAAACCGTGCGGTCTTTCACATTCGTCGAAATAGACATATAAATCTTACAAAAAAAAGGGCTCCCGACCATGAAATTTTCCGCCATGCGCGCCATCAAATCCCTGTTCGCCGCCGGCCTGATGCTGGCAGCAGCGCATTCCCAGGCCCAGTCGGCCGACCACGTGTTCCGCGTGTCCGCCATCCCGGACGAGGCGCCGACCGAATTGCAGCGCAAGTTCAAGCCGCTGGGCGAGTACCTGGAAAAGAAAATCGGCATGAAGGTCGAGTTCACCCCGGTCACCGACTACGCCGCCTCGGTCGAGGCGCTGATCAACAAGAAGGTCGACATGGTCTGGTTCGGCGGCTTCACCTTCGTGCAGGCCAAGGACCGCAGCAAGAACCAGATCACGCCACTGGTGCAGCGCGCCGAGGACGAGAAATTCAAGTCCGTCTTCATCACCACCAACAAGGACATCCACAAGCTGGAAGACCTGAAGGGCCACACGCTGAGCTTTGGTTCGGAATCGTCGACCTCGGGCCACCTGATGCCGCGCTCCTACCTGCTGGCCGCGAAGATCAACCCGGACACCGACCTGAAACGCATCGCCTTCTCCGGCGCGCATGACGCCACCGTGGCCGCTGTCGCAGGCGGCAAGGTCGACGCCGGCGCGCTGAACATCTCGGTGTGGGAAAAAATGGTCGCCGAGAAGAAGGTCGATCCGGCCGTGGTCCGCGTGTTCTACACCACGCCCGGCTACTACGACTACAACTGGAGCGTGCGTACCGACATGAACGCCGACCTGAAGAAAAAGCTGACCGACGCCTTCCTGGCGCTGGACGCCAAGAACCCACAGGACAAGGCCATCATGGACCTGCAGCGCGCCTCCAAGTTCATTCCGACCAAGGCCGAGAACTACACCGCGATCGAAGCCGCCGCACAAAACGCGGGCCTGCTGAAGAAGTAATCGATGTCCACTTACGACCTGCGGAACCTGACGGTGCGCCACATTGGCGCATCCCAGGCGTCCGCACTGCATGCGATCTCCTTGACGATAGAACAGGGCGAGCAACTGGCCCTGATCGGCCCCTCCGGCGCCGGCAAGACCACCTTGCTGGCGACGCTGGCCTGCGCCCACCAACCGGCTGAAGGCAGTTTCCAGGCCTTCGGCGTCGATCCGTGGGCGCTGGGCCACGCGGAGCGCCACCGTCTGCGCGCGCAGTTGTTCCTGGCGCCGCAAACGCCGCCGCTGCCACCGCGCCAGCGCGTGGTGACGGCGGTGCTGGCCGCGCGCCTGCCGCAATGGAGCTTGTGGCGCGCGCTGGTCTCGCTGTTCAAGCCTGCCGACCCGGAAGCGGCCTGGCAGGCGCTGTCGCGCTTTAACCTGGGCGACAAGCTGTATTCCCGTGTCGACCGCCTGTCCGGCGGCGAACGCCAGCGCTGCGGCCTGGCGCGACTGCTGCTGTCGCCGGCCAAGGCGCTGCTGGTGGACGAGCCGCTGTCCGCGCTCGACCCGATGCTATCCGAGCTGACGCTGGCCACCCTGCGCGACGAGGCCAGGGCCCGCAACGCCACCCTGATCTGCAGCCTGCACCAGGTCGACCTGGCGCTGAGCCACTTCCCGCGCATCGTCGGCCTGCGCGACGGCCGCATCGAATTCGACCTGCCGCGCGCCCAGGTCACGCCCGACATGATCGCCGCGCTGTATCAGGGCGAACAGCCCGCCGCCAGCGCCAAGCCGCTGGACCACGAGGCGATGGCGATCAAACTCGGCGTCGGCGCCTGCCTGTGATGGCGACGTTGTCCTCGCATCCGGATCCGGCCTGGCGCAGGCGCGTGACCGCCACCGTGGTCTGCCTGCTGATCCTGTGGCCGGCGCTGGTGGTCACAGAATTCAAGCCGTGGATCCTGTTCGACTGGCAAAGCATCAGCGCGACCGGGCGCTTCCTGGCCGACTTCCTGGTGCCAGCGCACAGTGCCGAATTCCTCGCCATGCTGCTGGAGCAGACCTGGCTGACCGTCGCCATCGCCACCTCCGGCCTGGCCCTGGCGCTGCTGGGGGCCATCCCCGCCACGCTGATCGTCAACGAACAGCTATCGATCTCGCGCCTGGGCACGGGCCGCATGCGGCCCCTGGCGATGCTGGCGCGCCAGTCGGTGCGCTGGACGCTGGTGCTGCTGCGCAGCGTGCCGGAGCTGGTGTGGGCGCTGCTGTTCGTGCGTATCATCGGCCTGGGGCCGACCGCCGGCGTGCTGGCCATCGCGCTCACCTACTGCGGCATGCTGGGCAAGGTGTACGCCGAGATCCTCGAATCGTCCGACTCCCACGCCAGCGACACGCTGCTGGTCAACGGCAGCGGGCGACTGGCCGCGTTGATGTATGGCGCGCTGCCGGAGGCGGCTTCGGAACTGATGTCGTACACTTTCTACCGCTGGGAATGCGCGGTGCGCGGCTCGGTGGTGATGGGCTTTGTCGGCGCCGGCGGCCTCGGTCAGCGCATGGACGAATCGATGAAGATGCTGGCCGGCGCCCAAGTATCGTCCATGCTGCTGGTGTTCGTGCTGCTGGTGGCGCTGGCCGACCAGTTCTCCAAAGTCCTGCGGAGGCGCCTCGGATGAACCACACCATCCCCAAGCCGCCGCGCCGCGACTGGACCGTGCTGGCCATGATGGCCATGCTGGCGGCGCTGGTCGTGGCCAGCTTCGCCTCGCTGCCATTGAAGTGGCGCGAATTCTTCACGCTGGAAGCGGTCAACAGCGCGCTGGAGCTGCTGGCCGGCTTCGCGCCACCCGACCTGTCCGCGCCCTTCCTGACCAAGACCGGCTGGGCCGCGCTGGAGACGATGGCCATGTCCGCACTCGGCACGCTGCTGGCGGTGATAGCCGGCCTGGCGTTCTCGCTGTCCGCGTCCGGCCGCTTCGGCCGCGTGGCGCGCTCGCTGATGCGCGGCCTGCTCAATGTGCTGCGCTCCATTCCGGAACTGGTGTGGGCCTCGATCCTGCTGATCGCCTGCGGCCTGGGGCCGTTCGGCGGCACGCTGGCGCTGGGCGCGCACACCGCCGGCGTGCTGGGACGCCTGTTCGCCGACTCGCTGGAGAACGCCGCGCCGCTGCCGGAACAAAGCCTGCGCACCAACGGCGCCTCCGCCGCCACGGCCTTCTTCTACGCCACGCTGCCGCAAACGCTGCCGCAGATGCTGTCCTACACGCTGTACCGCTGGGAGAACAACATCCGCGCCGCCGCCATCCTGGGCGTGGTCGGCGCCGGCGGGCTTGGGCAGATGCTCAAGTACCACCTGTCGCTGTTCCAGATGCAGAAGGCCGCCACCGTCATCATCGCCATGCTGCTGCTGGTCGCGATGGTCGATGGCATCAGCTTCGCGCTGCGCCGCGTCCTCACCCGCTAATCTTCGCCAAGGCCTTCATGCTCGAACTGCGCAACCTGTCCAAATCCTATGCCAGCGGCCGTCCGGTGCTGTCCAACCTGTCGTGGAACTTCAAGGCCGGCGAATTCGTCTCCATCATGGGCGATTCGGGCGTCGGCAAATCGACGCTGCTCAACCTCATCGCCGGCCTCGATACGCCGGACGCGGCGCCGGGCGACTCGCCCATCGTCGTCGACGGCGTGCCGATGTCCGGCCTGGACGACGATGCCGCCACCAAGCTGCGGCGCGCGCGCATGGGCTTCATCTTCCAGGCCTTCCACGTGCTGCCGCATTTGACGCTGCTGCAAAACGTGGCCCTGCCGCTGCTGCTGAACGGCCTGCCGACGGAACGCGCGGCGGAGATGCTGGAGGCCGTGGGCCTGGGCGGCCGTGGCGGCGACTTCCCGCATCAACTGTCCGGCGGCGAGATGCAGCGGGTGGCCATCGCCCGCGCGCTGGTGCACCGCCCCGCCCTGGTGCTGGCCGATGAACCGACCGGCAACCTCGATCCGGATACCGCCCACAGCATCCTCACTTTGCTGCGGCGGGAGATCAAAGCCACCGGCGCGTGCGCGATCATGGTCACGCATTCGCAGCACGCGGCCGAAATGACAGACAAAATCCTACAACTTTCAAAAACAGGGATACAAGAAACAACAAACGTCAACACGTTTAAGCAATAAACAAGATAATTTTTTTATCAAACCTTCGAATTCATGCTCCCGCGTAGTATTATTGAACTCAACTTGCATGGTTATCAAGAATGTTGAGTTGCGTACCACATTCAGACCAAAAAAGTGTGGACGCTAGCCTTGCCAGGAAACGTAATTTCTTTTCACGTTTTGAGCAAAGGAGGAGCAATCATGAACGTACGGCAAAAAAAGCTGGAACTGATCGAAGCCATGAATCGCGCTCGGGCGCTGGAACCTTCCAGTTTTGTTCCGAACAAGCTTCTTGATACTTTGATCGAAAAGATGAACCTCAAAAACGATGCGGAACTTTGCAGAGTCCTAGAGGTACAACCGCCCATCATCAGCAAAATCCGGCACCGGAAGTTGGCAGTTGGCGCCACCATTTTGCTGCGTATGCATGAGAAGTCAGATATCAGCATACGGGAATTGAAGGATCTGTCGACCGCGTCCATGCACTGAACAGCCTAGCTGCTCGTGCCATGCCAGGCGCCGGCATGCGGTATCCGGCGCCCTAAATGCGCCCTGCGTACAGCCCAAACCCCGCTGAACGCCGCATTACCCCCCATCTGTCTCGCCCCTTCCACACCTTGCAATTCGATACCCACCGACAATAAATCAGGCCTATACTGATTTGCGGCATCGCTATTCCCGCGCCTCTGGTTCCTGCGTCACGTTGTTCCCGAAAGGAAAACATCATGAGATGGTTCTACGATCTGAATATCGCCACCAAGCTGGTCGCCTCGTTCCTGGTGGTGCTGGGCCTGATGCTCGCCAATGGCGTCATCTCGATAGTCAACATGGGGACCATCAACGGCTCCACCCTGGACCTGTACACCAACTGGCTGCCCAGCGTGCGCGCGGTCATGACAGTCAAGTCCGACCTGCTTCAGGTACGCCGCTGGGAGCTGTCGTCCTTCCTCTACAGCGACGGGCCGGACCGCACCCGGATCACGACCAACCTGACCGCCGCCCTCTCCGCGCTCAGCAAGGATGCCGCGGTCTACGCGGCGCAGGTGTCGGAGCCGGAGGAAAAGCGCGTCTACGCCGAGATGACCAAGTCCATGGCCGGCTATCTGTCGTCGCATGAAAAAATCATGGCCCTGCTGGCGGCCGGTCCGGACAAGACCGACGACGCCAAGGCGCTGCTGGCCGGCGACTCGGCGCGGCAGCTGGGAGAACTGAGCACGCAGATCGACCAGCTGGTCAAGATCAATCTCGACGGCGCCGACCGATCGGGAGCCACGGCGGCCAGCATCTTCGCCAGCTCGCGCCTGTGGACCGTCGCACTACTGGTGGCCGCCATCCTGCTTGGACTGGTGCTGGCGGTCTGGGTGGCGCGCATCATCGCGCGGCCGCTGCGCACCGCGCTGGACGTGGCGCAGCAAGTGGCCAAGGGCGACCTGACGTCGTCGATCGAAGTCGAATCGGCCGACGAAACGGGGCAGCTGATGCAGGCGCTGCGCGACATGAACGACAACCTGCTGCGCATCGTCGGGCAGGTGCGCCACAGCACCGACGAAATCGCGACCGCTTGCGGCGAGATCGCCACCGGTAACCTGGACCTGTCCGCGCGCACCGAGCAGCAAGCCAGTTCGCTCGAAGAGACGGCCAGTTCGATGGAGGAGCTCACGTCCACCGTCAAGCACAACGCCGACAACGCGCGCCAGGCCAACCAGCTGGCGGCCAGCGCCACCAGCGTAGCGGCCAAGGGCGGCGACGTGGTGTCTCAGGTGGTCGACACCATGAACTCGATCAACGACTCGTCGCGCAAGATCGTCGACATCATCGCCGTCATCGACGGCATCGCGTTCCAGACCAATATCCTCGCGCTGAACGCGGCGGTGGAGGCTGCGCGCGCCGGCGAACAGGGACGCGGCTTCGCGGTGGTGGCCAGCGAGGTGCGCAACCTCGCGCAGCGCTCGGCCAGCGCGGCCAAGGAGATCAAGGCGCTGATCGACAATTCGGTCGGCCAGGTCACCATCGGCAACCGCCTGGTGGGTGAAGCCGGCACCACGATGACGGAGATCGTCGAAAGCGTGCGGCGCGTCAGCGACATCATGGGCGAGATCAGTTCCGCCACGCGTGAGCAGACCGAGGGGATAGAGCAGATCAACCAGGCGGTGTCGCAGATGGACGCGGTGACGCAGCAGAACGCCGCGCTGGTGGAGGAAGCGGCAGCGGCGGCGGGCAGCCTGCAGCAACAAGCCGAACACCTGACCGCCGCCGTGCAGGTGTTCAAGCTGCACGCGGAACCGGCTGTGCGGACTAGCCTCCCGCGCGAGGGCCGCAAGCCGGCGCTGCTGGCCGGCTAGGCCGCGCCGGCTAGCACTTCTCGTACTTCCAGTTGCGCGCCTTGCCTTCGGCGATCCACTCGACGGCCTGCTCGCGCCTGCGGGTGCGGGTCGCCTCGGTCTTGGCCTCGGCGATCCATTCCGCGTAGTCGCGCTTCTTGCTCGGGCTGAAGGCTTCGAAGTGCCGGTATGCCGCCGGCACTTCCTTCAGCGCGGCGGTCAGGTCGTCGGGGATGACCAGCGGGCGCGGCTCGGCGGGCTTGACGCGCGCCGGCGCGGCGATGCCGTCGTCGTTCAGCTTCATCGCCTTCTTGATGTAGCTGGTCAGGATTTTCTTGGACGGCAGGTCCTTGACGGACTCGATGCGGCCGAACTGGCCCATCGCCTCGCGGTTGGCCTCATCGGCCATCAGCAGCTCGCCCTTCCAGAAGCCCAGCGCACAGTGGGCCTTGAAGGCCGACATCCCGCACATCATGCCCTTGTACATAAAGTGCGGGAAGCTCCACTTCATCGTCTCATCCACTTCCGGGCAGGCCTCGTGGACGATGGCGCGCAGGTGCTTGAGGATGGGCTGCGCAAATTCGGCGGACTTGGCGATGTAGGCGTCAACGCGCGGGTCGATGGTGGGCATGACGATGCTCGGCTGGTTGTTGTTTTCCTCAATATACCAAATACTCGGGATGGCGCTTGGCCATTTCGCTTTCCAGCTGGTTGACGTAGGCAAAATTCGGCAGCGTCGGCGCGATGCGGCGGCCGATGTCCCAACTACGCCACGCCGCCGGCATGTCGAAGCGCATGATCATCAAGTCGCCCATGTCCTTCCAGGCGCCGCCCAGCACCGGATTGGCCTCCAGCACATCGGCGAACAACTGGCTGGATTCATTGAACTCCCGCAGCCTGGCGCGGTTGTTCGCTTCGAACAGCTTCAAAATGTAAGCCTTGCGCGGCGCCTGGCTGCGCAGGCCGGACAAGGTCTTCACCGCCGCTACAACCTCCTCCTGCTTGGTGACTTTGGTGGCGCTGAAGGCCAGGCTGACCGGAACGCTGGCGCGTACCTGCTCCAGCTGCGCCGGCGTGAAGGACAGCATCGGCGCGCCGGTGGACAGCGTGCACTCAATTCGGCCGAGCATCGTATCGAGCAGCTGGTCTTCGCGGTAGGCGGCCTCGGTGTCGCAGGGATGGGCTGCGCGCAAGGCGTCCAGCTGCTGCGGCGTCTGTGCCGCCATGCGGTCGACCAGCGCTTCCAGCGCGCCTTGCGTCGGCGTGGCCTGGCGGGGCGTGTAGCCTTGCAGCGTAAAGGCCGGCGGCGATGCGCCCTGCACCTTTTCCACATCCATGCGGACCGTCACGGGGGCCAGCGAGGTGTTGGTGGTGAAGGTCAGACTGTCGGGAATCACACCGCCCTCGGCCAGCTTGGCCAGCACTTGCGGATGGATCGATTGCACGTAGCGCAGCAGCTGCGCGAAGTGGGCCACATCGCGCGCGCCGGCTTGGGCGCCATGCTTGCTCCATGTCGCCAACGGGATGCCTTCGCTGGTGAAGCGCAGCGTGTCGCCGCTGGTGGCGGCGTCGATGACGGTGGCGCTGTCCTCGGCCAGCGTCAGCTCCTGCTCAAGGTCCACCTTGCGGACCGGCTTGAGATCGGGGTTGATCTTGGCCATCGCGGCATTCAGGCCGATGCGGTTGCGCATCTCGAAGACACGGAAGCCGAGGGTGTCGTACAGCGAGTAGTCGACATAGGTTTTGTTCGCGTCGTCCAGCACCACGCGGCGGCGGTTCTTAAAATCGTAGATCGTCGTCGCGTTGCCCGATTTGGCCGCGATGTAATCGTCGGCCAGCGTGACGAAGGCCGTGGTCTTGCTGTCCGGCGGCAGATTGGATGCGGACTTGGTCGGCTCGAAATGAACGGACGTGGTGACTTGCAGCGTGACCGCCGCGTGACAGCTTGCGCTGGCGGCCAAGGCCAACGCGGCCAACAACTGATTGCGATTCATGGATGTCCGTTCAGGGTTGCAAAAAGATCATGCTAACGTCTTTGGATTACATAGTTTGTAACATTTTGTTATGCGCGCCGTCCGGCGTAATTCGCGAACTATACTCAGCTTCATGAGACCTCTATCATTTTCCCTGGCCGCCTGCGGCGCCCTGCTCGCCGGCTGCGCCGCGACCGGCGGCGGCACCGGTCCGTCCGCCGTCAAGCCCGAGCAGCTCAGTGGGGCGCTGAACCGCGTCAGCTGGGGCGTCAACCTGGGCACCTACCAGCAGGCCGAAAAAGTCGGCTACGACGCCTGGCTGGAACAGCAGCTGCATCCCGGCGCCGCGCGCCTGCCCGCCGCCGCGCAGGCGCAGATCGACGCCATGACCATCACCCGCAAGCCGCTGCCGCAGCTGAACCAGGACCTGGAGCAGCAACGCAAGGACGCCGACAAGATCACCGACGACGACCAGAAGAAAGCCGCGCAGCAGGCCTACCAGCAGGAGTTGAACCGCATCGCCAAGGAAGCGGCCACGCGCTCGCTGCTGCGCGACCTGTACTCGCCCAACCAGCTGCAGGAGCAGATGACGTGGTTCTGGATGAACCACTTCAACGTCCATCAAGGCAAGAGCAACCTGCGCGTGCTGGTCGGCGACTACGAGGACAACGCGGTGCGCGCGCACGCGCTGGGCAAGTTCCGCGACCTGCTGTCCGCCACGCTGCGCCATCCGGCCATGATCCGCTACCTGGACAACGAGCAGAACGCCGCCGGCCATATCAACGAAAACTACGCGCGCGAGCTGATGGAACTGCACACCCTGGGCGTGGACGGCGGCTACAGCCAGCGCGACGTGCAGGAGCTGGCGCGCATCCTGACCGGCGTCGGCGTCAACATGGGCACGGCCACGCCGAACGTGAAGAAGGAACTGCAAGCGCAGTATGTGCGGCAAGGGCTGTTTGAATTCAACCCGAACCGCCACGACTACGGCAACAAGGAATTCCTCGGCCAGACCGTCAAGGGCCGCGGCCTGGCCGAAGTGGACGAAGCGCTGGACCGCCTGTGCCGCCACCCGGCCACCGCGCATTTCGTCAGCCGCAAGCTGGCGCTCTACTTCGTCGCCGACGAGGCGCCGCCGGCGCTGGTGGAACGCATGGCGGCCACCTTCCAGTCCACCGACGGCGACATCGCCGCCGTGCTGCGCACCATGTTCACGTCGGCCGAATTCGCGCAGTCGCTGGGCCGCAAGTTCAAGGACCCCGCGCACTACGTGGTGTCCGCCGTGCGCCTGGCCTACGACGACAAGGTGGTCCTCAACACCGGCCCGATGCTGTACTGGCTTAACCGCATGGCCGAACCGCTGTACGGCCGCCAGACGCCGGACGGCTACCAGCTCACGCAATCCGGCTGGGCCAGCCCGGGCCAGATGACCACCCGCTTCGAGATCGCCAAGGCCATCGGCTCCGGCAACGCGGGCCTGTTCAAGACCGACGGCCCGCAGGCGCAGGAGCGCGCCGCCTTCCCGCAACTGGCCAACGCCCTGTACTACCAGTCGCTGCAAAAGACCATCAGCCCCGCCACCCGTCAGGTGCTGGACCAGGCCACTTCGCCGCAGGAATGGAACACCTTCCTGCTGTCGTCGCCCGAACTGATGCACCGCTAAGGAATCGCACGATGAAACGCCGCACCCTGCTCAAGTCCCTGTCCGCGCTGGCGCTGCCCGCGATGGCGGGCAACCTGTGGGCCGCACCGGCCGGTAAATCCCGGCTGCTGTTCGTCTTCATGCGCGGCGGCTACGACGCCGCCAGCCTGCTGGTACCGATCTCCAGCCAGTTCTACTACCAGTCGCGCCCCAACATCGCCGTGCCCAAGCCCAGCGCCGAACTCAATTCCGCCCTGCCCATCGACAGCGACTGGGGCCTGCATCCCGCCCTGCGCGACAGCATCTACCCGCTGTTCACGTCCGGGCAGGCGGCGTTCGTGCCGTTCGCCGGCACCGAGGACATCTCGCGCAGCCACTTCGAAACCCAGGACAGCATCGAGCTCGGACAAGCGCTGGACCGCACGCGCGACTACCGCTCCGGCTTCCTCAACCGGCTGGCGCAGACGCTGAGCGCCGACCGGGCCAGCGCCATCTCCTTCACCGACCAGCTGCCGCTGATCATGCAGGGCGGCGTGCAGCTGCCGAACATGGCGCTGCGTTCCATCGCCAAGCCCTCGGTCGACGCGCGCCAGGCCAAGCTGATCGCCGCCATGTACGACGGCACGCCGCTGTCGCAGCCGGTGCGCGACGGCTTCGCGGTGCGCGAGGACGTGATGAAGGAAATGATCGGCGAGATGGACGCGGCCAACCGCAACGCCATCACCGCCAAGGGCTTCGAACTGGAGGCGCGCCGCATCGCCAAACTGATGAAGGACAAATACAACATCGGCTTCGTCGACGTCGGCGGCTGGGACACCCACGTCGGCCAGGGCGGCGCCACCGGCTACCTGGCCGGCCGGCTGGACGAACTGGGACGCGGCCTGGCCGGCTTCGCGCAGGAGATGGGGCCGGACTGGAAGGACACGGTGGTGATCGTGGTCAGCGAATTCGGACGCACCTTCCGCGAGAACGGCAACCGCGGCACCGACCACGGACACGGCTCGGTGTACTGGGTGCTGGGCGGCGGCGTCCAGGGCGGCAAGGTGCGCGGCGAGCAGATACGCGTGGAGCAGGCCACGCTGTTCCAGAACCGCGACTACCCGGTGCTCAACGAATACCGCGCCATGTTCGGCGGCCTGCTGGCGCGCATGTACGGCCTCAATGCCGGACAGGTCGAACATATCTTCGGCACCAGGGGGCGCGACATCGGGCTGGTATGATGGAGGCTTCACGCAGGACGCTGCCATCACGAAGGTAAAAATTGAACGACCAAGCCGCACCGTCACAAGCCAACTACTTCCTCCGGCACTGGCGGGGCGAACTCACCCTCCCCGTCTCTTATTGGCTCAACGGCTCGCTGCTCCTCACCGGCGCCACGCTGCTTTCCTCGGCCATCCTCGCGGCCATGGGCAATGCGTCGCTGCAGTCCATCGCGATCGCCAGCATTGTCCAGCATCTGTTTGCGCTGTCGCTATGGGTGTGGTCCTCGGTCGGGATCTGGCGCTCCGCCGGCAGGCACGCCACGCGCGGGGGCTCCCGGGGCTGGGCGATCGCGGCGCGCATCGTGGTCGTACTCGGCACCATCGCCACCGTCTCAAGGCTGTTCGGCTCCATCGCCCCGCAGCTGCACGAACTCGGGCTGATCGCGACAGGCCAGGACCCGCTTGGCGTCATCCAGGTCAGTGCTTCGCCCGACGGCAAGGCGATCATCCTGCAGGGCACCTTGGGAGAAGGCTCCGCCGCCGTCGCGATCAAGGCCATGGACGCCGCGCCGAACGCCAAAATCCTCGTGCTTAATTCGAACGGCGGCAGGTTGCGCGAAGCGCGATTGTTGATGGAAGCGGTCGGCGAACGGCACCTGAACACCTACGTCGAGAACCGCTGCGTCAGCGCCTGCACCTATATTTTCCTGGCCGGCCAGGACCGCGCGGCGACACCGAACGCGCAGATCGGCTTTCACCAGCCCAGCTTTGCGGGCGGAGATCCGCAGACACAGACGCTCGCCACCGAAGCGATGACCGCGGTCTACCGCAAGGCGGGGCTGCCCGAGGACTTCCTGCGCCACATCGCGCGCACGCCGGCCGAAAGCATGTGGTATCCGAGCCGCGACGAAATGATCGCCGCCAACGTCCTGACCCGCGTGTCGCTGGGCGGCGAAGGCGGCTACGCGCTGGCCGGCCTGAAGACCAGGGCCGAGCTGCTGCTGACATTGAAGGAGATGCCGCTGCTGCAGGCATACGACCGTCGTTTCCCGGGCATCCTCAACGAGATGGCCGACAAAGCCTGGGCCGTCAAGACAGCCGGCGGCACCGACAAGGATATACAAAACGCCACGCGGGCGGTGGCGTCGCAAACCATCCCGCGCCTGCTGCAAAGCGCGGACGACACCACCCTGCTCGATTTCGGGAAGCTGATGTTCGATGAATTGAACGCCGCGCGCGACGTCAGCGATGAGGCCTGCGCGCGTCTGCTAAACGGCAAGCTCGATATCACGGCGACGCTGCCGGCCGCTGTGATCGCGCACGAAAAATCGTTCCTGATGAATGCTTTGTCCGCGCCGCCCGGCGCGCAGGCCGGCAAGCCGGTTTCCGCAGAGGCGCGCCAGGTGCTGGCCGGCGTCGCGTCCCGATTGACGCCGGAACAGCTCAAGGTCATGTCGGATATCGAGGCCCACAAAGACCAGGCCACGGTCTACTGCGACGCGGTGCAGTCGCTGAACCGCGGCGTGATGTCGCTGCCGCCGGCGCAGCGCGCGATGGCGCTGCAAGCCATGTATCAGGACACTACGCCGCGCTGACGAGGCGCCGCTGCAAACGCTCCAACGCGCGCATGAACAGCGCCGGATCGCCGGCGGCGCGCGCCAGCACCAGCGCACCCTGGATGGCGCCGACCGTGTCCTCGGCCAGCGCCTGCGCGGTGTCGGCGTCGCGGCCGGCGCGCTCCAGCGCATCGGCCAGCGCCGCCACCCACTCGGCGAAGTAGCCCTGCACCTTGAGCGTGAAACGGTCGCGCTCATGCCCCAGCGCGAACACGCCCACCAGGCACACCTTGCGGCCCGACTCGAAGTAACGGCCGACCGCGACGAACATCCGCTCTATCCCCTGCGCCGCGTCGTCGGCGGTGCGCAGCGGCTGGAACACCTGCTCGCGGAACCAGCCGTCGATCTCGGCCAGCACGGCGTCCGCCATCTCGTCTTTACCGCCGGGGAAAAAGTTATAGATGCTGCCCTTGCCAAGCCTGGTGCCCTCGGAGATACGGGTCAGGCTCGCGCCCTCGAAGCCGTAGGTCCGGAACACTTCCGCCAGCAGCGGGATCACATCGCCGCGTTCAACCGTCGTTCTTGCCATGTCTGCTTTCTTTTTTAGAATCCGAATTCGCTCAAGCCCGGATGATCGGCCGGACGCGGGCCGTTCAGGTCCCAGTGGAACTTGCGGTCGGCCGCCGCGATCGGCGCTTCGTTGATGCTGGCCAGGCGGTGGCGCATCAACCCGTCTTCGGCGAATTCCCAGTTCTCGTTGCCGTAGGCGCGATACCACTGGCCGGAGTCGTCATGGTATTCGTACGCGAAGCGAACCGCAATGCGGTTGCCCTCATACGCCCACAATTCCTTGATCAGGCGGTATTCGAGTTCGCGCGTCCATTTGCGTGTCAGCAGGCCGACGATGGCGGCGCGGCCGGTGACGAATTCGGCGCGGTTGCGCCAGCGGCAGTCCTCGGTGTAGGCCAGCGAGACCTTTTCCGGATTGCGGGTGTTCCAGCCGTCTTCGGCCAGGCGGACTTTCAGGATCGCGGTTTCAAGGGTGAACGGAGGGAGGGGTGGACGTGTCATTTCGATTACCTTTTCATGTAGTTTGTACCGAACGGTACAAACGAAGTTTAGTCCCGACCCTCAGCGATTGCAAGCGGTTTTTTTCGCGGCATTTCTACGGCAAACCGAACGCCTTGCCGCGCACCTCGGAATACACGGCGTCGAACACCCGCAGATGATCGAGCGCCGGCACCGGGCCGGAAGCGATCGGATCGCCCAGCCGCTGGACCTGGCCCGCCGCGCCGCGATACGCCGGCCAGCGTGGCAGACCGCGCCCGTTCGGATCGCCGGTGGCGGCGAAATTGACCCAGTAGCCCGACATCGCCGCCGCCAGCTTGCGGTCGGCGGCGCGCCACTTCCAGGGGGCCTGGCCCAGATGGTCGAACATGTACCAGAGTTCCGCGTAGTGGCTGGCACCCCAGCCGGCATGGACCGAATCGGCCGGGAACGGCGGGCGATGGACGAAGCTGTAGTAGTACACCGGGCCGCGCCCCGCCTGCGCCAGCCTCGCCCACGCCCACATGTCCCAGCCAAAGCGCAGGTCGCGCTCCAGCCCCAGGCGGCCCTCGCGCGCCTCGGCGTCGGTGGCGTGCGGATAGGCCGCCAGCAGCGCCGGCGGCAAGGCGCCGACACTGGCGGCGATGCCAGCCTCGAAAGTGTCGGCGCGCACCGCCGCCAGATCGACCAGCGCCCGCGCCTCCTCGGCGTTTGAGCCCAGCAGCAAAGGCACATCGCGATAGCGTCCCTGCACATAAGCCTCGTACGGCGACAGCGGCAGCACATGCGGTTCGATCACGGGATGGGTGACGGCGCCCGCCCCCGCGCCCTTCAGGCGCCCGGCCGGCAGCCTGCGCATCGCCTCGACGGTGTCGGCGCCGAGCGACGCCATGTAGCTGGCGCCATCGCGCTCGGCGTTGGCCAGCAGGTAGCCGGGCGCCAGCTGCAACGGCTCGAAGATGCCGCCGCTCTGCGCGATGGCGCGCTGGAACAGGCCCTGCGCGCGCGGAGAGACCAGCAGCGCGCTGACGGCCATCGCGCCGGCCGACTGTCCGGCGATGGTCACGCGGCGCGGGTCGCCGCCGAAGGCCGCGATGTTACGCCGCACCCATTCGAGCGCCGCGATCTGGTCCATCAGGCCGTAGTTGCCCGATGTGTGCTGGGGCGACTCGGCGCTCAGCGCCGGATGGGCCAGGAAGCCCAGCGCACCAAGGCGGTAGGCGATCGTCACCACCAGCACGCCCTTGCGGGCCAGGCGGTCGCCGTGATACAGCGGCATCGACGCCGAACCGTTGGCGTAGCCGCCGCCGTGGATCCAGACGATCACCGGCAGGCGCCGGCCGGCACGGCGCGGCGGCGCCCACAGATTGAGGTACAGGCAATCCTCGCTGACCTCCGGCGGAGTCTCGCCCGGCATCGACACGCCCTGCTGCATGCACGCCGGGGCGAAGCTGCCGGCATCGCGCACGCCCCGCCATGCCGGCACCGGCTGCGGCGGGCGCCAGCGCCACTGCCCCACCGGCGGCAGCGCGAACGGAACGCCGCGATACAGGTCCAGGCCACCTTCCCTGCGCCCCGCCAGCGCGCCGTCCGCGGTGATCACCGGCGCCGCATGCACGCAGCACCAAGCCGGCAACAGCAACGCCAGACACCATCTCAAAACGATTATCATCATGTCCGCTCCCAGGCGATTAGTCAGCGGCCAGTGTGGCTTGCCGACGCCGCCCGGGCCAGACCGGCTGGTCACTTTTCCTCACGGCCCATCCCATTTTCGCCGGCGGTGAACGCTGCTAGAATCGTCCGCATGACGATCTCCGCCCATCCCGCCCCGTCCCCGGCCCGCTGGTCCGCCTGGCTGCTGCCACACGCCTGGGTGGCGCTGTACTGGCTGGCCTTCCTGCTGGTGCTCGAACCCGGCAACATCCAGCGCGCCAGCCAGGCCGGCCAGGTCCTCAGCCTGCCGCATGAGACGATCCGCATCCTGGTGGCGTCCCTGCTGGGTGCGACGGTCACCTCGGCGGTGCAGGTGCTGACCGGGCGCTTCCCGCTGCATGGTCCGGGACGCGGGCGCCATCTGCTGATCCACGCGGCCGGCGCCGCCGGCCTGGCGCTGGCGCTGGTGCTGGCCTCCTGCCTGCTGGCGGCGTGGGTATTCGCGGGCCGCTGGCTGCCGTCCTGGGACGAAATCCGGGACCAACTGGTGGGCAATTTCACGCTGCTGATGTTTGCGCTGGCCGCGCTGATCGCGCTGGTCCACGCGAACCTGCAGCGCAAGGCGCCGGCCGCGACGCCGGCCCGGCCCGATGCGCCGGCGCCCGTTCGCGGCCCGCTGCCCGCGCTGACCCACGTGGAAGTCAAACGGCGCGGCCAACTCATCTCGCTGCCGCTGTCCGAGGTGGACTGGATCGAATCGCAGGGCAATTACGTGGCGCTGCACGTCGGCCAGGAACAGCACCTGCTGCGCGACACCGTGTCGCGCTTCGCGGAACGACTCGACAGCCGCCGGTTCCTGCGCATCCATCGTGGCGTGATCGTGGCGGTGGACCGCGTCCGCGCGGTCGAGCCGCTGACCAACAGCGACACCCTGCTGCACCTGACACGCGGCGGCCCGCTGCGCGCCAGCCGCAGCTACGCCGCCGCCGTCCGGGAGCTCGCCGCCCAACTTTGTCGCGAGCCGGTCATAAAACGGAGTTAGCATAACTGCATTCCAATTTAACAACGGAGCAGTCATGCACATTCCCACCCTGCTGGCCGTGGCGCTGAGCGCCGCCGCGTTGGTCCCGGCCCACGCCGCCGATGGCTGGACGCTCGCCGGCGTCGACAACTTCTACATGCACACGCCGACGCCCGATTCCTTCACCGGCCTGTATCGCAGCCAGGGCATGGCCACCGACGGCAAGCAATGGTTCTTCTCGTGGCAGTACGGCCTGGAACGCGCCAACGACAACTTCGACTCCCTGCAGCGCAACTCCTCGCTCACGCTGGCCGGCGGCCTCAAACCCGGCATCCCGACGGCGCTGCTGGCGCAGGGCCTGAACCACATCGGCGACATCGATTATCACAACGGCGTGATCTACGCGTCGCTCGACTCCACGGCCGGCTACACCAAGCCGCACGTGGCGCTGTTCAACGCCTCGGACCTGAGCTACACCGGCCAGACCTATGCGCTGGGCGGCACGCCGGCCAATCCGGACAAGGACCTGGCCAGCTGGGTCGCGGTGGACGCCAAGCGCGGCGTCGGCTACGGCAAGGAATGGCAGAACGGGAACACCATCAACGTCTACAACCTGGACGACTGGAGCTTCAGCCACACGATCACGCTGGCCGCGCCGCTGTCGCGCATCCAGGGCGCGAAGGTGATCGGCGACTGGCTGTATATGGCCTCGGACAACGACACGCAATCGATCTACCGCAGCAACCTGCTGACCGGCGCGGTGGAGGAAGTGCTACGGCTGCCGCAGCCTTCGGGCGACTTCGAGATGGAAGGCCTGGCGCTGCGCGAAGGCACCAACGGCGCGCTGGACATGTACATCGAACAGGTGGTCGATCCGGACCGCAGCAATCAGTCGCTGACCAATCCCAACCTGCACCTGGCGCTGTACCACTATCAACTGGCGCCGGTGCCGGAACCGGCCACGTACGCGATGCTGCTGGCCGGCGCCGGCCTGCTGGCCATGCGCCGCCGGCGCGCGGGCAAGGCTTAGGCGAACAACTCCCGGCCCAGCTGCCGGCCGCTGTCGGTCAGCAGCACGGTGCCGGCGACGCCGCCCTCCTCCAGCCTCACCTCGACCCAGCCGGCATCGGCCAGCAGCGTCAGTTGGCGCCGCAGCACCGACATCGGACGCTCCGATTGCTTGCTCAATTTGGCGAGCGTGCATGGCTTGTCCGGCCACTCCGCGTTGATGCGCCACAGCGCTTCCAGCACGCCCACCAGCGCGGCCATCACCTCTTCATCCATACGACACACCCTTCAAGCGCAACCGCGCAATTCTGCACTATACTCCGCTCAACAAGATTGACTGGACCAAGGCATGCAGAAGACAAAACCCGAAGGACGCATCGAACCCTATCACCACGCGGCCGCCGGCTGGGGCGCGGTGAAGCAGGTGGCGATCAACCTGGTGCGCGAGAAGGTCGCCGGCGGCAATTACAAGACGCTGCTCAAACAAAACCAGCCGGACGGTTTCGATTGTCCCGGCTGCGCCTGGCCGGACCGCGAACACGCCTCCACCTTCGAATTCTGCGAGAACGGCGTCAAGGCCGTGGCGGCCGAAGCCACCAGCAAGCGCGTACGCCCCGACTTCTTCGCCGCCCACACCGTCACCGAACTGCTGGCGCAATCGGACTACCAGCTCGAACAGCACGGCCGCCTGACCGACCCGATGGTCTACGACAGCGCCAGCGACAAATACCTGCCCATCGCCTGGGACGATGCCTTCGCACTGATCGCCCGCCACCTGAAGGCGCTGCCCGATCCGAACCAGGCCACGTTCTACGTCTCCGGCCGCACCGGCAACGAGGCGGCCTTCCTGTTCCAGCTGTTCGTGCGGATGTACGGCACCAACAACTTCCCCGACTGCTCGAACATGTGCCACGAGCCGACCAGCCGCGGCCTGCCGGGCACCGTCGGTGTCGGCAAGGGCACGGTGACGCTGGAGGACTTCGAGCACGCCGACACGCTGCTGATCTTCGGCCAGAACCCGGCCACCAACCATCCGCGCATGCTGGGCGAGCTGCGCGACTGCGCCAGGCGCGGCGCCACGATCGTCTCCATCAACCCGCTGCGCGAGCGCGGGCTTGAGCGCTTCACCAGCCCCTCGCACCCGATGGAGATGCTGACCAACGCCAGCACGGAAATCAGCAGCATGTTCGTGCAGCCCAAGCTGGGCGGCGACTTCGCGCTGATCAAGGCGATCGCCAAGCGCCTGGTGGAACGCGACGACGCGGCGTTGGCCGCCGGCCAGGCCAGCATGCTGGACCGCGACTTCATCGCCGCCCACACCACCGGCTACGAGGCCTTCGAGCAGGACCTGCGCGCCCAGGATTGGGACCAGCTGCTGGCCGAATCGGGCGTGCCGCGCGTGCAGGTCGAGGCGCTGGCGGAGGTCTACATCAAGGGCAAGCGGGTCATCAGCACCTGGGGCATGGGCCTGACCCAGCACAAGGGCGCGGTGGCGACGATCCAGATGCTGTCCAACCTGATGATGATGCGCGGGAATATCGGCCGCCTCGGCGCCGGCCTGTGCCCGGTGCGCGGCCACTCCAACGTGCAGGGCGACCGCACCATGGGCATCGAGGAGAAGCCCACCAAGGCCTTCCTCGACCGCTTGCAGAAGGTGTTCGCGTTCGAGCCGCCGCGCGCGCACGGCTACGACACGGTGGAAAGCATCCAGGCCATGTTGGACGGGAAGGTGAAAGTCTTCTTCGGCATGGGCGGCAACTTCGCCATGGCCACGCCGGACACGCCGCTGACCTTGGCCGCGCTGCGCGCCTGCGACCTGACGGTGCACGTGGCCACCAAACTGAATCGCAGCCATCTGGTGCACGGCAAGGACGCGCTGATCCTGCCGACACTGGGCCGCACCGAGATCGACATGCAGGCCGGCGTGCCGCAGGGCGTGACGGTGGAGGATTCCATGAGCATGGTCCACCTGTCCTACGGCATGAACACGCCGGCCTCGGACAAACTGCTGTCCGAGACCATGATCACCGCCCGCATGGCGCACGCCACGCTGGGCAGCGGCAAGGTGAACTGGCTGGCGTTGGGCGGCGACTACGCCCGCATCCGCGACGCCATCGAACAGGTCTTCGACGACTTCCACGACTTCAACGCGCGCGTGGCCAAGCCGGGCGGCTTCCACCTGCGGGTGGCCTCGCGCGAGCGCGAATGGCGCACCGCCAGCGGCAAGGCGCAGTTCGTGCCGCACGCGGTCGACACCGACACGCCCATCCACCGCGCCCGCGCCCTGCACGGCGAGCGCTTGATGACGCTGATGACGGCCCGTTCGCACGACCAGTACAACACCACCATCTACGGCATGGACGACCGCTATCGCGGCGTGTTCGGCCTGCGCCGCGTGGTGTTCATCCACCGCGCCGACCTGGAGCTGCTGGGCATGCGCAACGGCCAGTGGGTGGACATCGTCAGCGTGTGGGACGACGGCGTCGAGCGCCGCGCCGAGCGCTTCCTGCTGGTGGAATACGACATCCCGCGCGGCTGCCTGGGCTCCTACTTCCCGGAGACGAACGGCCTGGTCCCGCTGCACAGCACCGCCGACGGCGCCGGCACGCCGACCTCGAAATCGATCCCGGTGCTGCTGCAGCTGTCGGCCGAACAGGCGTCGGCGGAATAGCTAGGTATATTCGACACAGCCGTCCTGGCGGCAGAAGCTCACCAGCTTGACGCCCGCTTCGACGGCGACATCGATCGCCAGCGTGCTGGGGGCGGAGATGGTCGCCAGCATCGGGATGTGCATGCGCGCCGCCTTGCGCACCAGCTCATAACTGGCGCGGCTGGACATGAAGACAAAGCCGCGCCGCATGTCCACGCCGTCGCGCGCCAGGTGGCCGATCAGCTTATCGAGCGCGTTGTGGCGGCCCACGTCCTCGCACACGCGCAGCACCGCGCCGGCGGCGTCGCACCATGCGGCGGCGTGCACCCCGCCGGTGGCCTGCATCAGCTCCTGGTGCTTGCCCAGTTCCGCCGCCGCGCGGGCGATGGCCGGCGGCAGCGTGTCCGCATCGTGCAGCGCCGCCGCGCCGATGGGCGCGGGCCGCAGATCGAGCTGCTCCAGGCTCTCGACGCCGCACACGCCGCAACCGCTGCGGCCCGCCATCGAGCGCCGCTGCTGCTTGAGCTGCATGAATTCTTCCTGGGCGATGGTGAGGGCAACCTCGAAGCTGCGCGCATGTTCGCGCAGTTCGATATCGAATACGTCGGCGGCCTTGCCGACCAGGCCCTCGGTAAGCGCGAAGCCGAGCGCGAACGCTTCCAGCTCGCGCGGGGTGACCATCATGACGGCATGCGAGATGCCATTGAAGACCAGCGCCACCGGCATTTCCTCGGCAACGCGGTCGGTGCCGCGAGCGGCGTCCTGCGGCGCGGTGCCGCGCCGGCGCAGCACGGAGCGCTCCTGCAATCCAGATCGTTCCGTCTCTGTCTCAAACTTCATCCCTGCCCCGCTGAATAAGCACAACGGCTTATTCTACACGGGGAGGGAACATATCACGCGGCGAGTGGTTCGCCGGCCACGCCGTAGTGGCGTGCGTAGCGGCCGTCCAGGTTCGCCAGCGGCAGCAGCAGGAACAGGTCGGCGCTTTCGAAATCAGGATCCCATGCCGGTTCGCCGCAGATCCAGGCGCCCGAACGCACGTAGCCCTTCAACAGCGGCGGCACTTGCGGCTTCTGCGCGGCTTCCAGTTTCGAGAACGGGAACGGCAGGTGCGGGGTAACGCGGTATTCGGACGGCGCCAGATGGGCGCCGACCAGCGACTGGTAGACGGCGACCGCATTGTGGCCGCCATCGGCCAGGCTAATGCTGGCGCAGCCGGCCAGGTAGTCGCAGTTCTCGCGGCGCATGTATTCGGCCAGGCCGGACCACAGCAGCATGATGACGCTGCCGCCACGGTAGTCCGGATGGATGCAGGCGCGGCCCGCTTCCACCATGCGGCCACGCAGGTTGTTCAGGCGGCCCAGGTCGAACTCGCCCTCGGAGTAGACGCGACCCAGCTTGCGGGCGCGCGCGGCGCTCAGCAGGCGGTAGGTGCCCACCACCTTGAGCGTGCTCGAATCGCGCACGATCAGGTGATCGCAGTGTTCGTCGAATTCGTCGCTGTCCAGGCCATCCTCGCGGACCAGCGAACTCAATCCCATCGTTTCGATGAACACCTTGTAGCGCAAGCGCTGCACTTCGCGCAGCTCTTCCGGTGTGCTTGCCATACTGAGTACCAGCTTACCGGACGCTGCTCGGACGTCGGCTTGTATGATCGAAGTTTGCATGCTTCATCCTTTCTGTGGGAGACGAAGCAAGCGTAACGGTCGAATACTTCAGGAAAATGACAAGGTGGTGTCAGTTCCGTGACATGGGCCGAAGTGTTGTTTTTTATTTAGTCTTTTTTTGGACGGCCGGTCTTCAGTTGCGGCAGGCCGGACAACACATTTTGCAGCGTGGCAAGGTCGATCTGGCTGATCAGGGCGACGCCGATGCGCAGCAGTTCGCTCTTTTTGATCTCGAAACCGGCTTTCAGGCAGGCTTTCTTGACCTGGCCGAGGACCGCGTATTCCGCTTCCGGCATGGTGAAGCTGTCGCGCACCAGCTTTTCCTTGCGGGTTTTTTCCTTGACGGCGTCCACCGGGGCCGGCTTGGCCACCACTGCCTTCGGCGCGGCCTTGACGGCTGCCTTAGGCGCTGGCTTGGCGGCGGCCTTGGGTGCTGCCTTGGCGGCGGCTTTAGGCGCGGCCTTAGGGGCTGCTTTAGGCGCGGCCTTGACGGCTGGCTTGGCGGCGGCCTTGGGGGCGGCTTTCGCGGCGGCCGGCTTGGCTGCCACGGGCTTCACGGCGGCCTTGGCCACCGGCTTGGCGGCAGCCTTGGCGGCTGGTTTCACGGCCGGTTTCTTCGGCAGCGCGGGGGCTTTCCCATTCAGGAGGCCATTGACGGTTTTATTCATACCAACTCCATTTTTTATTCAACAATATAAACAATATATATCATTTATGATGTTTTTGCTTGTTTTACCGCAAATGCAAGGCGACGCGGGCAAACAAAACATCGGGGTTTACGGGCTTGCGCAGGAAATCCACGGCCCCGAGGCTGAGCCCCATGGCCTCGTCCTCGGCCAGGCTCTTGGCGGTCAGGAACAGCACCGGTATGCCGCTGCTGTGGGGATCGGCCTTCAGGCGGCGACAGGTCTCGAAGCCGTCCATGTCCGGCATCATGATGTCGAGCAGGATCAGGTTCACCGGCGATGCGGCGACGATCTGCAGCGCCGTCGCGCCGCTGGTGGCGACCTTGGTGTTGTACTTGTCCTTCAGCAGATTGGCCAGCAGCGTGATGTTGTCCGGCGTATCGTCGACGATCAGTATCGTGGGACGGTTGGCTTTGACGTTCATGAATCCTCCTGTTCCTGTGCGACCGCCGCCAGCAGCTTGCCAGCGGCCTCGAATTCGTAATGCGCCATGTGATTGGCCAGGCGGGTCATCGCCGCCGCCGGCAGCAGCGTCGCCAGCGAGGCGCGCACGCTGCCGAAATAATCCACGCTGTCGCCGCTGAACTCCGCCAGCAGCGCGCGCAGCTCGGCCAGCGCCTGGCGCGCGTCGACGGTGCCCGGTTCGGCGCGCGGCGGCACCGGCGGCAGCGCCTTCATCGACAATCCCAGCCAGCGCGACAGCGCGCCATACAGGCGCTGCGGATCGACCGGCTTGGTGATGTAGTCCTGCATGCCCTCGTCCATGCACTGCGCCTGCACGCCGGCCAGCGCGTGCGAGGTCACGGCGATCACCGGCAGCTCGTTGAAGCGGCTGTCCTGGCGCAGCAGGCGCGTGGCCTCGTGGCCGTCCATCAGCGGCATGCCCAGGTCCATCAGCACCAGGTCGTACACGTCCGGGCCGGCGGCCATCAGCAGGTCCAGCGCCTCGCGGCCGTTGCCCGCCACGTCGACCACGATGCCTTGCAGCTCCAGCAGCTCCACCATCACATCCTGGTTGTCGGCGCTGTCCTCCGCCAGCAGCACGCGCGCGGCGCGGCGCGGCGACGCCAGCAAGGTCAGGTCGCCCACCGGCCCCTGATGCACGGCCGCCTGCACCGACACCGCCGCCGCGTCGGACAGCGCGAACCGCAGCTCGAAATGGAAGGTCGATCCAAAGTCCGGTTCACTCTCGACATCGATGCGACCGCCCATCAGCCGCACCAGCTGCTGCGAGATCGACAGCCCCAGGCCGGTGCCGCCGTAGTGGCGCGTGGTCGAGCCGTTGGCCTGGCTGAAGGCGCGGAACAACTTGGCCTTCTGCTGCTGCGTCATGCCGATGCCGGTGTCGCGCACCGAGAAGCGCAGCGTGGCCTGGCCGTCCGGCGCACTGTCCGGGCCCGGCTCGCAGCGCAATTCCAGCTCGCCCTCGGCGGTGAACTTGACCGCGTTGTTGACCAGGTTGACCAGCACCTGCCCCAATCGCAGCGGATCGCCCACCAGGTAGCGCGGCACGCCGGGCGCGGTCGTGACCAGGTAGCGCAGGCGCTTGTCCTCGGCGCGCTGCGCGGTCACGCTGGAGACGTGGGCCAGCACGTCCTCCAGCGCGAACGGGATGGCCTCCACGTCCAGCCGCCCCGCCTCGATCTTGGAGAAATCCAGGATGTCGTTGATGATCCCCAGCAGCGACAAGGCGGCGCGGTGGATCTTGCTGATGTAGTCGAACTGCTTGGGCGTCATCTCGGTGCGCAGCGCCAGGTAGGCCATGCCGATCACGGCGCTCATCGGCGTGCGGATCTCGTGGCTCATATTGGCCAGGAACTCGGACTTGGCGACGTTGGCCGCCTCCGCCGCGATGTTGGCGTTGACCAGTTTCTGTTCGCGCTCGCGGCGGTCGCTGATGTCGCGGATGAAGGCGCAGAACTCGACGTTGTCCGGCCCTTCCGACCTGACGTGGGTGATCGCCAGCTCGATCGGGAACTCGCTGCCGTCGCGGCGCAGCGCCGCCACTTCGATGCGCGTGTCGAGCACCTTTGCCGGGCCGTTGCCGGCCATGTAGCGCTGGATGCCGCGCCGGTGGTCGTAGCGGTAGCGCGGCGGGATGATGGTCTGGTCCAGCGCCAGTCCCAGCGCCTCCTCGCGGCTCCAGCCGAAGATGCGCTCGGCCTGCGCGTTCCAGCCGACGATGCGGCCGGCCAGGTCCATGCGAACCACCGCGTCGAGCGCCGTGTCCAGGATGGTCTGCAGCTTGGCTTGGCTGTCGCCCAGCTGCCGCAGGGAGGTCGTCACTTCCCGGGTGCGGGCGGCGATGCGCAGTTCGAGGTCGCTGTTCAATTCGCGCAGCTCGGATTCGGCGTCGCGCAGGCGGGTCAGCGTATCGCGGAAGCGCAGCACGGCGCCGGACAGCCGGCCCACCTGGTCTTCGCGATCGATGCCGGACAGTTTGATGTCGGTCTCGCCGCGCGTCAGTTTCTCAAGGCCGGCCTGGATATCGGCGAACGGCCGCGCGGCGCGCCGGCCCACCACGAAGATCGACAGCACGATGCCCAGCGCCAGCAGCAGGTTGGCCGCCACCGTGTTGTAAAGCTGGCGCCGCAGGTCCTGGTCGATCTGCTGGCGCGAGAAGGCCAGCTCGATCGAGCCGACCGCATAGCTGCGCCGCACGTCGGTGAAGCGGATGTCGCGCCGCACCTTGATCGCGGCCACCGGCTCGCGCAGCGGCGAGACGTAGCTGGCCAGTTCCGCGCCGTTGGGCGCCAGCACCCGCAGCACCAGCACTTCCGGCGTCGCGCCGGAGGCGTCGACCACGCTGGAGACGGCCGCGCTGTTGATGTCGAACAGCGGTCGCGCCAGCGCCTGCGACAGCACCGCCGCCAGCCGCTCGGCGCGTTCGCGCAGGTTCTGTTCGGCCTCGCTCTTGAGCGTCTGCAGCACGTAGGTGGTGTAGATGGCGGTCGACAGCGTCACGGAGACGAAGATGCCGAACCCCAGCCGCAGCAGGATGTTGCGGCGCCATGCGCTGCGCAGCCGCGCCAGCGGGCCGCCGCTCAATGCAGGGCCCCGCGTATCAATGGCGCACTCCCTCGGCCGCTTCCAGCTTGCGGTAGGCCGCGCTGTTGCGGGCTTCCTCGATGGCGCGCCAGATGCGCTCCGCCAGCTGCGGGCGCGCCGCCACCATGCCGTGCGAGAGGATCAGGAAGTACGGCTTTTCGATGATGGGGATCGGCAGCTCCTCCAGTTGCGGCGCCAGCGGGCCGTGCATCAAGCCGTTGGCGTCGCTGCCGCCGATGGCCGCCGCCGCCACGCGACCGGCGATCAGCTTGCGCGCCAACTCGTCGGCGCGCTGGCTGCCCTCGTCCACCTCGACGTTCTGCGCGCGCAGCACGTCGCCCACCGAGTATCCGAGCTGGAAGCCGATGGCGCCATCGAGGTTGTGGAAGCTCTTGCCGTCCCATTCCACCTTGCTGCCTTTTCTACGCACCACCATGTAGCTATCAATGTGCATGCGTTTGCTGGCGTCGATCTGCTGGCCGCCGGGGTACTCGCCCAGCTCGCGCCGGTCCGGCTTGTAGCTGACGGCGAAGGCGCCGTCGACGGCGTTGGCTTTGAGCTCGGCCAGGCAGCGCTTCCACGGGACGGACTGGTAATCGAAGCGGATGTCGAGCTGCTGCTCGACCATCTTCAGCAGCGCGAAATTGAGGCCGCCGCCCTGCCTGGTGCGCCACGGCAGAACGTCCTGCTGCTCGAAGCACAGGGCGACCGTCTCCTTGCCGGCGGCGCCAGCGGCCGGAGACAGCAACGACAGCGCCAACAGCGCGCCGGCGCAGCTGCGATGTATGCCGTGCTTCCTCATAGACCTCCCTGGCGATCAGCCGATAGTGCGTATGCTGAAGTCTACCCCAACTTCATCCCACTGCTCCTGCTCCTTCTCCAGCCAGTACGACAGGGTCGGATGGTCGCCTATCCATTCGCGGCGGATTTCCAGCTCGATGCGGTTCTTCATGCGCAGCTTGATCAGGGTGAAGTCGATATCCAGCCGCGAGTGCATGAACAGCACCGCCAGCCGCAGCGCCACCACCGCCCTGGTGAAATCCGGCTCCGTCAGCGCGTCGACCACCTTGCGCAGGTTGCCCTTGTGGGCGGCGATCAGGCGCGCCATGGTCTTCTGCTCGCGCGAGGTGAAGCCCGGCAGGTCGGCGTTCTCGATCATGTAGGCGGCGTGCTTGTGGTAACCGGTGTGCGACACCACCATGCCCATCTCGTGCAGCAGCGCGCTCCAGTACAGATGGCGGGTGTACTGGTCGCTGGACGGCTTGGTCTGCGCGTACAGGGCCAGCGCGTCGTCGGCCACACGGTTGGCGCGCCGTTCATCGCAATGGAACTTGAGCAGACAGGCCTTCACCGATTGCTCGCGGCGGTCACGCTTGGTCGAACGCAGGTGCAGGTCCCACATCACGCCCATGCGCAGGCCGGCCTCGATCGGCTGCACCACCGGGATATCGAGCTCGCGCACCAGGCCGATCAAAATCGCCAGGCCGCCGATGATGGTGGCGGCGCGGTCGGGACGCAGGCCCGCCATCTCGATCCGGCTGACGTGGCCGAATTCGATGAAGCGCTGTTTGAGGGCGCTGAGGGTTTCGGCGTTGACTTCGCGGCCGATGCCGTTCTTGACGATGATGTCGGCGATGGTGCGGGCGGTGCCGGACGAGCCGTAGCACTGCTTCCAGAACTGCGGATGGTAAGGCGGCGCGGCGTCCTCGAAATGGCTGCGCGCCGACAGGATGGCCGCCTCGAACGACGGCGCGTCGACCCGGCCGCCGATGAAGAACGACAGGCTTTGCTTGACCGTGCCGACGCTGAACGATTCGACCTGCTCGATTTCCTGGCCGCGCCCCAGTATCAGTTCGGTGGAGCCGCCGCCGATGTCGATCACCAGCCGCCGTTCGCCCGGCAGCGCCAGCGCGTTGGCCACGCCCATGTAGATCAGGCGCCCCTCCTCCTCGCCGGAGATGATCTCGATCGGGTAGCCGATGGCCAGTTCGGCCTCGGGCAGGAAGGCGGCGGAATTGCGCGCCACGCGCATGGCCGATGTGGCGACCACGCGCACGCCGTCGAGGCGGTAGGCGGCCAGCACGGCGCGGAAGTTCTTCAGGCAGGCCAGCGCGGTCTGCATGGCGGCGGGGGTCAGGTTGCCTTGTTCGTCCAGGCCGGCGGCCAGGCGGATCGGCTCGCGCACGGACTTCAGGACGCGGATCGCCTCCCCGTCATGCTTGCCGATGTGGAGGCGAAAACTGTTGGAACCCAGATCTACTGCTGCGTACATATTTGGAAGCCTCTCTCGGCACACGGCAACGAAGGCTCGCGGGTGAATCAAACTAAACGATTTACATGATTATAATCACGATAAGCGCAGTTTGTTACCGGCTGATGACAGCGGTGTGGCTATTCACGCAGGCAGCGTGCCCGCCTGCGCCTCGGCCACGCGGTTGCGGCCCGCCTGCTTGGCCGCCTGCAGCGCCTCGTCGGCGCGCTTGAACAGGCTGACGGTGGTGTCGTCGGCGCGGATGGTGGTCACGCCCAGGCTGGCGGTCATGTTGATGACGGCCTTCCCGGCCTTGACCGGCAGCGCGGCGACCGCGTTGCGGATACGCTCGGCCACCATCAGCGCGTCCTCCTGCGAGGTGCGCGGCAGCTGGATGGCGAATTCGGCGCCGCCCAGGCGGCCCATCAAATCGCTGTCGCGCAGCTGCTTCTTGCAGACGTCGACCATGGCCTTGAGCACCTGGTCGCCCACCGGATGGCCGTAGCTGTCGTTGACGCGCTTGAAGTGGTCGAGGTTGAGGATGATCAGCGCGGTCGGCAGGCCGGGCCGGCGCGCCAGCGCGATCCACGGCGTCAGCGTCTGGTAGAAGCCGCGCCGGTTGGGCACATCGGTCAGCGCGTCGACCACCTCCAGCCGCGCCAGCTCGGCCAGCTGTTGTTCGCGGCCCAGCAGCAGCCAGGCGAAGGCGCTGTTGATCATCATCAGGTACAGCGCACCGATGCCCACGCCTTGGACGATGGCCGGGCTGACCCAGCCCCAGCCCTCCGGCACCAGCAGCGTCAGCAGGCCGCGCGCCATCACGGCCAGCGCCAGCAGCAGCGAGGACAGCACCAGGTAGCGCCGCAGCAGCGTGCCGGCGCTCCAGCTGCGGCCCAGCGCGGCGGCGCCGGCGATGGCAAACAGGCCGATCGCCAGCGAGCCGACGGCGATGCGGTCGGCGGGCGGCAGTTCCAGCAGCCAGGCGCCGGTGAACACGCCGCACGCCGCGCCCAGCGCCGGCAGCAGGTAGCGCCGCCACACGCGGCGGCCGGCCTGCTCCCACAACGCGGAGGCGTCCAGCGCGAAGCCGGCGAACAGCAGGCCGTTGGCGATCGGGATGGTCAGGAAGTCCGGCAGCGTGCCGCGCAGGTACAGCAGGGCCCAGGCCACGGCCTGGCACTGCTTGGCCATGCCCCAGGTGGAACTGGCCGGCGCCAGGCCGGCGCGGCGCCGCTCCTGCTCATAAAAGAACAGCGCCGCGCACAGGCTCAGATTGCCCAGCGCCAGCGCCAGTACCAGGGTTTTTATATCCATGACCTGCGGCGGGTCAGACCTCGTGCTCGACGTTGGTGCTGCCGTCGCCCATCTTGCTGGCCCAGGCCTGGGCGAAGTAGGCTTTTTCGTCCTCGGTCGGGGTGTCGTGCCAGAACACGATCAGCGTGCCCTTGTGGTCGTGCAGCTGGCTGACTTTCTCGATGAAGGCCTGCTTGCCGGCCATGTCGGCCAGCGCCACCACATAGCCGTAGACGCGGGTCAGGCGCTCCAGGCGGTCTGGCTCGGTGAAACTGTTGGTGGCGGTCAGCGTAGGGTGGTCTAAAAACATCGTCTCGTTCTCCATGGGGGCCGCCGGAAGGGGCTGGCCTGTGCTATCGCCAATGTACCTACAATTGTTGCTTCTGTAAATGCAATGTGGCTTACTGGCCGGCATGCTACTATAAAACGCCCCCGTAAATCCACAATACGCCCCTTGACCCAGTCCTCCCACCGGCCGCAAGTCCATACGCGCGGCGACAAACGTTCGCTGGAATTCCAGCCCGGCATGATCCAGAGCGAGATGCGGCTGTCGCGGCCGGACGACCTGGTGCTCAGCTACGCGCGCGCCATGATGTGCTTCGTGCTGTTCCATCCCAAACCCGAGCACATCGTCATGGTCGGGCTGGGCGGCGGTTCGCTGGCCAAGTTCTGTTACCGCTACCTGCCGCACAGCCGCATCACCGTGCTGGAGCTGCGCGCCGACGTGATCGCGCTGCGCGATCAGTTCGCCATCCCGCGCGACAACGCCCGCTTCCGCATCATCCAGGCCGACGCGGCCGCCTACATGGCCACGCTCGGCGGCGCGGCCGACGTGCTGCTGGTGGACGGCTTCGACGCCGACGGCCTGCCGCCGGCGCTGGGCAGCGCCAGCTTCTACGCCGACTGCCGGCGCGCGCTGCGGCCCGGCGGCGTGATGGTGGCCAACATCTTCAGCTACGATCCGCAGTACGGGCCCATGCTGCGGCGCCTGCGCGAGACCTTCCAGGGCCGCATCTGCTGGTTCCGTGGCATCGCCGGCAACAACCGCATCCTGTTCGCGGTCAAGGGCGGCAAGCCGTCGCCGGCGCTGGCCATGCAGCGGAAAGTGGCGCGCAGCCACGGCCTGGGCTTTGCCTTGCTCAACCGCCTGCTGGCGCACTGGATCGTGCTGCGGCTGCGCTGGAACCATGGGCGCTCCGGGGCGGGCTAGGCTGAAAACGTGGCTTGTATAAGACAATCCAGGGGCCAATGACTGTCCCGGGGGCATGAGTTATGCCACACTAGGCTCATCCGCCAGCCCCGCCGTCTCCACCCCGAAAGCGCCGCATGTCGCTGTTTTCCAAGTCGCCGCCGATCTCGCTGGCCGCCATGCTGACGCTGGTGACCGGACTGGCCGTGACGGGCATGCTGTTCGTGGCCGTCAGCGCGCTGGAATACGGCAAGATGGAGCTCGCTTTCCAGCAGCGCGCCCAGGCGCGCGCGGTCGCCATCCGCAGCGGCCTGGACGACACGCTGGAGCTGGTCACCATCCTCAACGATCTATTCAAGTCGGTGGGTCCGGTCAGCCGCGAGCAGTTCGGCGACTTCACCCGGCCGCTGCTGGCGCGCTATCCTTTCGTGCAAGCTTTCAATTTCCACCGCGTGCTGACCGACGACGAGGCGCGCCGCCACGAGGCCGCGCTGCGGGAACGCTATCCCGGCTACACCATGTTCGACGGCGGCCGCGTGCCGCTGTCGTCGCGTCCGCTGCACGCCATCGTCGATTATCTGGAACCGATGCGGGGCAACGAGGCGGCGTTCGGACTGGACGTGATGTCGCTGGGGCCGATGTCCAACACCATCAACCAGGCGGTGGCGGCCGGCACCACGCTGGCCACGCCACTGCTGAGGCTGGTGCAGGAACGGGGCAACCAGAAAGGCTTCGTGCTGCTGATGCCGGTCTACCGGCCGGGCGCGCAGACCGCCACCGCCGAACAGCGGCGCGCGGCGTGGATAGGCAACACCGGCGCCGTCATCCGCTCCACCGACTTGATCCACAAAATATTGCACGCCGCCGGCCTGCTGGACGACAGCTCGCTGGTGGTGCGGGTGTACGTGGGCGACGATGTCCGGCCGGACAACTTGATCTACAGCCTGGGCCAGCCGGTCGGACAGACGGTGGCGGCCAAGCCGCTGCAGCGCTGGCTGGCGTTCGACTACCACGACGTCTACACCCGCACCTTCAGCGCGGCCGGCAAGGCCTGGCACGTGCAGGTGACGCCGCTGCCGCGTCCTTTCCTGGCCAGTCACCTGGGTTCGCTGTCCACGCTGCTGGGCGGCCTGCTGTTCTCGCTGCTGACGGCGGCCTTCGTCAACTCGCTGGCGCGGCGCTCGGCGCGGGTGCAGCGGCTGGTGGACGAGCGCACCCGCGCGCTCCAGCTCAGCAACGAGCGCCTGAACGACGACGTCGCCGCCCGCAAGCGCACCGAGCAGGCGCTGCAGGAAAGCGAGCTGCGCTTCCGCCGCCTGCTGGCGCTGTCGTCCGACTGGTACTGGGAGCAGGACGAGCAGTTCCGCTTCACCAGCATCACCGGCGGCTTCTTCGACAAGGGCAAGCAGGACCCGGACCATTTCATGGGCAAGACGCGCTGGGAACACCATCCCGAGATGCGGCAGGCGCGCTGGGGCCAGGACCACATCGCGCTGCTGCAGGCCCACCTGCCCTTCCTCAATTTCGAATACGCGCTGGCCGGCACCGACGGCCAGCTGCACTGGTTCAGCATCAGCGGCGAACCCTTGTTCGACCCGGACGGCGTGTTCAAGGGCTATCGCGGCACCGGCACCGAAATCACCGAGCGCAAGCAGTCCGAGCAGCGCATCCACCACATCGCCCACCACGACGTGCTGACCGGCCTGCCCAACCGCGTGCTGCTGCAGGACCGGCTGACGCAGGCGGCCGCCTTCGCCAACCGCAGCGGCAACCCGCTGTGGGTCATGCTGATCGACCTGGACCGCTTCAAGTTCGTCAACGACAGCCTGGGGCACAAGGCCGGCGACCAGCTGCTCAAGACCGTGGCCCAGCGCCTGCGGGACAGCGTGCGCGAGAGCGACACCGTGGCGCGGCTGTCGGGCGACGAGTTCGTCGCCATCTTGACCGAATACCCGGACGAGGCGCTGTCGGTGGACGTCACGCAGCGCATCATGCGGGCGGTGGCGCAGCCGGTGCTGCTGGAGGGGAAGGAATTCTTCGTCACCTGCTCGATCGGCGTGGCGGTGTACGATTCGGACGGCACGCCGGCGCAGCGCCTGATCGAGCACGCGGACATCGCCATGTACCGCGCCAAGAAGCTGGGCCGCAACAACACGCAGTTCTACCAGCCGGCCATGAACGAGGAGGCGCTGGAGCGGATACGCATCGAGACGGCGCTGCGCAGCGCGCTGGAGCGCGACGAGTTCGTGCTGCACTACCAGCCGCAGGTGGACCTGGGCAGCGGCCGCATCGTCGGCATGGAGGCGCTGATACGCTGGCGGCATCCCGAGCTGGGCATGGTGGCGCCCGACCGCTTCATCGGACTGGCCGAGGAGACCGGCCTGATCGTGCCGATCGGCGCGTGGGTGCTGCGGACCGCGTGTACGCAGGCCAAGGCGTGGCAGGACGCGGGGTTCGGGGCGCTGCGGATCGCGGTCAATTTGTCGCCGCGCCAGTTCGGCGAGCCCAACCTGCTGGCCTCGATCGCGGAGGTGCTGGAGCGGACCGGCCTGCCGCCGTCCTGCCTGGACATCGAGCTGACCGAGGGGCTGTTCATGCACGACGTGGCGCTGGCGGTGGAGCTGCTGCACAAGTTGAAGGGGCTGGGACTGGCGTTGTCGATCGACGATTTCGGCACCGGGTATTCGAGCTTTTCCTATCTGCGCAGGTTCCCGATCGACGTGCTGAAGATAGACCGCTCCTTCGTCAGCGACATCGGCGATGGTGACGAGGCGGCCATCGTGGTGTCGATCATCGCGCTGGCGCACAACCTCAAGCTGCGCGTGATCGCCGAGGGCGTGGAGACCGCCGCGCAGCTGGACTACCTGAGGCTGCACGGCTGCGACGAGATCCAGGGCTACTACTTCAGCCAGCCGGTGCCGGCGGCGGCGTTTGAGGGGATGCTGGCCGAGGGCAGAAATTTGCTGCCGGTAAGCCATGGAAATTCCGGCTAATTTTATCCCGATGAAAAGTTATCAACTGTGGAGATCAGCGTTGCGCCGCAACTCGTCTTGTCGCCATCATAAGCAACTGCTTTACCATTGATTAGATGCTTGGGATTTCCACTAGCGATGGTGCAATTTTGGTGTCCGCTGATCGGGCAAACGCATTTATCTCCAACTAGAGCGACGGCCTTTCCGCTGACTGTAAAATAAGGAACAGTACTCGCAACAACCTTACCACCGTGCGATGTAGGATCGCCCACTCGAATTACATTCGGCATTTTCAACCTCCTCGACTTGGATAGGAGTTAGATTTCACTGATAAGGACGCACTCGGATAGACGATGTGAGCTTATCCCAGATGGCCACCGCTTCCTCATCTGTGACGCTGGGCTTGGCACCGCCAATCTGATTACCTCGAATTCCCGAGTGCAGTTCCAGATCAAGCACTGGCAGATATGGATTGTTCGGCTCGCCCTGGCTAACAAATGCAAATTCGTGAGACTCTCCTGCCGCCGCTTGCGCAGGCATTCTAACCAATACTTCATAGCCAACCCATCGGCCAATCTCGCGTTTCCCCTGTCTCAAATTTTTGATCCGCTTATACCAAGCCCCCTCGCCTCGATCCTTAGCGATCTGTTCAGCCTGCTTGAGCCTCGGCTCCAGAGCGTCGGAGGGCACAAGAATATCTTTGTTGGTTGTTGAAAGAGAAAAGTGCACGTCGGGAAAGTTCGTCAATCTCACACCCACCCCCACCATCTCGAAGATCGGTTTCCCAGCATCTTTGATAAACCCATCTTCAATACAAACGCCGCTCTCAGCGGGAATCGCCATGTTGCGGCGGCTGCGAAACAGAGGGGCCATCGAATTAAGTTCTGTAAGAACCTTGCCGTACTTCTCTGGAGCTCCCATGGCTTCGGCCTCCTGCATAAGGACATCCTCTTCTGACTTTACATAAGATTCGATGCTATAAAACGCAAAACTCCCTGCGCTGGCTCCAAATAAGATCTTTTGTCCAGGCATAACGCCATTGATCATCTTGCCAAACATCGAATCCTTAGCGGCGAGTGCGCCATATACGTCGGGCTTTGCCTTCTGTATCTCAACCAACCTATCCGCGACAAGTTTCTCCATCTCATTTGCTTTACCGGGATACACCCTAACCGGATATGGCACCTCAGAAGGACCGTAGACTATCTCCGCATCAATGGGAACATCGATAAGGAACCTACCTATGCAAACAGTGCGAGTGTTCTCAAATAATTTAGCGATACGCGACGTTTCAGGCATATTTCCTCCTAGCGCACCTTGGTTAGAAATTTTAAAACATAAAAATATCGACCCGGCACATAAAAATGTACAAGCCAAATAAAATCGCAAGCGTCCGCCGATCATGGATGCCCCCATTTCATTGTCGCAGCAATGCGAAGAAGGCTGTAGATTGTTGAATATATAGCCGGCCAGCTTTTGTAGCTATTTTGATGTTCGTAGCCTACTTGACGAAAAACTCCACTAAATTTTCCGCTCAAAAGTTGTTGCTCAGAGGAGCGTAGCGGGACAGTTTGATCGCCGGGGCCGCCATTGACCCCAACGGTCACCGTGAACGACACCGCCTTCGCCGGTGGTTTACGGGGAGTTGATCCATCGGTATTAATGGTATCTGCATCGGCCTCGAAGAGTTCGAACTCTCCCTTCTCCTTGTCTGCCAGAATATGTAATGACTCCCATTGAACGCTGCGGTACTTCTTATCCAGATCCCAGCTTACTTTTGCCCAAGAAGGTCGAGCTACCTCTGCACTGTAATGCGCATAGCTGACAGGGTGGTACGTTGCGGCAATACTGTCATGAAATGATCCAGCGAGACCGATTAGCTCGCAAGTGCGATCGAAGTCCGGGCCACTTCGACGTGCCGGATTAATCCATTCCTCACGGATAAGACGATACCATTCGCTCCGTAAAGAATATATCTCGCCGTATGGATCGTTATTTATCGGCAAGCTCTGGAGCAGTTGGTCATTTTGAAAAATTTCAAGCCAACCGTTCCCGTATGCGCGGCTTGGGAGAAGCTCAAGTCCCCCCTGAGCATTTGCCAATACAGCAGTCACTTCAGAGCCATAGTTACCAAGTATTCGCGCGGCAACGCTCATTCCCAACGTTCCCTCGTCAGTCCCAGCACGCATACGCTTATAGGCCGCAGCAGCACCCGCAGCGGGCATGACGCCGTGAACTACCCCAAGTACCTCAGACTGAAGATTCCCCATTTCTGGGTGTATCAACGCTCGTGCTAGAAGCCCGCCCATCGAATGCGTCACGAGAATTACTTTTTCACATTGATACTTCTCACGATATTTTTCCATTAAAGTTCTAATCCGTGCACTGACAAGCCGCGCTGAATCCCGATTAGACATCAGCCAGTTGTAGCCCATCGCATGTACCGGATACCAGCAGTTAGCTGTGATTTTTTTGAACTCATCATCCGTTATAGCCTTCATCTGCGTTTGCGACGATGCCCCCCATTTAGCAGGATCAGTATTCAATACTTCGCCGAGTAACCAGGGATGGCTACTATTCAGCATTGCTTCGCATTGTTGCAAAATTAGCCCATAGCTACTAAATAGCACTTCTCCCCAGCCCCGTTCCATTGCTTTCATTTCTTTTGTTTTGAAATTTTTAGTTCCAACTGGGTCATCAACAAGAAGTGGGGTTTCATTGCCTCCTTCCAAATTCATATAAAAAAAAGGAATTTCGTGACGCTTAGCTGCGGTCTCCTTGGGGGTTCCGGTAAGATTCTTTTGTGGGTCATAAATATCGACCTCTGTCGCTCTCGGATCCAACTGGAGCTGTCGTCTTGCTGGGCTAGCATTTATCAACGGCAACATCGCATCAGCCCTGTCCGGTCGCCATGCGATATTGTCAGATTTTCCTAATTCTTGCTGCCGATTCGCTGTGTTACGCAGGTTTGATCCCATAATCCCCGGCAGAAAAATTACTGGAATAACTCGCTTAGGCGGCACAGACATCTTTTGAGGACTCTTGTCCTCTGTCGGCGTACAGCATCCCTTGGCAATAAGGCCGCCGCTCGCGATATTGACTCCCAGTTGAGTTGCCATATCACACCCTTAATCCAACAATTCTATTTGGTACGAAGAAAATGCCAATTTGGTACTAAATTTTTCGGTAAGCCCCGAATTATTCGTTACCCCCTCGAACACCTGACCGTCTTCCAACATGATTCGATATTTCCGACTTGCGATTGGCTCGTCAGTGCGTAGATCAGTCACTAAAACTTGCTGGTCGTGTGTGACTTCAGTACTGGGAAGATTCAGATTTTCTGGTGAACCATCGCCCCCGGCCTCATGAACGAACTTGGAAGACTTGATCGTATAAACACCGCTGCTTTGCTGGGTTATCGCTCCGCCGCCGTAGTTGATCTGGCATCCTTGGGCGACGAACTTTACGGCAGGCGCCTGAAGCTCAATGCCTTCGTTAGCAATTAACTTGATGCGTTTCAATGAAGTGATCTCAACGTCTCCGCCTTGTGACTGAATCCGAATATTTCCGCTGGCGGCGATTAATTTGATACCGAGTTTGAAAGCGAACATGCTTATGCCGCGAGTTGCTCTTAGCATCAAGTCGCGGCCGGCACCGATATGCGTATCGGTAACGCTAACCATGTCTACAGTGGACCTCGCTCCTAGCGCGAGCGATTGCTGGCTCCCAATGAACGCACCCGCCGGTGCGCTCACGGCGACAATCGGTTCGCCATCTCCATCCATCTTCTTTATTCGCCCCACCAGTTCGCCGAGTTCGGGGCCGTCCACAGAATCTTCCGCATGTTTTTCCGCCAACGTGGAAAGCTGCTGCGCTACCTGCTGAGACAGCTCCGCAGTGCTCGACAGTTCTTCTCGACTTAGTAGCGATCCGCTGGCATTGGGCTGGCCGCTCGCGGTGATCAAAACGCCTTTGGCGCCGCGAACCGAGACCACCTTATCGCTCCTGAGTTCGGCCCCCTCGCCTCGCGACTTAGCAGCGCCCTGCGCTCTCGGCTGGGTCAGAAAACCAAGGTTCAGTGCGCTATGACCATGATCGCTGGCGAGTTGCGCACTAATCTCCCCCTCGGTGTCGTCCAGCCGAAGCTGATTGCCACGCGTGCCCTTGATCTCACGGCTCTTGATACCGGAGAGGTAGCGGTTCCCCGGCAACTCGCCAACGTTGCTGAGTGCTGGCGGCTGCGCCTGCTGGTTGTAGAGCTGCCCGACGATCACCGGCTTGTCCGGATCGCCGCCGAGGAAGTTGACCAGTACCTCCGTCCCTACGCGGGGCAAGGCGACGGTGCCGCATTGCTGCAGGCTGCCCGGGCCGTTGCCGGCCCAGTTCGACGCCACGCGCACCCAGGCCGAATCCCGGTCGGAATCGGATGCGCCGATGCCGGCGGCTTCCTCGTGGTCAGCCGCGCGCGTGCCGGGGAAGCGGATTTTGACTCGTCCCATTTGGTCGCAATGCACCTCCTCCCCTTTCGGGCCGACAACGATCGCGCTTTGCATCAGCGCCTGCGGCAGGTCGGTGCGCGGATCGTAGGCCGGCACGATGATCACGCCGCGCCGCACGGCCGTGAACTGGATGTGCATGCGCAGCGGCCCAGACGCCACCTTGTCCGCCACATACCTTTGCATCTGCAGCTCCTGGCCGCCCGGCATCCACCGGCTGCGGGCGAACAGCTTCTCCACGCGCGCCGCCAGCGCCTTGGGCAGGTTGTTCTGTGCATTCACCTGCAAGGCCGTGACGACAAAGTCCCGCTCCTCGGCCGGATGCCTGTCCACCTCGGGATGTTCGGCCAGCGTGAAGTACTCCCCCGCGCACAGGTCGCGCACACTGCCTTCGCCATGAAAGCATTTCGACTCGAAATCGTGCCGGCTCATGCGCAGCTTGCCGAGGCGGCACAAGTCCTCGTTGTCGCCGCCCGCATGGGGCGCCAGGATTTGATAGTCGTCCAGGCTGGCGGCCAGTTCGTTGCCGTGGACGCCTTGGTCCACGCCGCTGCCCACATCCGCCATCATGAAGTCGCGCCCCAGCGGGTTGCGATAGTCCCAGCTGTGCCGCGTCACCTTGCCGGCTTGCAGGCTGCGCACCGCGCTCCAGGAGGTGATCGTGTCGCGCTCCTCCGTGGCGGCGTCGCGGTGGTAGCTGATGGTGCCGGCGGCGTTGCGGCGCAGGCTGTCGGCGTTGTTGAACAGCACCAGCGTGTGCACCGGATATTCGCCGCCGACGGCGCGCACATACCAGCCGATGCCGCGCCGCTTCAGCAGGCGCCGGATGAAGGCCGCGTCCGATTCGTTGTGCTGCATCGTGAATTCGCGTTGCGGGTATTCGCGGATGGTGAAGAATTCATCCAGCTCGTGCTTGAAGCACACGCCCAGGATAACTGTTCTGCCGCCATTCGTTCAGATGCGCTGCACGATCTCCACTTCAATCCATGTTGCGGAACACGCGGGCGTTAAGCGCAGGCTTTTCCAGCAGCGCCAGCGTTGCCGCGCAGCACCAGCTGGTAGCTCGCCAGGCCGCCGTCGCTGTCGCCCGAGCAGGCCTCGGTGACGATGCCGCACACGCTGCGCAGGTCGCCCTGGTCGGTGACGAAGTCCAGCGCGGCCGGCACGGCGATCATCTGCTTGAGCGGCAGTTGCGCGTTGGACGACACGCACAGCACGCGGTACTCGATGCCGCCGCACAGCGTTTCGGAGCCGTACACCCGCTGCGGCAGCAGCATGTCATCGTTGACGCCTCCCGGCAGGTCCAGCCGCAGGCGCAATGGCCGGTTGCTGGTCACGAGTTCCTTGGCCAGGCCCATGAAGCTGAAGAAGTCATTGTCGCGGTCCACGTTCAGCGCTCCTTTCATCGCGGCTGTCACCACAGATGTGCAGCACAAGTGGCCGATGATGTCACTGCCGAGATTTTCTCTTTTGAGATGCAGCAATCAACAACCGCTTTGCGTCAGGTATGGCCGCTCCCGATTGCACCGGGCGTGACAAACGGAGAGTATTGAGCCGCCCAGGCAATGTATAGTGCCACTGTATTAATGGCACTATTGAGAAAATTTTATAATCTCCGCAAGCCCGCCCCATTCGCCAGCCCGATCGATACAGCCGACAGCGCAAGACCATGCGGACGGCGCGCGCAAGGCGACCGATGCCGCGCCGGCCGGCGCGGCATCGGCGGAGCCGGAAGTGGCCATATCCAGCCTGGCAGGCCGGTTGTCGCGCGCGGCGGGAGTGTCCGGGAGCACCAACAGCGGCCTGAGCCGGAATGCGCTGGCCGCCAAGGTCCAGGCCAACATCGACGTCATCCTCTACCCTCTGGACGACGAGCACAAGGCCGCCGCGGCGCGTGAAGTCCCGAATCCAAACGACGCCCTGAGCGCCGCCTCGGCCAGCGCGGCCACCGCCTTTGTCGACGACAGCAGCAAGCCGAATCCGTTCGCCGGCCTGTCGCGGGAACAGCTGTCCACCATCTCCAACGACGAGAGCGGAACCTTCACCATCAACGAAAAGCGCGCCGCGTTCACGCAGGCCTATGACGAGCAGCAGGCCTGGCGCAGCAAGGTCGTGGAGCAGGCCATGCGCGAATGGAACGAAACCGGAAAGCAGACCGAGTTTTTCAAGCAGGTGCGCGCCCACTTCCTGGAGCTGCCGCAACTGGAGCAGGTGCTGTACCCCGCCAACCATGCGAACGACCTGGCCGCCAAGATCGGCATGGACGCGAGCATCCTGGGGCCACTGGCCGCCTCGGGCCTGCGCGCGGCGGCGTTTCCGGCCTAGGCGGGATCTTCGGCCTGCGACTTGCGGCGGCGCTTCTTGGGCGCCAGCATGGTGCCGGTGCAGCCGGCCGCGCCGCAGTGGCAGGCGAACGAGCGCTTGATCGCCGGCGTGTGGCGGCCTTCGTAGATCAGCGGATAAGAGTAGCTCAGCTCCTCGCCACATTTGATGTCGTGCAGCGCGTAGATGTAGATCCGCCCCTCGTCCTCGATGGCCTGGCAATTCGGCTCGCACGAGTGGTTGATGAAACGCGCCTCGTTGCCCTGGTCGCCGCCGTCGACGACGTTGCCGTTGGCCAGGCTGAAGAAGAAGGTGTGGTTGTGCGGCATGTCCTGCGCGGCCGCGCGCTCCAGCGCCTCGGGCCAGGTGATCTCGCGGCCCGTGTATTCGATCACGCATTCGCTGACCGCGATGTCGCGGGCGGCGAACACGCCCCGCCCGTGCACCGGCGAGGTCTTGACAACGTACGCCGGCTGATCGGACAGCACCGCCGGAGATTCCATCACATTTTCAGTCAACATAGGTCGGCTCAGTTGGCGTCGCCGCCGGGCGGCTTGAACAGGTCTTCCAGCTCGGCGCGGCTGGTGGGCTTGCGCACCACGTCGCGCCGGCCGGCGAATTCGTCTTCGATATTGTCGCGGTAGTAGCTCCACGCGGCGGCCGAGGTCGACAGCTTGCGCCACACCTCGTTGCCCACACCCGAATAGTCGATGGCGCTGCCGTCGTCGAACTCCACCCGCAGCACGCGCTCGCGCGCATCGTACCCGATGGCGCGCAGCTTGCCGGCGTTGATGCGTTTCATTTCCATACAGCCTCCTCAGGCCTTGCGCGCTCCGTGCACCATCTGGCGGGCCTGCTTGCGCAGCAGGGCCTGGTCCCAGCGCTGTTTCTGCTCTTCGGTTTCCGGCACCAGCGTCGGCACCTCGACCGGCTTGCGGTGTTCGTCCACCGCCACCATCGTAAAGTAGCAGCTATTCGCGTGGCGCACCAGACGTTGCTGAATGTTTTCCGTCACCACGCGGATGCCCACCTCCATCGACGTGCGGCCGGTGTAGTTGATCGACGCCAGGAAGGTCACCAGCTCGCCCACGTGGATGGGCTGAAGGAACATCACCTGGTCCACCGACAGCGTCACCACGTAGCTGCCCGAGTAGCGGCTGGCGCAGGCGTAGGCCACGCTGTCGAGATATTTAAGGATGGTGCCGCCGTGGACGTTGCCGGAGAAATTGGCCATGTCCGGCGTCATCAGGACGGTCATGCTCAGTTCGTGGGCGGTCCAGCTCATCGGTTTTTGCATTGCATACTCCATGGTTGTTTTCTCCATGCTATCCGCTAAGCTTGTCATTCGCAAATAGTTATCAAAAACCACTAGGTTTATCGTATGCTTTGCGCTTCACGAAAAAAGGAGCAACCATGAAATGGAAAGTCCTGGCCGCCAGTCTCATGCTCGGCATGGCCGCCACCGCCCACGCCGTGACGGCGGACGAGGTCCACACCTTCACGCTGGCCAACGGCATGAAGTTCATCGTGCTCGAATCGCACACCATCCCCAACGCCAATATGTACACGTTCTGGAAGGTCGGCTCGCGCAACGAGGCGCCCGGCATCACCGGCCTGTCGCACTTCTTCGAACACATGATGTTCAACGGCTCCAGGCACTTCGGCCCGAAAATGTTCGACCGCACCATGGAGGCCAAGGGCGGCTCCAACAACGCCTACACCAGCAACGACCTGACCGTGTACCAGGACTGGTTCCCGGCGGCGTCGCTGGAAACCATCTTCACGTTGGAGAGCGACCGCATCGCCCACCTGACGATCGATCCAAAAATGGTCGCCAGCGAGCGCGGCGTGGTGCTGTCCGAGCGCAGCACCGGGCTGGAGAACTCCAACATCCGCGCGCTGCACGAGGAAGTCAACGGCGTCGCTTTCCAGGCCCATCCGTATTCGTGGCCGGTGATCGGCCACGAGTCCGACATCAAGGCCTGGACCCAGGACGACCTGCAGCGCTACTTCAACACCTACTACGCGCCCAACAACGCGGTGTCGGTGATCGTCGGCGACGTCAAGGCCGACGAGGTGAAGAAGCTGGCCACCAAATACTTCGGCGGCATTCCGAAACGCGCGCTGCCGCCGGCCGTACGCACCGTGGAGCCTGAACAGAAAGGCGAACGCCGCGTGTTCGTCGCCAAGGAATCGGCCACCTCGGCCAACCTGGCGATCGCCTACAAGGTCCCGGCCGCCAACAGCCCGGACTTCTACGCGCTGGAAGTACTGCAGAGCATACTGGGCGAAGGCAAGACCTCGCGCCTGTACAAGGCGCTGGTCGAGCAGCAGCTGGCCACGCAGGTCAGCGCCAGCAGCATGGACGGCTTCGATCCGGGCCTGTTGTACCTGTCGGCCGTGGCCACCGCCAAGACTCCGCCGGCCCAGCTGGAACAGGCGCTGCTGGCCGAGGTCGACAACCTGGTCAAGAACGGCGTGACGCCCGACGAGCTGCAAAAGGTGAAGAACCAGAAGCTGCTGAACCTGTACCGCGAGCAGGAAACCATCAACGGCCGCGCCCAGCAGCTGGGCAACTACGAGGTGTTCTTCGGCGACTACAAGAAGATGTTCGACGCCCCGGCCGCCTACGAAAAACTGACGCCGGCCGATATCCAGGCCGTCGCCGCCAAATACCTGAAGAAATCGCAGCGCACCGTCGGCGTGCTGGCTGCGAAGGAGGATTGATCCGATGAGCATCAAAGCAACCGTAATGGCCGCCGCCGTGCTGGCGGCCGCGCCACTGGCCGGCGCCGCCGATTTCCGCCTACCGGCATTCGACACCGTCACCCTGCCCAACGGCCTGACCGTGTACCTGATGGAGCGCCACGAGGTGCCGCTGATCTCGGTGCGCGCCGTGGTCAAGGCCGGCGCCATCAACGATGAAAAACAGCCGGGCCTGTCCAACCTGACCGGCGACGCCCTGCTGCTGGGCAGCAAAGCCCACAACAAGACCGCCATCGACCAGGCCTTCGACTTCCGCGGCGCCCGCCTGGCCGGCGGCGCCGGCACCGAGGCGAGCACGGTGCAGGCCAACTTCGCCCGCGCCGACAGCGCCACGCTGCTGCCGCTGTTTGCCGAGATCGTCCAGCAGCCGAGCTTCGACGAGGCCGAGCTGGCCAAGCTGCGCGACCGCAAGGTCAACGGCCTGAAGCAGGCCAAGGAGGCGCCGCGCAACGTGGTCAACAACTACTATCGCGCCATGCTGTTCGGCGAGGCGCCGTATGCGAATCCGCCCGGCGGCACGGTCAGCAGCGTCGGCGCGCTCAAGCAGAGCGACGTGCAGGGCTATTATCAGCACTACTATCGTCCGGACAACGCGGCCATCATCGTGGTGGGCGATTTCCAGACGGCCGAGATGCGCAAGCAGATCGAGTCGCTGTTCGGCGCGTGGAAGGCCAGCGGCCCGGCGCTGCCGCAGCAGGACAACGGCAAGGTGCAGGCCGACAAGGCGCGCGTGTGGCTGGTCAACAAGCCCGATGCGATCGAGACCACCTTCCTGATCGGCGGCGTCGGCATCGCCCGCAACGATCCGGATTATGTGCCCATGCAGGTGCTCAACACCATCGTCGGCGGCCGCTTCACCTCCTGGCTAAACGACGAGCTGCGCGTGAACTCCGGCCTGACCTACGGCGCCCGCAGCGAGTTCGCCACGCTGGCGCAGACCGGCACCTTCGCCATCTCCAGCTTCACCGCGCTGCCCAAAACCGAGGCGGCACTGGCGCTGGCGCACAAGACCTATCAGCGTCTGTGGGACAAGGGCATCGACCAGGCGACGCTGGAATCGGCCAAGGCTTACGTCAAGGGCCAGTTCCCGCCGCGCTATGAAACCGGCGAGCAGCTGGCCGGCTTGTTGGGCGATATGTACGCGTCCAAGGTCGGCCGCGAGCAGATCGACAACTTCATGAAGGATGTCGACAGCCTGACGCCGGAGCGCGCCAAGGCATTGGTGGACAAGCACTTCCCGCGCACCAAGCTGCAAACCGTGCTGGTGGGGAAAGCCGACGCCATCCGCGACATCGCCAAGACCTACGGCGAGGTGACCGAGCTGCAAATCAGCGCGGACGGTTTCCAGCCGCGCTAAAGCTGGGACAGCGCGCCGGCCGGGTCCAGCTGGCGCGCCAGGCGTTCGATCTCGTCCACCACGCCGGGGATGGCGTCGATCACCGGCGCTAGCTGCGCGCAGCCTGCCGCGCCGGGGTCCGCCTTCAGCGCCTGCTCGGCGCGGTGCGCCAGGCCGGCCAGGCGGTCGGCGCCCACGGTGCCGGCCAATCCCTTGAGCGTATGCAGCAGCGGCAGCGCCGCGCCGCCGTCCTGCCCGTCGCCTGCCGCCTGCAACTGGGCCGACAGCTTGCCCGCCTCCACCGCAAAACTGCGCAACGCCACCAGGTACACCGAATGCAGTCCGCCCAGGCGCTTCAACGCCGCCGCGCTGTTGATGCCGGTCTCCGCCAGCGGCGCCACGTTCGCCGCGTCGGCCACGCCGGCCGCAGCGGCCTCCACCGCCGGCGCCGCCATCCCCAGCGGCATGCCAGCGCGCCGTGCATGCCGCAGGATCACCGCGATCAACTGGACCAGGTCGAAGGGCTTGCCGATGTGGTCGACCATGCCCGCGTCCAGCGCGGCGACGCGGTCGGCCGGCATGGCGTTGGCCGTCATCGCGACGATGGGCGGGGCATGCGCACCCAGCAGGCGCTGGATCGCGTGCGTCGCCTCGTAACCGTCCATCTCCGGCATCTGGATGTCCATCAGGATCAGGTGCGGCGGCGGGCCGGGGCGTGACGCGGCGTCGATCGCCATCCGCCCGGAGCTGGCCACCTCGACCTGCGCACCCTCGTTGCCCAGCAGCTCGCTGGCCACCTGCTGGTTGGCCGGATTGTCGTCCACCAGCAGCAGGCGCAAGCCGGCCAGGCGCCGCAGCGACGGCAGCGCCACCGCCGCCAGCGGCGCCCGCTTTTCCATGCGGGCGTCGGCCACCGCGTCGAACAGCATCGACGCCGTCACCGGCTTGACCACGAAGCCGTCGAGCACCGGTTCCATTTCCATGTGGCGCTGCGCCAGCAGCTCGCGGTCGTGCGCGGTCACCATCACGATCAGCGGCAGCTTGCCGTGCGGCGCCAGCTTGCGGATCTCGCAGCTGGTTTCCCAGCCGTCGAAGGCCGGCATGCGCCAGTCGATCAGCACCACGTCGTAGGGGTGTTGCGCGGCCATGTGTCCGGTCACGGCGGCCAGCGCCTCGCGCCCGCCGACGGCCACGTCCACCCGCCAGCCGAACGACTGCGCCATTTCGCTCAGCACCATGCGCGCCATCGGGTTGTCGTCCACCACCAGGCAGCTCAGGCCCTTGAGCAGCCCGCGCTCCGGCGCGGCCGGCGCGATGTCGGGCGCCCCGGGCGATGCCGGCGCCACACCGCATTCGACCGCGAATTCGAACACGCTGCCCTGCCCCAGCGTGCTGGTCACGCCCAGTTCGCCGCCCATCAGGCGCACCAGGCGCTGGCTGATCGCCAGGCCCAGGCCGGTGCCGCCGTAGCGGCGCGCGGTCGAGGCCTCGGCCTGCGAGAAACCGTCGAAGATGCGCAGCCGCTGTTCTTCCGAAATGCCGATGCCGCTGTCGCGGATGGCGAAGGCTATCGTCAGCGTGCCGGCGCCGCGCGCCTGCAGCCGGGCCGACAGCACCACCTCGCCCTGCTCGGTGAACTTGATGGCGTTGCCCGCCAGGTTGAGCAGGATCTGCTGCAGGCGCAGCGCGTCGCCCACCACCAGCGCCGGCAGCTGCGGGTCGATGCGGAACAGCACTTCGATGTTCTTGCTGCCGACGTTGGCCGACAGGATCACGGCCAGGTCGCGCCACAGCTTGTCGAGCCGGAACGGATGGGGATCGAGCGCCAGCTTGCCGGCCTCCACCTTGGAGAAGTCCAGGATGTCGTTGAGCAGGCCCAGCAAGGCGCTGGCGGCGGCGTGGGCCTTGGCCGCATAGTCCTGCTGGCGTTCGCTCATCTCGGTCTGCTGCAGCAGTTGCAGCATGCCCAGCACGGCGTTCATCGGCGAGCGGATCTCGTGGCTCATGTTGGCGACGAACTCGGACTTGGCGCGGCCGGCCTGGTCGGCCGCCTCCTTGGCCAGCCGCAGCGCGTCGTGCGCGGCGCGGGCCTCGGTGGCGTCGGTGCTGCTGCCCACCCAGCCCAGGACGCGGCCGTCGCCGTCCTTCTGCGGCAGCGCGTGGTTGTCGAAGATGCGCCAGGCGCCGTCCAGGCGGCGCAGCCGGCAATCGCAGCGGAAGGCGTCGCCGGTGGCGGCGGCGCGCCGCCATTCGGCCAGCAGCGCGGCGCGGTCGTCCGGATGCAGCACCGGCGACCAGTCGCCCGCCTCGATCAGCAGCGCCGACGGCATGCCGCTGAAGCGCTCCCATTGATGGCTGATGAAATCGAGGCGCAGCGCCGGGGTGACGGTCCAGACCATCTGCGGCAAGCCCTCGGTCAGCGAGCGCCAGCGCGACTCGGAGGCGGTCAGCCGCGCCAGCGAGGCTTGCAGCGCGCGGTCGGCCTCCAGCAACTGGTGCACCGCCTGCGACTGCTTGCGCATGGCGTACCACACGCCCGCCAGCAGCGCCGCCGCGAAGGCCATCAGCACGCCGAGGAAGATCAGCGCGTTGCGCACTTCCTTGCGCCACGGCGCCAGGAAATCCTCGCTGGCCAGCGCCACCGCCACGTACAGCGGATAGCGGCCGACGCGCTGCAGGCTCAGCGTGCGCTCCAGCCCATCGCGGTCGCTGAGGATGTTGTAGGTGCCGCCTTTTTGCCGGCCCTCGAGGATGGCCTGGGTTTGCGGCGAGACCTTGATGGTGTCGCCGAAGGCCATGGTGTCGACGAAGGGATAGCGGTGCAGCACGCGGCGGCGGTCGTCGAGCAGCACGATGGAGCCGTGGGGGCCGATATTGAGCGACGAGAACAACTCGGTCAGCCGCGAGCTGTTCATCAGCGTGTAGGCGGTGCCGCCGAAGCTGCCGTCCGGCATGGCCAGCGGGTAGACCAGCGGCAGCACCCACTCGCCGCTGATGCGCGACTTGACCGGCAGGCCGATGATCAGCTCGTGCTCGACTTTGGCGCGCGGGAAGAATTCGCGGACGGTCAGGTCCTGCGGATGGGCGAGGTCGACCTGTTCGCCATAGACCACGCGGCCGGCCGCGTCCGAGCCGCGCACGGCCTGGGCGTTCGGGATGCGTTCGCGCAGCGTGCGCAGGTAGGCGCTGAACTTGTCCGGCTCGAAGCGGCCCGCCGTCTGCATGTCGCGGAACTCCACGCCGGCGCGGCGCATGGCCAGGTCGACTTCTTCGAAATGCGAATGGAGGAAGTTTTCCAGCGAGACGGCCAGGTTGTGCGCGGTCTCGGCCGCGTTGGCGTAGTAGCGGGCCTGGCTGGCCTGCAGCACATGGGCCACGAACAGCGACACCAGCAGCAGCACCGCGGCCACCGCCGCGACCAGCACGCCGAACAGTTTACGGAACTTCTGCAAGGTATCCGGTTTCATGGCGGCCGGCGGTCTCTTCTTGTTATGTTATGCCTCTACATTACCGCAAAAAAAACGCCCCGGAGGAGCGTTTTTTCTTACAAGCCTTGGTTGGCGATATCGGCCAACGATTCCCGGCCCTTGTCGCTGAGTTCGAAGCCGCCTTCGGCGCGCGGCACGATGTGGGACTTCTTGCCGAGGAACAGGGCGACGTCGGCGTCGAGCGGGCTGGCCGGATCGGCCTCGATGGCGCGCATGCCCAGCACGCAGCGGCGCAGGAACAACACTTCCTCGCCCTTGTCGGTGAGCGAGATGCGGCCGTTCCTGGCGATGCTGAACAGCTTGATGCCGGCCAGACGCTTGGTGTTGCGGCCCACGCAGGCGCTGACACGCTCACCCTGGGTGCCGCGCTTGACCTCATCGAGTGCGTTGTATTCGTCTTGCGTTAATTTCTCGTTCTTCATTGCCATTTTATCCATAAGAGACTGCTGCGGCCCTCATGGTACGCGCCCGACGGGGCGGCGGCAAGGTATACGCCCTTCCGGCGCCTGCGGCGGCGGCACGGGCGTATCAAAACGAAAATAAAGTGTGGCTCAAAACGCTCGGATCGCCAGCCAGATCAGGCCGATGGTGGCAAACGCCGCTACACAAATCAAGGCTTGGACACGCTTCGCACTGAAGGCGACGCTACGACGGCCGAGGTAGATTTTGTTGTGTAAGGAATTGCCCATGATGCTCTCCGTGAGAGGAAAATCGATGACATGACTAAATTATAGAAACACTTTCATTACCTCAGTGTGACGGCCAACACAAAGTTTAAAATATGTATCCATTGAGCAACAACTATCACACTTTCTCACAGGACATCAGGTTTTGACCGGCGGCTGTTTGGGTTGCGGCTCCTCGATGGGGGCGTGGTCCGGCAGCGGCATATTGTCGGGCGGCGGATCTTTTTCCGGCTGTGGCGGCGGCATATCGGGCTCGGGCGTGGTGTGGGCGCGGATGTTCATGGGACGGTCCTCCTTGAAATAGTCGATCTACTTCAAAGATTAGGGGCCGGCCGCCGATAAACAAGCGCCGGATCGCCGCCCAGCGTGCGCCAGCGCACCCCCGTTGGGGTCAAGTCTGACATTCGGACACGGCCTGCCGTAGCGGCCCGCTAGGGCAGAGGCCGTGTCCGAATGTCAGACTTCGTATATTGAGCGTACCGCATCTCCATCGGATAATAACGAAGTAAGTGCGGCCGGGCGGAGTGACGCTGATCAGACTTAGTGCCATGGAGCACGTGGGTCAGATAGGTGCCTCTGCCTGTTTCATTTGATAAGTCCGAACGGTATCTTGGGCCATCGCGTCAATGCGTAAGCCTGCATACGAGGAAGGTCAAAAATGGATGCGATATACGCAGCAGTAGGTATTGATGTCAGTAAGAGAAAATTAGATATTGCACTGCTGGTCAACGGAAAACCAAGACCAAGGTGCTGGAAAACTCCATCGAAGGTCACCGAGCGCTGCTCGATTGGCTGGGCAAATCCAAGGTGCCGTTATCGGTCCTGCATCGTTGCATGGAGGCGACCGGGTGTATTCCCGAGCCGGTGGCGCTTGCGTTGCACCAGGCCGGCCTGATGGTGAGCGTGGAGAATCCGGCCTGCATCAAAGGCTTTGGCCACGCGAGAATATTCGCAACAAGAACGATGCCATCGATGCCGGCCTGATCGCTCGTTACTGCGCGCAGCAATGCGGCCTGCGCCCTGAGTCCGCCGCCGCTGGAACAGCGCCAGTTGCGCGCTGGACACAGCGCGTTCAAGCCTTGAAGGATATCCGCCAGCAGGAAGAGAACCGGCTGGAGGCGTTAGCCATCGGTGGAATGGACGAGGTGGTGCAGCACGTGCGGCAGCATATCACCTGGCTCAGCGCAGAAATTGAGAAGCTTGAAAGCGACATCGACGATCATATCGATCGCCATCCTGGCCTGAAGCACGATGCGGAGTTGCTCACCACAATCCCCGGCGCGGGATGACCACGGCGGCCAAAGTATTGGGAGTTTGGGCGATATCCGCCGCTTGGTCAGTGCGAAAGCCTTCGCCGCCTTCCTTGGCGTAACGCCCAAGCAACGCAGCTCCGGAAGCTCAGTGAGGGGACGAACGACCATCAGTCGAACAGGCAATACATCATTGCGCGCTGCGCTGTATATGCCTAGCCTGGTGGCGCGCCGTCATAACCCCATCCTGCGCCAATTCGCTGAGCGGCTTGCCGCGACTGGCATGGCACAGAAAGCCGTGATCGGTGCAGTCATGCACAAACTGGCTCACTTGATCTATGGGGTGATACACAATGACAAGCCTTTCGATCCTAATTACTTATCGAAAGGGCTTGCCATTCAAGACGGTATCTGACCCCAAAAAAGCTGGGCGGCAATTTGGTCCCAGCTGTCTCTGGGACCGCTGGCCGGGACTTGCCGCACGCAGAACATGACGTCGGAATCGGGCCGGATCAGCATGCACGCCGTCAGTTGACGCCGCAACTCGGTCGGGCTGGCATCGGCCGCCCCGCCGTAAGATTCCAGCAACGCATCGAGCAGTATGGGATTCCCTTGCGCCATGAATATCAGCGGCGTCAGCAATTCGAAGCGGTCGCTATGGCCCACGATCGCATCGCCGAAATCGAGCAAGCCATCCAGCTTCCACCGGCCCGCTTCCTGCCTCGCCATCAGGTTCCACGGGTGGATGTCCATGTGAATCAATCGCGCCTCGCCCGCTTTGGCAAACTCACCCGCCGCCTCGATATACGGCAGCACCTGGCCGAGCAGGCCCGCAGGCATCTTCCTGCGCTGGTGGCGCGCCAGGCATCCGACGGTCAACTCCCGCAGATACGACGGCCAATCCACTTTGATCGCGATGTTCTCGCCGAAAGCCACGGCGCGCAATTCGCGCAGGACCCGACCGGTCTGGACCATGATCGCGCGCTTCTGCCCAACATCCAGCGACGGCCACACGTCGGCCAGCAAGACACCGGTCAGGCGGCTGGTGATGACGAACACCCAGTTGTCGATCTCCCCGCTGCCGATCAGGCGCGGCGTTTGCAGCGACAGCCTGCCCTCCAGTAGCGGGGCCACCAGAATTTCCTTGTCGCCCTGCCGGCGCCAATTGGGCGGCACCAGTTTGACGATCACCTCGCCGCCCAGTCCGAACAAGGCGTTGGAACCTTGCGGGATCTTCTCCCACACACCATCGGGCAGGCCGAACTCGCGTTGCAGATGGCTCAGCACCGGCATCCAGGCCGTCAACGGCGCGCTTTGGATAAACTCGTTGCACGCGGAGTTGTCCAGCCCCTGCGGCAGGCAGTCGATAAAGGTCACGCTCACTTGATACGGAAGATCACATCCACCGTCTGCGACCATTGCAGCGACTGGATCGACAGGAAGTCCTTTTCCGCCGACGTGGCATTGGTGCCGCGCCGGTTGTTGTAGAAGTCCACCGGCAGCAGGCCGACGGCGTTGGTCAGGTTGCGCAGCTGGCCCGACGAGATCGCCGTGACCGCCCCCACCTTCTTGCCGAAGCCGGCCGCCATGCCCTCGGCGCGGCGCTGCGCGTCTTTGATCGCCACGGCGGTCAGTTCCTGCTCGGTCTGCAGGCGGTCGCTCTTGCCGAAGCCCGTGCTCATGTGGTCGATGTTCGGCTTGCCCAGCAGGCCCGTCATGATGGCGCGCCACTTGGTCAGGTCTCGCACGACGATGTGCACGGCGCTGCGGATCTCGTATTCCGGCGCGGCGTTCGGATCGGGATTGGCGGACTTGCGCATTTCCTTGCGCATGTCGCGGAAGGACGCCTCGGCTTCGGTATCCTTGCCGGGATCGCCGCCCTGCTCGGCCAGCAAGGCCTGCACCTCCGCCACGCGCGCCTGCACCACGGCCACGGCGGCGTTGGTGTCGGCGTCGAAGGCGCTGATGTCGAAGTCGATCTCGCCCATGTCGGGCATCACCCGCAGGAAGCCTTCGCCGCCGACGTGGATGAAGGGGTAGTCCGGCAGATTGGAGGCCTGCACGGCCATCGGCAACAGGGCTGCGGCAAGAGCGAGTTTCTTCAGCATCGGACTTCCTTGTGGAGTGAAAGCTGGAGTATCCAATACTTTTTACTATTTAACAACTTGCAAAAGCCGCCGCCGTGCCCATGTGCGACTTCAACAACAATCATTCGGGGAAGAAGATGCTGTTTCCAAGACATCCACGGTCGGTGCACGACAACCGCCCGGTCGCCGTGCTGGTGGTCAGGCAGGAAAAGTCGGGCGCCGTCGACAAGCATGTGCTGGTTGTCCAGACGCCCAAAATCCAGCCGGCGCCACCGAAGGCGAAATAGCTTACTTGCCCTTGTTGATCTCGCCGATCAGCAGGAAGGCTTCATGGTGGATGGCCTGCTCGGCGGCCTTGAACTCCTGGTTGGCCTTGACGAAGGCGGGCTTCTTCAACTCGACCTTTTCCTTGGCGGTCGGGGTCGGGTCGGCGGGATACAGGCGCGGCGGGCCGTTGTAGGTCTGGGTCAGCACCTTCTGGCCGTAGCTGGACTGGTAGTACTGGGTCATCTCGACCGCCGTCTCGGTGCTGATCAGGCGCGCCACCGGCAGCGCCAGGCGGCTGTAGACGGTCTCGTTGGGCAGCTTGTCGAGCTTGGCCATCATCAGCTCGCGCTGGGCCGGACTGGGGTACTTGCTCATGCCGGCGGTGGTACGCACCATCTTCTCGGCCTGCATCGACGCCAGCAGGTCGTGCGCGGCCTTGACCTGGGCCGCGTCCGGCGCGGCGGCGGGGGCCGATGCCTGGGCCCACATGGCGCTCATCAGCAAACTGGCTGCGGCCAGTGTTTTAATCGGGTTCATGGTTGCTCCTTGAATGTTGGTATTGTGTGGCACGCATCATATTGCCAAACTCGCAAACATCGCCACATGATTGGTGCGTAGAATGTCGGCTCACACAGTCAACGAGGCCTCCCCCATGCAGCACACCCCACTGAACGACGACGAATACGATGCGCTGGACGCCCTGCAGGACGTGTCCTGGCTGGAAGGCTTCCTGACCGCCGTGGTCATCGGCCCGGGCTCGCCGGCGCCGGAAAGCTGGCTGCCCGCGGCCCTGAAGAATCCGGCCGCCGAGCCGCTGCTGCTGCGCCACTACCACTACATGCGCACGTGGATGAGCAAGGATCCGTCCAGCTTCGAGCCGATTTACGAATGCGGCGGCAGCTGGGGGCCGGAACAATGGTGCGAGGGATTCGTGGCCGGCATGCAGGCCGACGCTGCGGCGTGGGCGCCGCTGCGGGCGGCCCATCCGGAGTGGCTGGCGCCGTTCCAGCGCGAAGGCGACGCATGGGCCGACGCGGTGACGCCATCGGTCATCCAGATCAACGCCCACTGGCATCCGCCCAAAGGCCCGAAAGTCGGCCGCAACGATCCCTGCCCTTGCGGCAGCGGCAAGAAGTACAAGAAGTGCTGCGGCGACGCGGCCTAGACGTGCAGTTCGATGAACTCGCGCCAGTCGTCCGAGGCTAGCGCGAGCCATTGTTCGCGTTCGTCCGGCGTGGCGCTATTCCAGTACGGCATCCAGAGCCAGTTCCACCAATAGTCCAGGCTGCCCTGCAGGCTGCCGGTTCCGCCGGCATCGATGTCGGGAAAGGCCAGCCATGGCGCGGGTGGACGCAAACGCATGGCGTCCAGCGCCTGGATCACAGCCACGGAATCGGTCGCCAGTTCGACGACATGGCCGCCAAATTCCCGGCGTTCGCTATAACGTGTAAAACTGTTTATATCGTTCGCATGTGCGGCCAGCAGGCTCAACACGCGTGGCGCGTCGGCCTCCGTTACCGCGAACAGGCGCCGCCGCTCAGCCAATGGTGTCGGTCTGCTGAGAGGCGATGAGGACGGCGCCGCAGGAAGTCTTCATCCCCTCCACCGCGGTGCTGATGCCCATGATGGTGTGCGTGACCGCGCCTTCGACGATGGTGTGCGTGCCCCGGCATTTGGGGCAACTCACCTTGTGGCCCACGCCGGCCACCGGCTTGCCCATGACGATCACGTCCTGATGACCTTCCAGTACCGTGCCGTGGTGCGACGTCTTGTCGCCCAGTCTGATGATCGCTTTCCCGCCCATATAGCCTCGCATTGGTTCAATGCGGCGATCATAGCATTGCCATTTTCGCCACGTCGCACGACAGCGAAAACGGGCACGGGAAAAACCTCCCCGCGGTATCCTTTTTCCTCCACCGTTATTCATGGCGGAGAGGGTGGGATACATCTCAGCGCCAGAAAGTCGCGTGGACGGCGCCGATAGCCGGTCCCATGGCGCGCTAAGCCTTTGTGGCCCGCTCCTCGATCAAGCGCCGCAGCGCTGGCAACGCCGGCGTATCCAGCGTCCGGCTGACGTTGAAGCGCATATTCGAAGCGGCGGTCGGCGCCGACGAAAAGAGGTCGCCGGGCGCCAGCAGGTGCCCCTGCTTGAACAGCTCGTCGCTCAGCGAAACGGCATTCAGTCCATACGGCAAACTCGCCCACACATACATCCCCGCGTGGGGCTCACGCTCGACGCCGCAACCCAGCCCCCTCAATGCCTCAATGACCGGCTGGCGATATTCGTCGAGCCGGCCCCGCAATTGCGCGCAATGGTGGCGGTAGCTGCCCTGCGACAGCAACTGGTACACGATGCGCTCGCTCACCGAAGTGCCGGCGATTTCGCTGACGGTCCGATAAACCATCAACCACTCGATAAATTTCGGAGCGGCGCACAGGTAGCCGACGCGCAGCCCTGGCGAAATCGTCTTCGAAAAACTGCCGATGTAGACCACGCGCTGCAACTGGTCCAGGCTGGCAAGCCGGGTTGCGGGCGAGGACGCGCCCGGTGACAGCAAGTCGCTGTAAGTATCGTCCTCGACAATGGTCAAGTCGAATTCTTCGGCCAGCCGCAGGATCTGGAAGGCCTTGTGCGGCGAAATGTGGCTTGAGGTAGGATTGTGCAGCACCGAACTGCAGAAGAAGAAGCGTGGGCGGTGCCTGACGCAGTGCTCTCGCAGGACCTCGAGGTTGGGACCGTCGGCCTCGCGCGGCACGGTCAAGAGCGCAAGCCCGCACGCCATCAGACGGTCCCGCAGCAGGAACGAGGTCGGATCCTCGATGAGCACGGGCTCACCGGACTCACGCAGCTTGGCCAGCACAATCAAGTGAATCGCCTGCGTGGCTCCGGCCGTAATCATAATGCGTGCCGCCGGCGCATCGATATGGACGTCACGCAGCTTGGCCTGCAGCTGCTGGCGCAGTGGCAAATAGCCCATCGCGTCGCCATAGCCGCTTAAGCTGCGCACGCTGCCCCGGGCAACCGCCCGCATGGCCTTGGACAACCCGGTCTCGTCCAGCCAGTCCGGCGGAAGCAGGCCGAGTCCCGGAGTACTGGCAAGGTTGCCCACCGGCTGCACCAGCAGGAAGCGCCACCATTCAGGCAGGAACTGCGAGGCCGCGGCATCGATCCCGGTCCATGTCGCCCGCCCATGCTGCCTGACGAAGAATCCTGAACCAGCGCGCGATTCCAGATGCCCGTGGGCGACCAGCTTGTCGTAGGCGCGCGCCACGGTATCCCGGCTCACCTCGCACTCGTCGGCCAGCTGGCGCACGGAATGCACACGCTTGCCCGCCGCAAGCCGGCCAGCCTGGATCTCGACGACGATCCGGTTGAAGATCCGGTCCACCAGCGATAGCCGCTCGGCGCCGACGGATGGTTTCGCAAGCGTTTCTTTGCTAAATGTGAGCGCAGGGCGATGAACCGGACGTCCTCGTGGCATGAATGCTCCTGAAAATGTGATCTGGAATTCCAACCTGCCCGACCTTTCAGTACGAAAAGGAGGAAATGGCGCTTAACTGTACTGTTGTTACACTAGTATGACAGAAACTAATAAATTATATTACGTATCACCATTTTCCAAAAACAAAGGGTGTCCACCATGCATCGCAACGGTTCACGTTTCGCCCCCCGCAAGCTGATTCTTCCCGCCGCACTCGCCAGTCTTTTTGCGTTGAACGCACTGCCCGGCGCCTGGGCGCAGCAAATCCCTGCCGCCACGGGGGCGGCCGCGATGCACGATTACGACCTGAAACCCGGTCCGCTGGCGCGGACGCTGGACGAGATCGCCAGGATCAGCGGCCGCCCGATTGTGTTCGACGGCGCCGATCTGGCCGGCGCCAGCGCAGTGAACGGCAAGCTCGACGCCGAAGCGGCCATCCGCCAGGCCCTGGCCGGCACCAAGCACGAGTTGATCGTGGATGGCATGGGCACCTTGGTCGTCACCCGGTCGACCAGGGTCGAGATCGTCGCCAAACGCGACCAGGCCGAGACGGAATTCAAGGCGGACCGCTCAGACACCTCGACGCGCAGCGGCACCAGCCTGCACCTGGTGCCGGGCTCGGTGACGCTCATCACCAGCAAGGTGCTCGAATCGCAGCAGGCAACCGACCTGACCGAGGCGCTGCGCAACGTCAGCGGCATGTCCTTCAATAAAACGCCGCAAAGCACCACCACTTTCGGCATCCGCGGTTTTTCCGCAAGTTCGGATTCAAATGGCATTACCGACAACAGCGCGACCTCGCGCAGCGTGTTCGCGGTCGAACGCGTCGAAGTGCTGAAAGGTCCGCAAGCCATCCTGTCCGGCGGCGACTCCCTGGGCGGCGCCGTGAACGTCGTAGTCAAGAAGCCGCAGGCGGAAACCATTCGCGACCTCACCCTGCAATACGGCTCCTTCGACGACAAGACTGTCGCTGGCGACTTGTCGGGCGCGATCAGCGAGGACAAGCGCTTCACCTACCGCACGGTTGCCAGCGTCCAGGACGCCCGCCGCAACGAAGTGGGCATGAACGGCAAGAACGCCAAGTCGTTCATGCAGGCCCTGCGCTGGAAGGACAACGCCACCGACTTCATCATCAGCGCCGAGTACAACAACGACAAGGTCCCGCTGGAGCGCTACACCTTGGCCCGCCGCGACGGAGTAATCCTGCCGACACCCCAGCGGCTGCTGGCCAATCCCTCGGATGGGGTCGACACCAGGGTCCGCCGCTTTGGTTATCAACTGGAGCGGAAAATCGGCGACAACATCGTCCTGATCAGCCGCGTGCAGGACACGCATCAGGACCTGGACCTGCGCATCCCTTCCCCCAGCGGCTTGCTGTATGCGAAAGGCGCCGCGCCGGACTCGCCGCGGCCGGACATCGAGCTCTACGGTGAGCGCATGATGCGGACCGAGGATACGCTGAGCGGCGACCACTACCTGCGATTCAACGTGCCAACTGGCGAACTGCGCCACAAGCTCTCCGTCGGCTTCAATCACACCAATTTCGACCAGACCCAAACACAGTACGGGTCCGATGCCCTGACCATACAGCTATATCCGCTGACACCGCCGCCCGAGATTCCAAGCGTGCGCGACCGCACAACCGGAAAGTCTTCCGGCTTCGTCAATGGCCAGCGCCAGCGCGCCATCTACGTGCAGGACTTGATTTCCTACGAAAAGTGGAATCTGCTGCTCAACCTGCGGCGCAACCGCTACGCCACCCCCGAGGGCACGACGACCTATTACGCCACGCCCGACAACTTCCTCTACCACGATCCGGAATCGACCACCTATCACACCACCCCCGGCGTCGGCCTCGTCTACCAATTGAACGACCAGACTTCCCTGTACGGCAGCTTTGCGCAAGGCTTCCAGCCGAGCACGGCCCTCGCCTGCGGCGGCGGCGGCTTTGTGCCCCCGAACCTCACCACGAACCGCGAGGTCGGCGCCAAGTTCGACCTGCTCGACAGCCGCTTCACACTCACCACCAGCGCTTTCTCCCTGCAACAGTCGAACAGGCTGCAGTATGACCTGATCAACGATTGCTACAACGTGCGCAAGGCGCAACGCACCGAAGGTGTGGAAGTCGACGCCCAGGGCCGTTTGCTGCCGGGACTGGAAGCCATCTTCAACTATACATACACCAAGATCAAAGACACCGGCGATGCGACGACGCTGTTCCCCGGCCAGCCCAAGCACAAGGCCAATCTGTGGGCCGTCTACAAGTTCCAGCGCGCAGACCTCAAGGGTCTCGGCGTCGGCGTGGGCGTGTCGGCGAACAGCAGCAGCCTGGGCTCCCCCTACCTGCCGTTCATGGTGCCGGGCGGCGCCCAGGTCGACGCCAGCCTGTATTACACGAGCGGTCGCTGGAACGCGACGCTGGGTGTCAAGAACGTGCTTGACCGCACCCTCTACGGCACCACGAGCGCCGAAACCTTCGTTCCCGTACTGCCTGGACGCGTGTACGCGCTGACGGTCAAGCGCAGCTTCCAATAACCTGAGGTAAGTCGAACAATGCTCAAGACACCGCAAGAACCGGCCAGGCCGCGCCTGCTTCCCTTCGTATTCAGCTACTGGCGCCAGGTCGGGAGCTGGAAGGTGTACGCCATGCTCGCCATTATGCTGGCCAATATATTCGGCGGTGCATCGCTGTACTTATGGGTCAACCGGTTGACAGGCGATGTGACCGATTCCCTGCTGACCATGAAGTGGGAAAAAATCTGGCCCGTACTGGCCGCGAGCGTCGTCGCCGGCGTGTGCATCGGGCTGGTGAGTGTGATGAGCACCTCCGTGCAGAACTTCCTCGAACTCAGGTGGCGAACCTGGATGACCGAAAATCTCCAGCGCGAGTGGCTGGCTGCGCATGCCTTCTACGACATCGAGCGTGAAGGTGCGCTGAGCAACGCCGACCAACGGATCGCCGAAGACGTCAAACTGTTCACCACCGAGTCGCTGAACCTGTTCTTCAGCTTCCTGGGCGTGATTGTCAGCATGGTGACCTACACCTTCCTGCTGTGGGAATTGTCGGGCGTGGTGCGCTTCGCGATCGGCGGCGTGGACTTCGCCATCCATGGCATGCTCGTGTTCATCGCCTATGCCTACAACATCGGCAGCCTTGCCCTGATGCACTGGGTCGGGAAGCGGCTCGTCGGCCTCAACATGGAAAAGCAGACCGTCGAAGCGGACTTCCGCTTCGGCGCCATGCAGATCCGGGAAAACGCGGAGCAGATCGCGTTTTACGGCGGCGCGGCCAACGAGGATCGGCGCCTGCGCGGGCTGTTCGTCCGGGTGCGCCACAACACGGCCGCCCTGATCATCCGGCGCGCCAAGGTGATGCTGACCTCGTTCACCTACAGTCATTTGTTCACTGCCCTGCCGACCATCGCCGCCCTGCCCCTGTACCTGAGCGGCCAGATCACGCTGGGCGGCGTGACCCGCGTCGCCGGCGCCTACAGCATGCTCAGCGGCTCACTGAACTTCTTCAGCCAGGCCTACCAGTCGTTCACCGACTGGATCGCCCTCGCCAACCGCTTGCGCGATCTGGAGTGGGCGATCCACAAGGCGCGGCTGCGCCAGAGCGGCTTTGCCGTCGCACAGCGGCCGGCGGCGGCGCTCGAGACCGGACCGCTGGCTCTCCTCGACCCGCTGCAGCGCCCCCTGGCACGGATCCAGCCCCTGCGCATCGCGCCGGGCCAGCGCTGGCTTGTGCGCGGTCCGTCGGGAGTCGGCAAGAGCACATTGCTGCGCGTGCTCGCCGGACTATGGCCCTACGGCGCCGGCGAGGTGGCGCTGCCGCAAGGGGCGAAGATCATGTTCGTCCCCCAGCGCAGCTACCTGCCGACCGGCCCGTTCAAGGACGCGCTGTGCTACCCGCATGCGCCGGACGACTTCGACGACGGGCACTGCCGCCAAGTGCTCGCGATATGCGGACTCGACCAGCGGATCACGAACATCGCCGCCTACGACAATTGGCGCCAGCAGCTCTCCGGGGGCGAACAACAGCGCGTCGCCTTCGCCCGCGTTCTCTTGCATGCCCCGGACTTCGTGTTTCTCGACGAGGCGACCAGCGCGCTCGATCCGGAACTGGAGACGCGCCTGTATACGGCGCTGGTCCAGTCCCTGCCGAACGCGGCGATCATCAGCGTGGCGCACCGGCCGGAACTGGCCCGCTTCCACGACCACGTGCTCGAGATCGGCGCCGCGGCCCCGCTTGCGACCGGCAAGATCGCATAGGCGAGCGCCCCGCCAAACTGTACTGAAACTGTATGCAATACCGTCAGAACAAAACCGCCAATTCCTTCAGGACACAACGGCGGGCACGACTGATACCCTGATTGCCCTGACCTTTTTCAATTTTACATAGGAAACAACATGACATCGTCCATCCTCAACGCGACCGACGCCTCCTTCGAGACCGAGGTCCTCAAGGCCCCGGGCCTGGTACTGGTCGACTTCTGGGCCGACTGGTGCGGCCCATGCAAGGCGCTGGCGCCGATCCTGGCCGACCTCGCCGACGAATATCCGGAAGTGCGCATCGTCAAGGTGAACGCCGACGAAAACCGCCAGGTGATGGAACAGCACGCGGTGCGCGGCTTGCCGACCCTGCTGCTGTTCTCGGAAGGCAAAGAATGCGGACGCCTGCTCGGCACCCAGTCCAAAACCCGCCTGGCGGCCCTGATCGATGAAAAGCTGGAGGCCTGAATGACGCTGCACGCCTATCAATCCATGCCGGCAATCCGCGACAGCGCCATCGAACGCCTGCGCCGCCATGCCGCCAGCGAAGAACTCGCGCCCGGTCCGCTCGCGTGGGACGGCAGCAAGGGCAGCCTGGTCGGATGCATTCTGGAAAGCGAAGACCTGGCTGGCTGGGAAAGCGAACTCGGCCTGCCTCAGTGGCTCGCCACGGCGGCGGACGGCATCGCCGCTCAGCAGGAGTCCATCGACGCCGCGCTGGCGTTCGGCGTCGCGGTGCTGGACGCCATCCGCCCCGGTGCGGACGTGTCCACAGCAGCCAGCGGCGTCATCCTGGATGCGCTCGGTGACGCCGGCGGCTTCGTCGCCGCACTGGCGGACGTGCCGGCCGAACTGCGGCAAGCCCTGGCCGAGGTCGAAGGCTTGCACCGACGGGTGCAAGCGGGCGAGCGCCCGGCCCCGGCCGAATGGCGTGCCGCGCGGCGCACCGCGACGGCGCTGACCGATGCCCAGCCGTCGGAACTGCTGCAGGCGCTGTCCACATGCGCCGAAACCGCCGCCTGGGATCCGGCGACCTCGAAGGCAGTCGTGTTCGACACGCTGCGCGTCTACAGCCGCGCAGCGATCCAAAAGGCCGACGCCGAATCCGGCTACACCAAGGAAGACGATGACCGGATCCGTGTCCACCTCGAACTCATGTGGAATACCTATCTGGCCGACCAGCCGGAATTGCAGGAGCAGGGAATAACCGTCTTTTCGCTGCTCGAAGAGCATCATCCCGAGATAGCGGCTACGCTACGCAACAAGAATCGGATGGACCAGGCCGCCTACGTGGCCGCCAACCGCCGCGCGGCCGAAGTGCTGGTCGCACAACTCAAGCGGGTGTGACCCATGATCGCCTTTGAAAAAATTCGCAGCCACGCCATTCCCGCCCTGCATACGACGGTCGAGGAATACCTCGAGCCCTCGTCGGGCGCGCGCCACATTCACCTGGTCACGGAGCGCGCCGACCTGACCTTCCTGGTCGCGTTCCCGACGGTCCCCGAGTCCAGCGACGGCCGCGCCCACATCCTCGAGCACCTGGCTTTGTGCGGTTCGCGGCGCTATCCGGTGCGCGCCCCCTTCTTTTCGATGCTGCGCCGCTCGACCGCCAGCTTCATGAACGCGATGACCTATGCCGACCGCACGGTGTATCCCTTCGCCAGCACCGACCGCAATGACTTCTTCAACCTGCTCGACGTCTACCTGGACGCCACCTTCTTCCCCAAGCTCGACTATCTGAGTTTCCGACAGGAGGGCTGGCGCTACACCTTGGAGGACGGCAAGCTGAACTACCAGGGCGTCGTCTTCAACGAGATGAAGGGCGCCTTCACCGATCCGATGCGGGCGCTGCACGGCGGCCTCACCGAGCATTTGCTCGAGGGCACCACCTACGCGGTGGAGTCGGGCGGCGATCCCCTCGCGATTCCGGAACTGAGCCACGAAATGCTCAAGCAATTCCATGCCAGCCACTACCACCCGTCGCAGGCGGTATTCATGTCGTCGGGTCCGATCGCGGCGGCCGAGGTCCAGCAGCGCATCGCCGAGCGCGTGCTGGCCGAACTGCCGGGCAAGGCGCCGCGCCGCCTGCCGCAACTGGCCAGCGTGACGGCGCCGCGCACGGCGACCATTGCCATCCCCGCCCGGGGCGGCGGCGCGGCAGACCATGGCGTGCAACTGTCCTGGGTGCTCGGCGAAGCGGCCGACCCGCTTGCCTACCACCACGCCGAGCTGCTCCAAGCCGGGCTCCTGGGTGACGCATCGGCGCCGCTGCGCCAGGCCATGGAGTCGGCCGGCTATGGGCGCCCCGCCGCAATCAACGGCTTCGATGCCGGCGCGCGACAGATCCTGTTCCACCTCGGCATGGAGGGCCTGACCGAAGCGCAAACGGCAAGCGCGCGCAGCCTGCTGTGGCGCACGCTGGAGCGGGTCGCCGAGACGGGCGTCCCCGCCGCCACCCTGCAGGCCTCCCTGCGCGACAGCACCTTCGATCAGCGCGATACCTCCGGCGGGCGCATGCCGAACGTGCTGTCGCGGATGCTGAACGCGTTGCCCGTGGTGATGCGCGGCGGCGATGCGATCGCCGCCTTCGACAACGCCGGCGTGCTCGAGCGCCTGCGCAGCGACGTCGCCGATCCGGACTTCTTCCCGCGCATGGTGCGCAACAAGCTGCTCGACAATCCGGCGCGGCTGGACGCCCGGGTGCGACCGGATGCCGCGTACTTCGCCGACCGCGCCGCCATTGAGCGCGGCAGGCTCGACGCGATCCAGGCGACGCTCTCGCCCGCCGACCTGGATCGCATCGCGGCCGAAGGCGACGCGCTCGATGCACTGCAGCGCGCGCCGGTCGACTCGTCCGTGTTGCCGCGCATCCGGCCCGCCGACGTCAGCCCGCAACCACTCGCGCTGCCGGCGGTGGTCGGGAACGGCGCCGGCAAGTACGTCTTCAGCATTCCATCGAACGGCATTTCCTACGCCCGCGTCCAGTTCGACGCGAGCGCCCTGGCCGAGGAAGACTGGCCCTGGCTCTCGCTCTACGCCAGCCTGCGCGAAGACCTCGGTGTCGCCGGCATGGATTTCGAGCAGGCCGGCGCCTGGCGCGGCGCCCAGGTGTCGCGCTATGCCATTGGCGCGAACGCCGCACAGGGCGCCGACGGCGCCTTGCATGTCTCGGTGAATTTCTTCGCCGGCGCGCTGCGCGAGGAACATGTGCAGATCGCCGCCGTACTTGACGCCTGGATCTACCGCCCGCGCTTCGACGAGGAAGCGCGGATCCGCTTCCTGATCGACCAGATGGCGCACCAGCGCCTGGACAGCCTGGCCCAGGACGGCGACCGCTACGCGCGCATCATCGCGAGCGCGCCGCTGTCGCCGCTGCGTGCGTATGAACATGCGACCGATGGCGCGGCCTTCGTGCCCTTCCTTGCCGGACTCCAGGCACTGCTGGCGACGCCGCGGGGCTTGCAGCAGATCAGCGAGCGCCTGGCGCGCCTGCACGAACGGGTGACGAATTGCCCGCGCACGATCCTGTTGGCCGGCTCCGGGGACGATGGACAGGCACTGAGCGAACTGTTCCCGGCGCACACGGCGCAGGCGGATGCGGCGGCGGCACCGCCGCCGGCCATCCAGCAAGCGCCGGCCAACGTGGCGTTGTACGCGTCCAGCCAGATCAACCATTGCCACATCGCCTGGGCCACGCCCGACCTGCGCCATCGCGACGCGCCGGCGCTGGCCGTCGCAGCCCAGCTGCTGTCGCACCAGCTGCTGCACCAGGCGCTGCGCGAACGCGGCGGCGCCTACGGTGGCTACGCCGGCTATGTGGAGAGCGCCGGCACGTTTACGATGAGTTCCTACCGCGACCCGCGCCTGGCCGGAACCTATGCCGACTTCGCGACCGCGCTCGAGCGCGTGATGGACACGGCGTTCTCCAGCGAACAGCTGGAGGAAGCCATCATCTGCGTGATCCAGAAGCTGGACCATCCGGCGTCGCCGTTCGAGACGGTGACCGCGGCCTGGACCCTGCACCAGCGCGGCATCGATCTTGCCGCACGCCGGCAGTTCCGCACCGGCGTGCTGGCCTGCAAACTCGAGGAGGTCAGGGCCGCGGTCGACCGCTGGCTGCGCGCCGAAACGCCGAGCCGCGCGGCATCGGCCGGCAACATCGAGCAGGACCTGGCCGGGCTGCAGGTGCTGGACTTGATGGCCTTCGGCAAGGGTGAAACGGCACTCGCATCCGCAACGCCAGCCTGACCTCGCCTCGCCACCGCATCCCACGGCCTCTTCGGAGGCCGTTTTTTTGAGGACGCTAGACCGCCTCGGTCCGGGCGAGCAGCCAAGCCAGCGCTTCGCCGGCGAGCAGCGGCAGCAGCTTGCGCCGCACCGTGTCGTGGTAGGCGTTGAGCCAGGCCCGTTCGTCGTCCCTGAGCATCGACACGTCGAGGCAGCGGGTATCGATCGGGCACAAGGTCAGCGTCTCGAAACGCAGGTAGTGGCCGAATTCGCCGCTGTCGCCAGGCTGGTTCAGCACCAGGTTCTCGATCCGCACGCCCCAGCGTCCGGGACGATATATGCCCGGCTCGACCGAGGTGACCATGCCCGGCTCCATGGCGGTGGCCGGTTCCGGCGCGGACGAACACGAGATAGACTGCGGCCCCTCGTGGACGTTGAGGAAATAGCCGACGCCATGGCCGGTGCCATGCGCATAGTCGATGCCGGCCGCCCAGATCGGCGCGCGGGCGATCGCATCGAGCATCGGAGATTTCACCCCGAGCGGAAACTGCGCCGAGGACAGGGCGATGAGCGCCCTGAGCACCAGCGTGCAGTCGCGCCGCTGCTCGGCGCCGACCGATCCGATCGGCACCATGCGCGTGACGTCCGTGGTGCCACCGAGGTACTGGCCACCTGAATCGATCAGCAGCAATCCATCCCCCACGATCTGCCGATGGTGCGCGGCCGTGGCGCGGTAGTGCATGATGGCGCCATTGCTGTTGAAACCGGCGATGGTGCCAAAGCTGGGGCTCACAAACCCCGGGCGCTGCGCCCGCGCCGCTTGCAACCGGGCCTCGAGATCGAGCTCTGTCAGCGGCGCCGCGCCACCTGCGGCACCATAGCCGGGCGCGGTCACCGCTTGTTCCAGCCACGCAAAAAAATCGCACAGCGCCGCGCCATCCTCGAGCATCGTCATGCGGATGTGGTCCGCTTCCGCCGCGGTCTTGATCGCCTTGTCCAGCGTGGTGGGATTGACTCCCTCCACCACGCCAACGTCGTTGCCGATGGCCTGCCGGATGCCGAGCGTGACCTTGCGCGGATCGAGCAACACGACGGTCGACGCCGCCGGCAGCGCGGCCAGCGCCCCCTGCAGCGCCGCGTACGGCGCGAGGTCCACGCCGTCCTCAGCCAGGATGTCGCGCAGCGCCGGCGGCACCTTGCCGTCCGCCACGAACAGGATGGCGTGTTGCGGTCCGACGAGCGCGTGGGCCACGAACACCGGATTGAACTCGACGTCCGCACCGCGCAGGTTGAACAGGTAGGCGATGTCGTCCAGCGCCGAAATCAGGTGCAGGTTGGCGCCGGCCCGGCCGATGGCCGCGCGCAACCGCTTCAGCTTTTCGCGGCGACCGGTGGTGGCGTAGGGCGCCGCATGCGCCACGACAGGCAAGGTAGGCAATGCAGGCCGGTCTTCCCATACCGTTGCCAGCGGATCGAGGTGTGCCGCCAGCGCGATGCCGCGCGCGGCCAGCGCCTGCCGCAGCGGCATGGCAAGGGACAAGCCCAGCACATCGCCGTCGACGGCCACGCTCTGCCCGGCAGACAAGTTTTGCGCCAGCCAGGCGATGTACACCGGCCCCGCACCCGGCAGGATTTTCATGACTTCAACGCCGGTGCCGGCCAGCTCGGCCTCGGCCTGTTGCCAGTATCGGCCGTCGGTCCACACGCCGGCAAAATCGGCGGTGACCACCAGCGTTCCCGCCGATCCCGTGAACCCCGAGAGCCACCGGCGCCCCTGCCAGCGGTCCGGCAGATACTCGGACAGATGCGGATCGGAGGATGGCACCAGCACCGCATCGACGCCGCTGGCCACCATGTGCCGCCGCAAACGGGTCAATCGCGAGGCGACGACGCCGGAAGAAAAAGTACTCATGAGCGGCCTGAAAAAAAATTGAAGGCGACGGACAAGCAAGCGATGCCGTCAAGCCGTTGTGGCCGCGCCGGCCGCCGGGCAACGGCCAGCGCCGCCGATCTGCCTCCCTGTTCCATTGGCCTACCCCTGCGCTTCCAGGTAGCGCTGCGCATCGAGCGCCGCCATGCAGCCGCTGCCGGCGCTGGTGATGGCCTGGCGATAGACGTGATCCTGCACGTCGCCGGCGGCGAACACGCCCGGCACGCTGGTGGCCGTCGCCATGCCCTCGCTGCCGGCGGTGGTCTTCAGGTAGCCGTTGTGCATGGCCAATTGGCCTTCGAAGATGCCGGTGTTGGGTTTGTGACCGATGGCGATGAAGACACCGTGTAGCGCGATGCGCTGCTCGGCGCCGTCCCGCGCCGACTTGATCGCGATGCCCGTTACGCCGGAGGCATCGCCCAGCACCTCCGCCATCGTATGGTTGTATTTCAGCACCACCTTGCCCTCCGCCACTTTCGCCAGCAAGCGGTCGATCAGGATCGGCTCGGCCCGGAACTTGTCGCGGCGATGGATCAGGGTGACCTTGCTGGCGATGTTGGACAAGTACAGCGCCTCTTCCACGGCCGTGTTGCCGCCGCCGACCACGGCCACCTCCCTGCCGCGATAGAAAAATCCGTCGCAGGTGGCGCAGGCGGAGACCCCCATGCCCATATAGGCCTGCTCCGACGGCAAGCCCAGATACTGGGCCGAGGCGCCGGTGGCGATGATCAGCGTGTCGCACGTGTACTGCGTGTTGTCGCCGAGCAGGCGAATCGGTTTCTCGTTCAGGAAGCTCGTGTGGATATGGTCGAACACGATCTGCGTATTGAAGCGCTCGGCGTGCTCCATTAGCCGCCCCATCAGGTCCGGGCCTTGCACGCCCAGGGGATCGCCGGGCCAGTTCTCCACATCGGTGGTGGTCATCAGTTGCCCGCCCCGGTCGGAGCCGGTGACCAGCACCGGATGGAGGTTGGCGCGCGCGGCATAGACGGCGGCGCTATAGCCGGCCGGGCCCGAGCCCAGGATCAGCACGCGTGCATGTTTGGAATGAGATGGCGACATAGTGGTCCTTGGTGAGTGAGCGGAGGCTGTTCAGGAGCGGTTGAGCAGGAATTGCACCAGCAACGGCACGGGGCGGCCGGTCGCCCCCTTGTCGGCGCCGGTCTTCCAGGCGGTGCCGGCGGTGTCGAGGTGCGCCCAGACGTAGTTTTTCGTAAAATTTTCCAGGAAGGCGGCCGCGACGCTTGCGCCGCCACCGGGCGAGCCGATATTGGCAAGATCGGCAAAATTCGATTTCAGCTGCTCCGCATACGCGGCCTCGACCGGCAAACGCCACACGCCGTCGCTTGCCTGACGCCCCGCATCGAGCAACTCCTGCGCCAGCTCGTCATGTTCCGCATCGGCGCGCGTGAACAGCCCGCTGTTGTGATGGCCGAGGGCCACGACACACGCGCCGGTCAGCGTGGCGATATCGACCACGGCCGCCGGTTTGTACCGTTCCACATAGGTGAGCGCGTCGCACAGGATAAGACGTCCTTCGGCGTCGCTATTGAGGACCTCGATCGTGAGCCCGCTCATCGACGTGACGATGTCCCCGGGCTTGGTGGCACGGCCCGACGGCATGTTCTCGCAACAGGCGATTACTCCGATAACATTTTGTTTCGGCCGCAGCTCGCCCAGCGCTCGAAATACGCCAAGCACGGCGGCGGCGCCGCCCATGTCATATTTCATTTCGTCCATTCCGGCGGCTGGCTTGAGCGAAATGCCGCCGCTGTCGAAGGTGACGCCTTTCCCCACCAGAACCACCGGTGCATCTTTGAGCCTGCCCGCCATGTGCTTGAGAACGATGAACTTGGGCGGTTCGTCGCTGCCGTTGGCGACCGCCAGGAAACAGTTCATATTCAAGTCGGCCAGCTGTCCGCGCTCCAGCACCTCCACCTCGAAGCCATGCGCCTTGCCCAGGCGCTGCGCGACCTGGGCGAGGTAGGCAGGGGTGCACAGGTTCGGCGCCCGATCGGCCAGCGTACGCGCCAATTCGACGCCGTCCGCCACGGCACTGGCTTGTGTCAACGCCGCCCGGTTGGCCTTGACGTTCGGCGCCAGAATGGCGATTTCCTGCACCCCGGCCGGCGACGGATCACGCTTGCTCTTGTGCGTGTCGCGCCGATAGCGCAACCGCCGCGCCAGCTCCACCGTCCGCGCCACCGCCCACGCCGCGGTGCGCCCCTTGACCTGATCGCACGGCAAGGCCACCACCCCATCGGCGCAACCAAGGGTGCCGAACGCCGCCAGGGTCGCGGCCAGCGCCAGGTCGAAGCCGGCCTCGGTGACCTCGCCCACCGGCCCCAGTCCGACCAGCAACACCCTGTGCGCACCGACACCGGCCACACCACGCAGCAGCAACGTGCTGCCGGCTTTGCCGCCGATGTCGCCCGATGCGAGCGCCGCGCTGATTCCGCCGCCGGCATCGAGCACCGACGCCGCCTGCGACAACGTTTTATCCTCGTACACGCCGACGGCGATACAGCCGGACTTCGCTGTCAACAGCGATGGGATGCTCTCGAATGATTTGATGCTAAATTCCAAAATCTACTCCAGGGTTAGTGTGGTCCGGGCGGTCGCCCCGGAAAGGGGGATCGCGCGGACGAGTTGATGAAGTTCACTGGGTTGCGAGGATGGTTCACGCTCACAGCGTGTCGACCGGCACCTTCAGGTAGCGCGTGCCATTGGCCTCCGGTTCCGGCAGGCGGCCGCCCCGCATATTGACCTGCACCGCCGGCAGCATCAGCGCAGGCATGGACAGGGTCGCGTCGCGCGCCGTGCGCATCGCGACGAAGCTCGCTTCGCTGATCCCGCCGCCGACGTGGATATTGAGGTAACGCTGCTGACGGACGGTGGATTCGAACGCCACGGCTCGTTTGCCCGGCTGATAGTCATGGCCCGTATACATGCGGGTGGACGGCGGCAGCGCCAGCAGGCGCCGGATCGAGCGGTACAGTTGTCGCGCATCGCCGCCCGGAAAATCGCACCGGGCCGTCCCGAAATCCGGCATGAACAAGGTATCGCCGACAAACACCGCGGCGTCCCCCCCTTGCCCGTCGCTCACCAGGTAACTGACACACGCCGGCGTATGCCCGGGCGTGTGAATCACGGTGACCTCCAGGGCACCGACCGCGAAGGTCTCGCCGTCGCAAAACACACGGTCGAATTGGCTGCCGTCGGCGCGGAAGTCGGCGCCGGCATGAAACAGCGCGCCGAACACCCTCTGAACCGTTGTGATACGGGCCCCCACCCCGGTGCTTCCACCCAGCATGGCCTGCAGGTATGGCGCCGCCGACAGGTGGTCGGCATGCAGGTGGGTCTCCAGTATCCAGTCGACCTGGGCGCCGAGCTCGCGCACACGGTCAAGCAGCTTGTCCGCGCTCGCATGGCTGATGCGCCCCGACGATGCGTCATAGTCGAGCACCGTGTCGATCAGCGCGCAGCGGCCGGTGGCCGGGTTCAGCACGATGTAGCTGACGGTGCAGGTACCGGGATCGAAGCAACCTTCCACGTGGAGGTTGCTTCGGCCATAGACAGGAAGGGGCGGCGCGCTGAAATCGCGCGGCGCGTCGGGAGCGGGCTTTTTGTCGGAATGCATCGTCAGAGTCAAGAAATAGTGTGGAAATGCGCAATGGCGCGCAGGCCGGTCCGACCTGCGCCTGTCAACCTCGCGGACGGACCCGGCCTATGGCTGCTGCGCCAATCCCATCAAATCGACGAGATCGAGACCGGCCAGGTCCTGCGCGGCGTTGCCGACGAACGCGGCACGGCTTGCGGTCCCGGGCGGCAGCCAGGTCTGCACCGCGCGGCGAATGTCGCTCAATGTGCAGCCCAGTACGCCGGAGCGGAATTGCTGGCGCAGCGCCGTATCGATGCCGCGCTGCTGCAATCGCCATGCGTGCAGCGCGCTCGCATACGGCGACAACGGCTTGTCGCTCGCCTTGATCACACTGATGATGGCCTCCTCGAGCTGCTCCTCGTCAAACGGCAAGTGGACCACCGCTTCCAGCGCGGCGGCAAAGTCGGCGTAGGTGTCGGCCAGCCGGGGATCGCGATAGGAACTCAGGGAGAACACGCCGACCTCGCTGCCGTACCGCGCATAGCCACCGTACGCGCCGCCTTTTTCGCGCAGCGATTGATGCAGCAGGTTCGCGCCGATCAGCTCGGCCGCCACCGCCAGCGCGGCGCCGTCCGGGTGCCCTGTACCCGGCACCCGCCAGGCCATCACGCAATGGTTGACCTGGCCCACGGCGTGCAAGGCCAGGTTCGCCGCGGGCGTGCCGGGGACGCTCACGCTGCCGATACCGCCCTGAGCGCCAGCGCCGCCGGCGGCCAGCAGACCCGCCAGATCGATGGCGTCGGCGCCGGCGCCGGCACACAGCCGGGTTGGCGCCGAGGCGGTGATCGCGGCGTGCAGTGCCGCCAGCCGCGCAGCCACCTGCGCCAGCCCCTGCTCTGTCCGGACCAGCACTTTCAGCGCGCCGTAGAACGCCAGGGCCGGCGCGCCGTCCAGCACGTTCTGGAAGTGGCGCAGCGCCGACAGCGGCGCGCTGGCGGCCAGCATCGCGTACTCGCTGCCGGCATTGGCGAGTCCGTTCAGCTTGTTCTGCACCAGGCGCTCGATCAGGAACGCCAGTCGCGCCGTCTCGTCGAAGCGCGCGCCGGAAATGCTGGCCGACAGCACGTCGGCGATGGCCGCGTGTTCTTCCCGCAGCGCGCTCGCGAAGAAGCACATGCCGAGGGCCAGGCTGCCGTCCGGCCGCTGGGTCGCATCGAGATCGACGCCAAAAGCCGGCACCAGCGCCTGGCGCCAGGCGCCGGCGGCGGCGTATCCGCGCGCGCCCCCGCCGAGCTCGGGCAGCAGGTCGGCATACAGGCGCAGCCATTGCCAATCCTCCATCCCGAGGCCAGACACGTCGTATCGCACCCTGGCGTAGCTGATGCCATTGCCGGCCACGTCGAAGCATGCGGCACCCTGCCGCGGCGGGGCGACGGCCGGCAGCGGGGGCGCCGTGGGACTGACATCGGCCGGACGAATGCGCGGCAGCGCCGTCTTGTCGGTTGGTACCGCCTGATAGGCTGCGAGCGCGGCGTTGTCGCGCACGATGCGGTCGCGGTCCGCGTCCGACAAGGCCGCCTGCCGCGCCGCCAGGCGCGCCTGTTCCGCCGCCGAACGCGCCACGAAATACTGCGCGTCCGGCACCACCGTCGTCGTCAGCCTGGTCGGATTGTCCAGCAACGACCGCACCAGCCCCTTGAAGAAGCCCGGGTCCTGGATCCGCTCCTCCAACGCCGCGAGCGCCGGCTCGTTGTCGAACGCGCCCACGATATCGCCGCCGTACAGCGCCAAGGGAAGGGCCTGCAACATGCGCCGCAGCGCGAACGGGGTGGCGCCGCTTTCGGTGTTGCGCTGCTGGTAGCGCATGATGCGCAGTGCGGAACGCAGCGCGCCCAACGATACGCCGTCGGCGGCGACCCGTTCGAGCGTGCTCCAGATCAGGCCGTACGCGGCGCCGAGCTGCGCCTCGGTGAGTCCTTCCATGCCGACATGGAACACCATCTGCCGCATATTGGTATCCGGCCCCATCATGCGCGATGGGCGGCCGAAGCCGGCCGACTCGAGCGCCGCGCGCAGCGGCGCCGCCGCGTCGCCCAGCAGGCCGAACCACAGAAGCTGGGCGTCGTAGTAGGCCGTCGGATCGGCCATTTCACCAATCAACCAGGCGATTTGCATTCCGTGCTCGTCGGCGCGTCCCCGTTGCGATGGAATACGCAACTGCTGCTCGCGGGGACCGGTCCACGCCGGCGCCAGCGCCGGTTGGCGACGTCCCGCAGCGCCAGGGCGGCGGGTCAGCACCGCGCTGGCGATACGTTGCTGGATGTCCACCGCGGCGATCGGCCCGGCGCTCATGAACAACGCCTGCGACGGATGGTAGTGGCTGGCGTGGAATTCACGCAGCATGTCGTGGCTCAGGTCCGGGATGGCCAGCGGATCGCCACCCGATTCCACCTCGTAGGTGGTGCCGCGGAACAGCGGCGCAACAATCCCCTGGTGCAGAGCGTGCATCGGATCCGCGATGGCTCCCTTCATTTCATTCAAGACCACGCCCTGATAGGCAAGCTTGTCGCCTTCGAACACGTGGCGCCATCCCTCCTGCAGAAAATCGAGGTAGTCGAGCTTGGGGAAGAAGCTTGCGTCGAGGTAGACATCGAGCAGGTTGAAGAAGTCCTGGCGATCGGTCGTGGCAAACGGATAGGCTGTGCGGTCCGCATACGTCATGGCATTCATGAAGGTCGCCGTGGAACGACGCAGCATCGCAAAGAATGGCGCCCGCACCGGGAACCGTTCGGAACCACTGAGCGCCATGTGCTCGAGGATATGGGCGCGGCCGTCGCTGGCGTCCGGAACGGTGGGGAACGCCACCAGGAATGCCATCTCGGCGGCATCGGTTCCGATGTGGATGTGCCTGGCTCCCGACTCCGGGTGCACGTATTGATCGATCGTGGCCTGCAAGGCGGCGACGGGATGGCTGCTGGTATGGATGAACATGGGCCTCAAAGGTCGTGATTGGTTGAAGGTGGAAGCGGCACGACGCGCCGCCGGCGAGGTGCGCGCAGGCTGTCCGTCCAACGCGGCGGCACCGACGGCATGGCGGTCCGCTTCACGGCGATGCATGCTCATGAGGGACCTGCGCTCGAAGCACAAGTGCGAAGTGAACGACCTCGACACTATACGGCGGGATGCCCCATCGTCATCGGTACGGTTGCAAGCAAATCCCGCCACGCGTCATGAACGGCATCCCGGTACAGTTGCAGCCGGAGGACGCGGCCCCCCCCCCCCACGCCCGCCCCGGCGGGGGGCGGGTCCACGACCCCCCCCCCCCCCCGCGGCCCGGCCCGGCCCCCCCCCCGGCCCGCCCCCCCCCGGGGAGCAGGTCCAGAACACGGCCGTGAAAGCGTTCCAACGTCGCCTTGTGGGCCACGCTCACTACACCGCAGCGGGGCATCTCCGCGAGCAACGCCTGGTACAGCATGGCCTCGGTGGCTTCGTCGAGCGCGCTGGTGGCTTCGTCGAGGAACACGAAGTCCGGCCGATGCAACAAGACGCGGGCAAACGCCAGGCGCTGCTGTTCGCCGCCGGACAGCGTCTGCTGCCACGTATCGCTTTCCGTGAGCGACTGGGTACGCTGCCCGAGCCCGCACAACAGCAGCACGCGCCGGCACGCCTCGTCGCCGAACTGCTCGGGCTCGCTCGGGAAACACAGGGCCGCCTTCATGCTCCCGGCGGGAATGTAGCTGCGCTGCGGCAGGAACATCAAGGCGGCCCCGGCGGGTATCGCCACCTCGCCCGCGCCATGCGGCCACAGTCCGGCCAACACCCGCAACAGCGTGCTCTTGCCCGTCCCGGACGGCCCGCGCACGAGCCAGCGCTCGCCGGGAGCAAAGCGCAGCGGCGCCACATCCGCCATCACGCCGTCCATTGGCGTCCGCAGCTGCAGCGGGCCGCTCGACACGTCCGGCTGGTTCGCCCGCTGGATGGTGAAGCCGCTGGCCCGGTTCTGCGCCTTGTCGACGGCCCACGCCAGGTCACGCAGACGATTCGCCAGCGCCAGCAGCGTGGTGAAGTCGTCGTACACCTGCGTGAAGTAGTTGAGGTTGTTGGTCACGCCATGGAAACCGCCAACGATGCGGGTAACGCTGCCGAAGGTGATCTCGCCGGCGAGGTAGCGCGGCAGCGCCCCCACCGTCGGCAGCGCGTTGAGCAGCACGCCGTAGAGATTGATGCTCAGCCTGAGCTTGAAGCTGCGCAGAATGATGGCGCGCGTATTTTCGCGTATCGCCTCGAACCGCCACATGAGCCGCTGCCGCTCGCGCTGGCCGCCGCCGTAAAATGCGATCTGCTCCGCATTTTCCCGCAGTTGCATGGCGCCATAACGGAAATCGGCTTCGACGCCCTGCCGTCTATTGTTCAGTCCAATCAACGCCTTGCCGACCCAATGGGCCAGCAGGAAGCTCACCAGCGAGTACAAAAACGCCAGGTACACCATGTAGCCAGGGATGGAGACGTGCGTGCCGCCGATCGCAAACGACAAGGCGCCGGACAAGGTCCACAGCAGGACCGAATAGGTAATGGTGCTCACGACCACGTTGACCAGGTTGAGCGCCATGGTCAACACGGCGTGCACGAACAGCTTCACGTCCTCGGCGATGCGCTGGTCCGCATTGCTCAGGACGCCATCGCGCTCGATGTCGTAAAACACGTGCCGCGCGCTCCATTGCCCCAGCAGGCGGGCGGTCATCCACGTGCGCCACCGCAGTTCAAGCAAGCCCTGCAGCGCCTCCCTGCCAAAGGAGTTGACGGCCGCCAGCGTACCGGCGGCGGCGCTCATCACCAGGGCGGCCCACAAGGCATCCCAATCGCGACCGACGAGCGCATCCGTGACTTCGCCGAGCAGGCGGTTGGCCCACAACGACAGGTAGGCCGAATAGAACGTGCCGCCCAGCAGGATGGCCAGCGGCAACCAGGCTCGCCAGCGCGGCGCGGCAAACCAGAACGGCGTGATCAATTGAAAAATGGTGGGACGTCCCGGCGCGTCGACCTTGGTCATAACTATCCTGTCTGCTAGTTGCTGTTGCACTGTCTAAAATCTGCCAGCGGGGCTTGCCGTACGCTGGAGAACACAAATAGAACGCAGCCCGGCCCCGCAAGGCATGGGCCCCGGGTCCGACGCGCGCCGCGCGCTATTCGAAACTGCGGCGCACGGTCAACATATAGGCGCGCCCCTCAAACAACGGGATATAGGAGTTGGCCGTCGACACGCCATACAACACACGGTCCGCCAGATTCTTCACGCCGAGCGTGACGTCCCATTTGCCGCGGCGGTAGAACAGGCTGGCATCGATCTGCGCCTGGCCCGGGAGCATGAATTGGCTGGAGGCCGAACTGGACCCGATGGTGTGGGCGGTCGCGCTGATGCCCAAGCCAAAGCCGAAACCTTTGAGCGCGGCATTCTGGAAGTCATACGTCGACCAGGCGCTCATTTTATGCTTCGGCAAGCCGGGGAACAGCCGGCCGGTCATGCCCGTGTCCCGGTAGGTGTTGTAAGTGTAGTTCATCACGGCGTTCCAGCCGGCCGCCAGTTGGCCCTGCATGTCGAGCTCGGCACCCCGGGTCTGCTGCGCGTCGCGCAACGCATAGCAGCGCGACACGCTCTGATACTGCAACAGGTTCGTCTGGTTGAGTTCGAACACGCTGGTGGTGAGCGAGAGCTTGTCTTCGAGGAAGCCAAACTTGGCGCCGGCCTCCTTGTTGCGCGTGCTCGTCGGCGGCGCCACGCCGCCACCGCACAGGTTCGAATTCTGCAGCGCGAAGCCCTGCGCCATGCTCGCGTACACCGATGCGTTCCGCGACACGTCGTAGACCAGGCCGACCCCCGGCGTCGTTTTGCTTTGCGCGTTGGGCGCGTACGCCACGTCGTAGTGGCTGGACGGGATCGCGGTGCGCCCGCCGTTGACGACCTTCGTGTGGCGCGCATTCAGTTGCAAGTTCCAGTCGCCCCACTTCATCAAATCCTGCAGATAGAACGCCTTCTGCGTTTGGTCGGTGCTGTAAATCCCCTGCACCACCGTCGCCGCGGCAACGGCGTCGGCAAACGCGTAGCCACTGGGCGGATACAGGCGCACCACGACGGGAGTGCCGCTGCGCTGCGTCTGCACCGAATCGGTGTCGGTATGCGCGTATCCAACCGCCAGCCGATGCTCCACCTCGCCGGTGTCGAAATTGGCATTGAAAAAGTGGTCGCCCGCGGTGGTGCGGCTGACGGTATCGCTGGCGCCCGGACCGAATGGACTGGTGCCCAACTCGGCGGCGTTGACGCCAGTCCCCGCATACATCAAGCCGTATGGCGTGTACAGATGCAGCAGGGTCTTGCCCAGCGACCGCTGCACGCGGCTTTCGAAAGTGAGCCACGGAGCGAACCGGTGCTGGAACTGGTAGAACAGCTTTTTATTGGTCGAATCAAAGCCGTCGTTCGGGTTGCTCAACAACATGTCCGGGCGGGCGATAATCGCGCCACGCCGTGTGGCGAAGGTGTACGCCGGGACCGGCAGATCCTGCTTGCCATACGACAGGCCAGCCGTCACATCGGTGGCGGCGTCTTTCCAGCGCAACTCTGGCATCAGAAATTGGTCGCGGCGACCGTCGTATCCCACCGTGGTACCCGACGCCCGCGCATCCGAGCCAATCAGCCGGAACGTGAGGCGTTTGTCGGCCGTCAGCGCGCCCGACAGGTCGGCCGCCAGGGTGACGTCGTCGTGGCTGCCATATTGGACGGTCAGGTCACGGACAGTCGTGGCTTGGGGTTTTTTCATGACCACGTTGACACCGCCCCCGAGCGATCCGGCGCCGGCCAGAATCGCTTGGGGGCCCTTCAACACCTCCAGCCGCTCGACCCCGTATACATTGGTTTGCGTCGAGCCCCGGTCCGCGACGCCATTGGTGGTGGTGCTGGTCTCCGTGAAGCCGCGCACGGAAAATGTCGGCAACCCTTGTGGCGACTGGCTAAACGCCACGCCGCTGACGTTGCGCAGGGCATCTTGCAGCGACGTGACCTGTTGGGTCTCAAGCACCTTGGCGGTGATGATGGTGACCGACTGCGGCACTTCACGCAGCGTGGCGCCGCTGCGTGTGGTGGTTTTCGAATAATCGGCCTGGAACGAGGTCTCGGCCTGGTCGCGCTGCGCAATCACCAGCACGGTCTGGGGAGGTGCGCCGGCCGCGACGATCAGCGCACCGTCGGCGCTGCCGGCCACCGTCAGGCCGCTGCCGGCCAGCGCCGCGTTGACGGCCTCCAATTCGGTCAACTGTCCGGACACCGGCGCGGAAATCAAACGGGCGGCGTCCGCGTCGGAAAACAACACCGCGCGCCCGCCAATGGCCGCGATCTGTTGTAGCGCGGCCCCCAACGGACCCGCTGGCAACGCGTAGGACTGGGTAGGCGCCGACGGCGTGCCGGAAGCGGGTTGAGCCAAGGCTGCCACCGGCAGGGACAGCGCCAGGCTGCTTAGCATGACACACAGTCGCAGCTTGCGCGGGAGGGGGCGGATGGTGGCACGACGCATATGTTTTAGCCTTTATGAGTGAACAACAGTGAGCGGGTATGCTGTAATATAGTTGAAACAATTCACGCCGGAACGGGACAGTTGGCAAGCTGATTACCGGCCGCACTGATCGGATGAGCAGGACGGTTGACTGCCCCCCCTCCACCACACATTATTCTCATGACTCAAAGTCGCAGCCGCACCCCGTCCCCGATGACGTTGACAGAGAGCGACCTGCAAGCGCTTGGCAAGCAAGGCAAGGCGTCGCTGGTCGACCAGATATTCATGTTGGTATTGCGTCAAGTCCAAGCGCGCGATGTGGCGCCAGGCAGTCGAATGCCCTCGGTCCGGGAATTGTCGGATAGTTGCAACATCAGCCGCGACACGGTCAGCCGCGCATACGATAAGCTGGTCGCGCGCGGGCACCTGGAGTCGCGCCCGGGCTCCGGGTTTTACGTGAAGACCGCCGGCAAACCGCAACGACCAGTCCCGGCCGCGACGAGCGCGAGCGAAAAAAACAAGCTGATCAGGTCGTCGTGGCGGCACCGCATATTACAGACGAACAAACCGTACATCAGCCAGACCGGGAGCGGTTTGTTACCCGACGCGTGGCTCGGTGAAGCCGAGTTGAGCGCGACCTTGCGCGCGCTCGGTCGCGGAAACCAGCGTGGCCTGATGGGTTATGGCGACCCGCAGGGATATCTGCCGCTGCGACAGCAACTGCAACTGACGCTGCGTGAACTGAGCATCGAAGCGTCGCCGTCCAATATCGTCCTGACCAACGGCGCTACCGAAGCGCTGCACTTGGTCGTGATGTCGTACCTTCGCACGCCGGGCCATTTTGCAATGACCGAAGACCCTGGTCCGTTTCTGCTATCTGAGCGGCTGCTGGCATCCGGCCTCAATCTCGCACCGGTACCACGCGAGCACGACGGGCCCAATATCGAGGCCATGCGGGCCATGTGCGAACGACACCGCCCAAGCATACTGTTCTGCTCGTCGGTGTTGCACAATCCGACCTCGAGCATGATGTCGGCGCACAAGGCATTTCAGATTCTGCGGTTGGCGGACGAATTCGACTTCACCATTGTCGAGGATGACACCTATTCCGACCTAATGCCGACCACGGTGCCGAGCCAGGTGACGCGCATGGCCACCATGGACCAACTACGCCGGGTCATCTACATCGGCAGCTTCGGCAAGACGCTCGCGGCGGGACTGCGGGTGGGCTATCTGGTGGCCAGCGCGGACCGGATCGAATGGCTGCTGGCGCACAAAATCGCCAGCAATATCACCACGGCCACCCTGAGCGAACGGGTGGTGTACCGACTGTTGTCCCAGGGTGGCTACCGACATCATTGCGCCCAGCTGCGCAATCGCCTTGATGAGCTGCGCCTGCCGCTTGTGGAGCAGCTACAAAAGTATGGTTTCGAAATCGATCCGGTACCCCAAGGGGGCATGTTTGTTTGCGCGCACTTGCCCGGCCAGGCGAACGCTACCGAGGTGGCCGACCGCATGCTCGAACTGGGCCATTTGATGGCGCCGGGGATGTTGTTCTCGTACGAGGACCGCTGGAGATCATCCATACGTTTCAATGTCGGCAACAGCCTCAATAGTCCGGCATTTCCGGCGCTAATGAAACTGCTCGGCCGGCGCGGGTGAGTGCCCGCGCCGCGCGCCTGTCCGGGCCACAGCGTGTGCTGCGCTCCCGGCGTTGGTGAGCTTGGCCCGCGACGAATGGGGCCGCGGCAGGGAAATCAATCTACGCCGGCCGTTTCGCCAAATCAAACAGATGCTCAGGCAAGGCGGCGGGTAGTCAGGATCTCGATCAACCGATCGAGGAAACGTCGATTGACCGGCTCGCACAGTTCAGAAAACCGCGCCATGGATTCGTCGCGCTTGGCGTCGGCGGCGGCATCGTTATACGGGTTCTCGCGAAGCGCCCGTGCGAGACTTTCAGGTTCCGGGTTGCCGTCCACCAATGTGACGTTGTCCTGGACCCAGCGCATTTTCAGCAACGGCAGCGCAATCTCGTGGCGACTCCACCCCTGAGCGAATTCGAGCAGGCGCGCGCGGCTGAAAGTGGCACGCGCCGTGATGATGTGCATCCAGCGACTGTCGCCGGGCGGCGGCGGCGGCGACAACAGGGCCAGCATGGTCGCCACGTCGTCGTCAAGCTGCAAGGTCGGGTCCTTGTCGCTGGTCAGCGCTTCGGCTGTCGAACGCAACAAGGACCACGACTCGTCGCCGCCAGGGTCGCCGGCGAGCCAGCGCCCGCTGGCAGCCAACCAGTCGCGCCGCAGCTGATCCAGCCCCGGCGCGACCAGCAGGTCCGACCACGGCTGCTCCGGCGCCTCCAGCCAGGCGCGGACAAAGCGCAACGGCACGCCGGCCAGGTCGCTGCTCGGGCCGATGGCGGCGAACAGGCGCTCGGCATCGGCACGATTGCGAATATCGAGGAAGTCCATCACGCAGGACATGCCGAACGAGAGATTGGTCAGGCGTGTGAACACTTCGGCATCGGCACTCTCAACCAGGGCGGCCGAAAACGTGCCAGCGCCATCCACCCAATACGGACGGAACGCATAGCGCACTTGATTGCCATCGAGGTGATCGCCGAGGCGGGCCAGCAAGAAGGCGCGCAGCCCGGCATCGCCGTAAAACGCCTGCAGGCGCGGCGACACCGCTTCGGGCGCCGCAGTGGCTTCGGCGGCGGCACCAGTGGCGAGCTGCACCCCCTCCCCGGCCAGCCAGGCACGCATGTCGGCCATCGACTTCGCGCCGATCACGCGCTCCCGCGCGGCGCCCTGCTTCAACAGCAAGGTAGCAGGGATGCCGCGCACGCCGAAGCGCGCCGCCACCTCCGGATACTTGTCGATATTGATCTTGTATAGGGGCAGCGCGCTGCCGCCGGCCTGCGCCAGCTGTTCGATCACGGGCGCGAACACGCCACAGGGCTGGCACCACGGCGCCGTGAAATACGCTATCGCCGCAGGGGTCGCGGCGTCATCCAGGGCGGCAAGCAGGTCTTGCGCACTCATATCCGCGTTCGCGTTCTTCATACCGCCTCCGCTGGGACGTCAACGATGAAAGTGGTGCAATGGAGATTCGTCATGGAGTGCTTTCAGTCCGCTGCGGGACATGGTGAATAGTGGTTCGCAGTATAGGTGCGGCCAGGCCCCATCGGTCGGTACGGTTTTCAGTAATGGCCACCATGCGTCCTGCATCGATCAGCAATACGGTTTCCCATGGAAGCCGTGGACTTGAGACGTTTTGACGGAACACGCAGGTCAACTGTCCTGCATGCTGCCGTAGACGGCGGGCGGCAGATTGCCCAATGCCGAATTGACGCGCGTGCAGTTGTGGTAGTTGGTGATGTCCACCTTGGCCTCGCCGCAATTCGCATGAGATAACCTGACATGAAGGCGCGACCAGGGAGTCGCGGCCCGGTACGCGTTCACGACGTCGGTGCGACTTGAGTATCCGCTTGGCTTGTTGTGCCGTGTCTTCGATGTGTCGCGCAGCGGCTTCTACGCGGTGCCTGAACGCGCGCCGTCGCAGCGGGCGCTGGACGACGATGCCTGAAACGGACGTGCCCGCAATTGACAGGGCAATCCGGCCAGCAAACGAACACTCGCGTGTGTATGGGCAGAAAATGGACAAGCTGCTCGGAAAAACAAAAAGCCCTTGAAAATCAAGGGCTTTTTGAAAAAACGTTGGCGGAGAGGGTGGGATTCGAACCCACGGTAGGGTCGCCCCTACGCTTGATTTCGAGTCAAGTACATTCGACCACTCTGCCACCTCTCCTGGTGGTACATTTTCCTACAGCAGCGTTGTGTGGCGGAGAGGGTGGGATTCGAACCCACGGTAGGGTCGCCCCTACGCTTGATTTCGAGTCAAGTACATTCGACCACTCTGCCACCTCTCCGTTTTCCCACCTGCTGCTGCGAGAAGGCAAGATTATAGCAGGCCGTTGGGAAAAGGGAAGGAGTATTTACGCCTTCAGGTGAGTTAATCCACCCATGTACGGACGCAGCACCGCCGGGATCTCCACCGAGCCGTCCGCCTGCTGGTAGTTTTCCAGCACGGCGACCAGCGTGCGGCCCACCGCCAGGCCCGATCCGTTGAGCGTGTGCAGCAGTTCCGGCTTGCCCTGGGCGTTGCGGAAGCGCGCCTGCATGCGGCGCGCCTGGAAGGCTTCGCAGTTCGACAGCGACGAGATTTCACGGTAGGTGTTCTGCGCCGGCAGCCATACTTCCAGGTCGTAGGTCTTGGTGGCGCCGAAGCCCATGTCGCCGGTGCACAGCGACATCACGCGGTACGGCAGGCCCAGGCGCTGCAGGATGGTTTCGGCATGGCCGACCATTTCGTCCAGCACGGCGTACGAGGTGTCCGGATGCACCACCTGCACCATCTCGACCTTGTCGAACTGGTGCTGGCGGATCATGCCGCGCGTGTCGCGGCCGTAGCTGCCCGCTTCCGAGCGGAAGCACGGCGTGTGCGCGGTCATCTTCAACGGCAGCGTGTCGGCCGCCACGATCTCGTCGCGCACGATGTTGGTCAGCGTGACTTCCGAGGTCGGGATCAGGTAGAAGTTCTCGCCCTCGCCTTCCACGCCGCCCTTCTTCACCGAGAACAGGTCGGCTTCGAACTTCGGCAGCTGGCCGGTGCCGCGCAGCGAATCGGCGTTGACCATGTACGGGGTGTAGCACTCGGTGTAGCCGTGCTCGTCGGTGTGGGTGTTCAGCATGAACTGCGCCAGCGCGCGGTGCAGGCGGGCGATGCCGCCTTTCATGACCGAGAAGCGCGAGCCGGTCAGCTTGGTCGCCACGTCGAAATCCAGGCCCAGCGGGGAGCCGACATCGACGTGATCCTTGACTTCGAATTCAAACGTGCGCGGCGTGCCGACCTTGCGCACTTCGACGTTGCCGCTTTCATCCGTGCCGACCGGGACCGATTCGTGCGGCAGGTTGGGGATCGCCTGCATGAAATCGCTCAGCTTGGCCTGCACCGCCGACAGCGCCGTTTCGTTCGCCTTGAGCTCGTCGCCCAGGCCGGCCACTTCCGCCATCAGGGCGGTGGTGTCCTCGCCCTTGCCCTTCATCATGCCGATCAGCTTGGACTGCGAGTTGCGCTTGCCCTGCAGCTCTTCGGTGCGCGTCTGGATCGCTTTGCGTTCGGCTTCGAGGGCGTTGAACCCGTCCACGTCGAGCTGGAACTTGCGGGTCGCCAGGCGCGCGGCGACGTTGGCGATGTCTTTACGGAGAAGTTGGATGTCAATCATGGGAACAAGTGCCGTTGTATCGAAAACGTCAATTGTACCAAGAGGATGCCACTTCCCTGCGAGTTTTGAGCAGCCCGCCGGCTGCGGCGATTACAGCACGGCTTTTTCGGCGGCGGTCAGGCGCTTGGCGGTCACGGTCACCACCTGCATCTTGGCGCTGGAAACGGCCACTTTGGCGGCCGGGGCCGCCGGTGCGGCGGCGGTGGCGAAGCTGGTGGCGGCGGCCAACACGGTGGCGGCAACGAAGATGATTTCCATGTTTTTAGCGATGTTCATGATGTGCTCCTTCAGGTAGTTGGTTCGGTATGGTTGTACTGTACCTAAAGGCCGTATGCGCCGCCATCGGGATGCGACGAAGCGCTGGAAACGGCCCCTGAAGTGCAAAAAACAGGTGGAAAATGAAAGATTCAGCCGGCGTGGCGGTGCACCAGCTCGCCCAGCGTGGCGATGGCGGCCTCGGTGCGCGGCCCCCAGGGGTTGCCGCAGTTGAGGCGCAGATAGTTGCGGTACTTGCCGGACGCGGAGAACAGCTGCCCCGGCATGAAGGCCACGCCCTGGCCGATGGCGTCCGCGTGCAGGGCCAGCGCGTCGACCTGCTCAGGCAGGCTGACCCACACCACGAAACCGCCCTGCGGCTCGGACACCGTGCATTGCTGCGGGAACGCCCCGCAGATCGCGTCCGACATGCGGGCGATGCGCTGCGACAGCGCGCGCCGCATCTTGCGCAACTGCTGCTCGTAGGCGCTGCCGGCCAGGAAGTCGGCCAGCACGGCCTGGAAGAAGTGGCTGGTGGCGCCGCTGGAGACCATCTTCAACACCGCGATGTCCTGGGCGTAGCGCCCCGCCACCACGTAGCCGACCCGCGAGCCGGGGCTGACGGCCTTGGAGAACGAGGCGCACAGCATCACATGGCCACTGCTGTCGTAGGCCTTGACCGGCCACGGCCGCTGCGGCGTGAAGCACAGGTCGCCGTAGACGTCGTCCTCGATCAGCGGGATATCGTGGCGCGTCAGCAGCTGCGCCAGGCGCTGCTTGTTCGCGTCCGGCATGATGCAGCCGAGCGGATTGTTGGCGTTCGGGATCAGCAGCACCGCCTGCACCAGGCCGGCGTTCATGGCCAGCTCCAGCGCGTCGATCGACGGCCCGGTGGCCGGATGGGTGGGGATCTCCAGCGCCTTCATGCCCAGCGACTCGATCAGTTGCAGCAGCACGAAATAGGTGGCCGATTCGATCGCGATGGTGTCGCCGGGCTTGGCCACGGCGCGCAGGCACAGGCTGATCGCCTCGGTGCAGGAACCGGTGACGACGATTTCGTTCAAGTCCAGGCGGCCCCACTCCAGCGCGCGGCGGGCGATCTGGCGGGCGAACTCCGGATGATTGGTCTCGTAGCAGCTCACCGTGCTCAGCAGGCTTGAATCGCGCCGGGCCACCGCCGCCACGGTCTTCTGCATGCGCTTCATCGGCAGCAGCTCGTGCAGCGGCCAGGCCGAGCCCATCTGCACCAGCCCGCTGGCCTCGTTGGCCTTCAGCACCCGCATCAGCAGGTTGTTGATGCCGACGTAGGCCGGCTCCGGCAACTGCCCGGCGTCGGCCATCGCCGCCATCGTGCGCGCGCGGTGGCGCACGTAATAGCCCGCCTGCGGCTTGGCGTCGACCAGACCGCGGTCCTCCATCAGCCGCAGCGCCTGCATCACGGTGCTGACGGACAGGCGCTTCTGCTGCGCCAGGTGGCGGATCGACGGCAGCCGGTCGCCCGGCGCGAACACGCGGCTGGCGATCAGCCCGCCCAGTTCGTTGGCCAGGTGCTCGTACAGATTGAGTTGATTGGACATCCGTGTATTGTGGCCCCGCCCCACCCGCCCGCGACAGGTACAGCCGGCGCAAATTTCGACCAGCACAGTTTAGTGCAGGCGGCCGTGTGACGGTCACAATTTCGATTTGCTGCATCTGTCATGGCCGCGCGCCGCTGGCTATGCTGGTGGCACGATAGACCACCGCAGGAGCCGCCATGAAACCGGAACTACTCGCACTGACACAGGGACAGGCCGAATACCGCCTGTCGGAAAACCATCCGCTGCGCATCGCCGGCGCGGCCGGCCGCCAGATCGAATGCCTGGCCGGCACCGCCTGGATCACCGTCTACGGCGAACGGACCGACTTCATGCTGCGCCAGGGCCGACGCTTCGAGGTGCCCAACAACGGCCTGATGCTGATCGACGCGCTCGGCTGCGGCACGGTGCGCGTGCGCGTGCCGGCCAACGCCGAAGTGCCCGGCGGCTGGCTCGGCTTCCAGCGCAGATTCGCCGGCGCGCTGCACGATGTAGGATTTCTCCTACGCAACTAATCGTGCGCCACGTACTTGTCGGACTATGTACGATACGTCAACAATATTGACACCGAGGAGTACGATTTTGAACACACCATTCCTGAAAACCATCGCCGCCGGCGCCACCCTGCTGCTGGCCGCCGGCTGCTCGACCATGGGCGGCCAGGGTCCGGCCGCGGACGAGGCGCCGCCGCCGGCCAACCCGGCCTTCGCCACCGAAATGGCCAAGTTCAACGCCCAGTTCCCGAATCCCAAGGCCAGCAAGTATGAGGACGTGTCGATCAACTTCAACAACACGAACAAGCTGGACGAGCGCGGCAACTGCCACGACAAGTCCAGGTATCCGGTGGTGATCGTGCTGACGCTGGACGCCAACGGCCGCGTCACCCGCAGCACCACCGACGTGGAGAACAGCAAGGCCGCCTGCTTCCGCGAGGCCTACGCCTCGGCCCAGCTGCCGCCACCGCCGTTCGCGCCCTACCTGAAGCCGATCAAGCTGCGTTGACGGTTCAGGCCGCCGCGTCCTGCGCGGGGGCCTCGTCGTTGTCGGCCGGCTTCTCCAGCCAGGCCATCACCACCTGGTTGAAGCGCTCGGGCTGGCGCAGCATGGGCCAGTGGTCGGTGTTGAAGCCCACCACCTTGCAGCCCTCCTTCGTCTCCAGCTTGTCGGCCCACTCGTCCGAATGGAACATGAAGGGCTTGCGCGCGCCGTAGATGAACAGCATCGGCACCTTGGGCACGAACGGCACCAGCGAACGGTAGGAACCGGCCTCGCCGGCCGCCAGGATGTAGTACGGGAAGTTCATCTTGACGCTGATGTATTCCATCGGCGACGGCGCGTGCAGCTTGCGCGCCATGTAGCGCGTCATCATGTTGCCGATCGGCCCGCCGATCGCCCAGGCCAGCGCCAGCGTGCCCTGGTAGCCCTTGACCATCATCTTCTGCGACAGCGTGCGCGAGCGCTCGACCGCCTTCGACTGGGCGTCGCCGATGTCGACGCCGATGATCGCCGACACCGCCTGCTTGTTGCGCATGTAGTACTCGTAGCCGAACACGCAGCCCCAGTCGTGCAGCATCAGGATCACCTTCTGCTTCTGGTTCACGCTGTTGACGATGTAGGAGATCAGGCGGATGGTGGCGTCGAGCGAATAGGCGCGGCGCGGCTTGGCGATGTCGAAGCCCGGCAGGGTGAAGCGCACGCAGCGGTAACGCTGCTTGAGTTCGGCGACCTGGGCGTCCCACACGCGGTAGGTGTCCGGCCAGCCGTGGATCATCACGATGGTCTCGGTGCCCTCCCCTTCGATATGGACTTCGATGCCATCGACCTTGGTTACCTGCATTTCTTTCCTCTGCGCCGCCCCGTCAATCCTTCATCTTACAACATTTGAGACCGCACCCAGGCTAGGTCTTGATCCGCGCCCGCAACACGCGCTCGGCGCCGACAAGGTTCACCGCGAAGCCGTTGCGCCCGGCGGCCTTGACGCCATACAGCGCCTGGTCCGCCGCCCGCATGACCTCGTCGACCGAGACGTTCGAGCTGGTGGTCAGCGCGATGCCGATGCTGGCCGTCACCTTCAGGCGCGCGGTCCCGCCCAGGAAGGGCGGCTGCATGGCGTCGAGGATCTTGCGCCCCAGCAGATCGATTTCCGTGTTGGAGTCCAGCTGCTCGAACACGATCACGAACTCGTCGCCGGCCAGGCGGGCCACCGTGTCCGTGGTGCGCACCGCGGCCGTCAGCCGCCGGGCGAATTCCACCAGCACCTCGTCGCCGGCGGCGTGGCCCAGCGTGTCGTTGATGTCCTTGAAATGGTCGATGTCCAGGAAGGCCAGCCCCACCTGCTGGCCGGCGCGCGCCGCGCGGGCCAGCGCCTTGGGCAGGAAGTCGTCGAACATGCGCCGGTTGTGAATGCCGGTCAGGACGTCGGTGGTGGCGATGCGGTGCAGCTCGGCCTCGGCCCGCTCGCGCCGCTGCGACAAGGCGTAGAAGGCCCGGCTCAGATGGCCGAACTCGTCGCCCCGGTCCACGTCGAACACCGCGATGCCGGCGCGGCCGGCGCTGATGTCCTCCACGTGGTCATGCAGGCGCTTCAGCGGCCGCAGCAGTTTCTTGGTGATGCCCCAGCCGAATATGCCCGCCAGGCCGGTCAGCATGGCCGCGCCCAGGAACGCCCGCCAGCGCACGCTGCGCATCGGCGCGAACGCGCTTTCCATCGGATACGACAGGGCGATGTTCCAGGCGGCCTCGCGCAGGTGCTTGTGCACCAGCAGCACCGGCACGTCGTTGTCGAGGAGGCCGTCCTGCCAGCCCTCGCCCCCTTGCAGCGCCGCCTCCAGCACGCTGCCGGGCTCGGGATCGGTCTTCTCCAGCAGGCGGCTGCGGTCGGGGTGGTGGATGATCACGCCGTCGTCGGTGATGATGAACAGGTAGCCATCGGAACTGGAGCGCAGCGAGTCGATCTGCGCGGAAAACGAAGGCCGCAGCAAATCGATGGCGCCCAGCAGGATGCAGACGATCCTGCCGTCGGCGTCGCGCAGGGGCTGGGTCAGCACCACCACCGGGCGCCCGGACAGCACGCTCTTGAACGGCGCCGACACCACGCCCTCCCTCAGCCGCATGGTCTCCTGGAAGTACTTGCGGTCGGCGATATTGATGCGCTTGGCGTTGCGGTCGCGCAAGCTGGCGATCAGCGCGCCCGAGGCGTCGAAGGCGGAGACGTTGAAGAATTCCTCGCGCAGGGTCTCATGGGTTTCCAGCTCTTCCTGGACTTGAGCCAGCGTCAGTTGATGGGCCTGGAACTGCTCGGCCAGCAAGCGCAGTAGTTGGCGCTTGTCCTGCAGATCGCTGTCGATCAACGCGGCCGCGCTGTTCAGCAGCGACAGCTCCTGGCGCGCGATCACCTGGCGCAGCTCGGACTCGGCGATCAGCAGCGAGATGCCGCCGCTGCCGATGCCGGCGATCAGCACCAGCGCGATCACGAGCACGCTGATCTTGAATTTAAAACTTAAGAAGAATCCAAAAGAAGGCCGCATGAGCACCCCTGTATAGCAAGTCCGTCAGGACACTGCGGGTCGAATGGACTAGCCATTTGTGGACGCGGGGGTTCGGCGGCGCTAGATGTTACAAGTATATTACGCCGGTTTACGATTCGCTCAGTTCCGTTGCCATTCAACAACGTAATTATTGTTTCATTGTCCAGAACATGGCCAGCACCGCCAGCGCCATGGCCCCGGTGGCGCCCCAGCCCAGCACGCGCAGGCGGCGGCCGATCACGAAGCGGCCCATGATGGACGAACGGCCGGCCATCAGCATCATCACGGCCATGATGGGCAGGGAGATCACGCCGTTGATCACGGCGCTCCAGTACAGCGCCTTGATCGGGTCGATGGGCGTGAAGCCCAGCCCGATGCCGACGATGGTGGCCACGGCGATGATGCCGTAGAAGCCCTTGGCCTGCGAGGGCGTCTTCTCCAGCCCCTTCGCCCATTGGAAGGCGCCCGCCACCGCGTACGCCGCCGAGCCGGCCAGCACCGGCACCGCCAGCATGCCGGTGCCGATGATGCCGGCGCTGAACAGGGCGAAGGCGAAGTCGCCCGCCAGCGGACGCAGGGCTGTGGCCGCCTGGGCCGAGGTCTCGATCGACACGATGCCGTGCTGATGCAGCGTGACCGCCGTGGTCAGCATGATGAAGAAGGCCACCAGGTTGGAGAAGCCCATGCCGATCACCGTGTCGGTCTTGATGCGCAGGAAGCTGGCGCCCGCCTGGTCCGGCGCGTCGACCAGCGGCTGCGATTGCGGATCGGCTTGCATGTCCTCCACTTCCTGCGAGGCCTGCCAGAAGAACAGGTAGGGGCTGATGGTGGTGCCGAACACCGCCACCATGGTGGTGATGTATTCCGGCGACCATTCAAGATGCGGCAGCGCGGTGTCGGCCGCCACCTTCAGCCATGGCACGTGGACGGTGAACATGGTCGCCACGTAGGCCAGCAGGGCCAGCGTCAGCCACTTCAGGATGCGGACGTAGCGGTGATAGGGAATGAAGACTTGCAACAGCAAGGAGACCACGCCGAACAGCGCCGCATACCAGCGCGACGATCCGCCGGCGATCAGGGTCATCGCCTCCCCCATGGCCGAGACGTCGGCCGCGATGTTGATGGTGTTTGCGGCCAACAGCAACGCGACGATGGCGCGCACCAGCCACGCGGGAAAATGTTCGCGGATATTGGCGGCCAAGCCCTTGCCGCTGACGCGCCCGATCCGCGCGCTCACCACCTGGATACCCACCATCAGCGGATAGGTCAGGAAGACCGTCCACAGCATCTGGAAGCCGAACTGGGCACCGGCCTGCGAATAGGTGGCGATGCCGCTCGGATCGTCGTCGGCGGCGCCCGTGATCAGGCCGGGGCCGAGTTTCCCCAGCCAGGTGGTGGCGCCATCGCCGGCGGCGGGCTCAGCGACGGGATATTCGGCATTCGGCATAATTTACTCGGCAACAGGGGCAGCCCGGCATTGGGCACGACTAACGCAGGCCGCATTGTAGCTTGTCCGAGGCACATCAGCGCTTGCCGGCATCCTCATCGAGCTTGCGCAGGAAAGCCATCTTATCGGAAATTTTGCTTTCCAGGCCGCGCGGTACGGGCTGATACCAGCCGGGCTCGCGCATGTCGTCGGGGAGGTAGGTTTCGCCGGCGGCGTAGGCGTGCGGCTCGTCGTGGGCGTAGCGGTACTCGTGGCCGTAGCCGAGTTCCTTCATCAGCTTGGTCGGCGCGTTGCGCAGGTGGACCGGCACTTCGCGCGACTTGTCCTTCTTGACGAAGGCCATCGCCTGGTTGAAGGCGTTGTAGCCGGCGTTGCTCTTGGCGGCGATGGCCAGGTAGATCACGGCCTGCCCCAGCGCCAGCTCGCCCTCCGGCGAGCCGAGCCGCTCGTACGTGGCGGCCGCGTCGTTGGCCAGCTGCATCGCGCGCGGGTCGGCCAGGCCGATGTCCTCCCACGCCATGCGGACGATGCGGCGCGACAGGTACTTGGCGTCGGCCCCGCCGTCCAGCATGCGGCACAGCCAGTACAGGGCGGCGTCGGGATTGGAACCGCGCACCGACTTGTGCAGCGCCGAGATCTGGTCGTAGAAATTGTCGCCGCCCTTGTCGAAGCGGCGGGCGTTCAAGGTCAGCGCGTTCTGGATGAACTCGAGCGTGATCTTGTTGGTCTTGGCGGCGTTGGCGGCGGTGCTGGTCTGCTCAAGCAGGTTCAGCAGGCGGCGGCCGTCGCCGTCGGCGTAGCCGATCAGCGTGTCGATGGCGGGCTCGTCGAACTCCAGATGCGTGAGCACCTTGGCCCGGGCCTTGTCGACCAGCTGGCGCAGCTCGGCCTCGTCGAAGGAATGCAGCACGTAGACCTGCGAGCGCGACAGCAGCGCCGAGTTGACTTCGAACGAAGGGTTCTCGGTGGTGGCGCCGATCAGCGTCACCAGGCCGGACTCGGCGTACGGCAGCAAGGCGTCCTGCTGCGATTTGTTGAAGCGGTGGATCTCGTCGACGAACAGGATGGTGTGCTTGCCCATGTCCAGGTTGTGCTGGGCCTGCTCCATCGCGGCGCGGATGTCCTTCACGCCGGAGAACACGGCCGACAAGGCGATGAACTCGCACTCGTAGGCGTTGGCGGTCAGGCGCGCCAGCGTGGTCTTGCCCACGCCCGGCGGGCCCCACAAGATCATCGAGTGCGGCTGGCCCGACTCGAACGCCAGGCGCAGCGGCTTGCCCGGCCCCAGCAGGTGGTGCTGGCCGATGACGTCGTCCAGCGTCTTGGGCCGCAGGGCCTCGGCCAGCGGCTGGCGCGGTTCGGTGGAAAATAAGTCTGCCATGATCTTTAAATGGAAAAACGCCGCAGCGTCGCGGCTGCGGCGTCGTCACCCGCGACGGCAGGTGTTAGTTATTATTGAATACGTCGGCGCCCTTCGGCATGACGAATTTAAAACTCGTCGCAGTCAGCGCCGGATTTTTTTCGATCTTGCGGAACGACAGCACCGAGGTCTGGCCGAACGAATCCTTCAACTCCATCGCCTCCGGCAAGCCGTTGCGCAGGCCGATGGTGATTTGCTCGAAGCTGGTGTCCTTGGCTTTGGGCACCGCCTTCAGCCATTCCAGGCCATCCTTCGTGCCGGCCTCGGACAAGGTGAAATTCTTTTCCAGGTCGTTGCTGCCGAACAGGATGGCGGCCGGCGACGAGCCCAGCGCGTCGCCCAGCTTCTTCACCGTGACCTGGTTCAGGTCCTTGTCGAAGATGAACAGCTGGTCGCCGTCGGCCTGCAGCACCTGGTCGTAGGGCTTCACGTAGGTCCAGATGAACTTGCCGGGACGGGCGAACACGAAGGTACCGGTGGCGGTGTTGGACGCCTTGGGCGTTTCGCCGTTGGTGTTCTTCACCTGCTTCTGCGTGAACTCGCCCTTGGCGGCCTTGGTCGAGGCGACGAAGGTCTTGAACTGCTCCAGCGCGCTGGCCTGGGCCAGGGTGGCGGCCAGCAGGCCGGCGGTCAACACCGCGATATGTTTGAAACGCATCATACTGTTTATCCTATTTTATTCCGCACTGGCGGCCGGCACCAGGATGTCGCGGTTGCCGTTCGATTGCATGGCGGAGACGACTCCGCTGTTTTCCATTTGCTCCAGCAGGCGCGCCGCGCGGTTGTAGCCGATGCGCAGATGGCGCTGCACCAGCGAGATCGACGCGCGGCGGTTCTTCAGCACCACCTGCACCGCCTGGTCGTACATCGGATCGGCCTCGCCGCCGCCCTCGCCCGCCTCGCCGCCCGCGCCGCCGCCGTCACCCTCCAGCGTGCCGCCTTCGAGGATGCCGTCGATGTAGTTCGGCTCGCCTGTGGTCTTCAAGTGCTTGACCACGCGGTGCACCTCCTCATCCGACACGAAGGCGCCGTGCACCCGCACCGGCAGGCCCGTGCCCGGCGGCATGTACAGCATGTCGCCCATGCCGAGCAGGGTTTCCGCGCCCATCTGGTCCAGGATGGTGCGCGAGTCGATCTTCGACGACACCTGGAACGCGATACGGGTCGGGATGTTGGCCTTGATCAGGCCCGTAATCACGTCCACAGATGGGCGCTGCGTCGCCAGAATCAAGTGCAGGCCGGCCGCGCGGGCCTTTTGCGCGATACGGGCGATCAGCTCTTCCACCTTTTTGCCGACCACCATCATCAGGTCGGCCAGCTCGTCGATGATGATGACGATGGTCGGCAGTTTTTCTAGCGGCTCCGGCGAATCCGGCGTCAGGCTGAACGGATTCGGGATGTGCTCTTCCTTCTTCTTGGCTTCGGCGATCTTGGCGTTGTAGCCCGCCAGGTTGCGCACGCCCAGCTTGGACATCAGCTTGTAGCGGCGCTCCATCTCGTTGACCGCCCAGTTCAGCGCGTGGCCGGCCTGGCGCATGTCGGTCACCACCGGCGCCAGCAGGTGCGGGATGCCTTCGTACACCGACATCTCCAGCATCTTCGGATCGATCAGGATCATACGCACGTCGGCCGGGTCGGACTTGTACAGCAGCGACAAGATGGTGGCGTTGATGCCCACCGACTTGCCCGAGCCGGTGGTGCCCGCCACCAGCAGGTGCGGCATCTTGGCCAGGTCGGCCACCACGGCCTTGCCGGCGATGTCCTTGCCCAGCGCCACGGTCAGCGGCGACGGATTGTCGTTGTAGACCTTGGAGCCGACGATCTCGCTCAGGCGCACGATCTGGCGCTTGGGGTTCGGCAGCTCCAGCGCCATGTAGTTCTTGCCCGGAATGGTCTCGACCACGCGGATCGAGGTCAGCGACAGCGAACGCGCCAGGTCGCGCGCCAGGCCGACGATCTGGCTGCCCTTGACGCCGGTGGCCGGTTCGATCTCGTAGCGCGTGACCACCGGGCCCGGATAGGCCGCCACCACCTTGGCTTCGACGCCGAAGTCGGACAGCTTCTTCTCGATCAGGCGGCTGGTGAATTCCAGCGTCTCGATCGGCACGGTTTCCTGCACCTCGGCCGCCTCGTCCAGCAGGGACAGGGCCGGCAAGGCGCTGTCGCCGCTCAGGTCCTGGAACAGGTTGGCCTGGCGCTCCTTCTCCACGCGCTCGGACTTGACCACCGTGACCACCTGCGGCTCGATCTTGACCGGCGGCGCCGCCACGGGATGCTTCTCCACGTGCTTGGCGCGCTCGATGACCACCACCTCCTCGCGCTTGACCGCCGCGACCTCGCCCTGGCGGCGGTCCTCGCGGTACTGGTAGCGCTGGATGAACCAGTCGATCATCATCTCGATGCCGCCGCCGATGCGCTCGGCCAAGGTCAGCCACGAGACATGGAAGAACAGGCTCAGGCCCAGGCCGAACAGCAGCAGCAACAGCAGGGTCGCGCCGGTGAAGCCGAATGCGACGTGGGCCGAATGGCCGATCAACTGGCCCAGCACGCCGCCCGGCGCGCGCGGCAGCTGCACGTGCAGGGTGTACATGCGCAGGTATTCCAGGCCGACGCTGCCGATGAACAGCAGCACGAAGCCGATCGCGCGGATCAGCGGCTCCTGGGCGTGTTCTGGATCAGGTTCGCGGGACAGCACATATTTCTGCGTCAGCCGGCGGTAGCCCAGCCAGACGATGCGCAGCAGGCAGAACGCCCACCACCAGGCCGAAAAGCCGAAGATGTACAGCAGCAGGTCGGACAGCCAGGCGCCCGCCCGCCCGCCGAGATTGTGCACCTTGGGCACCAGCGTTTCGTGGGACCAGCCGGGGTCCATCTTGTCGTAGCTGACGAGGATCAGCACGAAATACAGGCCCAGCACAGCCAGCGCCAGCCAGCGCGCCTCCGACAGCAGCCGCACCAGCCGGTTGGGCAGGGGCTGGCGCTCGGTCGGGGTGCGGGTATAGGCGGAAGAACCGGAGGAAGTGGCTTTTGGCATGCGTTCCTGAACTTTTTTACTGCTCATAGGTATAAAGGTGTTGCAATCTTGTCGGTCAGGAAATTCAGATATGGCTATTCTAAGGCATAAGGGCCCCAACAGGCCCGACGATTCATCCTGATCGGCTGCTTGCACTATAATCTTGTATTGCCTGCGTGAATGCAATAGCGGCGGCCCTGCCGCCGCCCTTGCCGTCACTAAAATTGCCCCCAAATTCGGATTAATCCAACATATTAAGAAGCCTCCCATGACCACACCTAAACACGCCCGTGTACTGATTCTTGGCTCCGGCCCAGCCGGCTACAGCGCCGCCATCTACGCCGCGCGCGCCAATCTGAAGCCGATGCTGGTCACCGGCGTCGAGCAAGGCGGCCAGCTGATGACCACCACCGACGTGGAAAACTGGCCGGCCGACCCGATGGGCGTGCAAGGTCCGGACCTGATGCAGCGCTTCCTGCAGCACGCCGAGCGTTTCAATACCGACATCGTGTTCGACCATATCCACACGGTCAAGTTGCAGGAAAAGCCGATCCGCCTGATCGGCGACAGCCATGAGTACACCTGCGACACGCTGATCATCGCCACCGGCGCCTCGGCACAGTACCTGGGCCTGCCGTCGGAACAGGCGTTCATGGGCAAGGGCGTGTCGGCCTGCGCCACCTGCGACGGCTTCTTCTACCGTGGCCAGGAAGTGGCCGTGGTCGGCGGCGGCAACACCGCCGTCGAGGAAGCGCTGTACCTGTCCAACATCGCCACCAAGGTCACGCTGATCCACCGCCGCGACAAGTTCCGCGCCGAAGCCATCCTGATCGACCGCCTGAACGCCAAGGTCGCCGAAGGCAAGATCGTCATCAAGTACAACCACACGCTGCAGGAAGTGGTGGGCAACGACAGCGGCGTGACCGGCATCAAGATCGCCTCGACCGACACCGGCGCCGTCACCGACGTGACCGTGCACGGCCTGTTCATCGCCATCGGCCACAAGCCGAACACCGGCATCTTCGAAGGCCAGCTGGACATGCACAACGGTTACATCAAGACCAAGACCGGCACCGAGGGCATGGCCACCGCGACCAGCGTGCCGGGCGTGTTCGCCGCCGGCGACGTGCAGGACCACATCTACCGCCAGGCCATCACCAGCGCCGGCACCGGCTGCATGGCCGCGCTGGACGCCCAGCGCTACCTCGAAGGCCAGGAGTAAGTCGTGGGCTTGAAAGACTTCGCCGACCTGAAATCCCTGGCCAAGCAGCTCAAGGAACAGGCCGACGCGCGCGCCGCCGCCGAGGCGGAGCGCGTCAAGCAGGAGAAAACGCGGGCGGTGGAGGCGAATATCTTCCAGTCCAGCGTGGGCGGCGTCAAGCGCATGCCGGTGTCGGACCGCTACGTGCCGTCGCTGCCCAAGTCGGCCGCCACGGCCGCCGCGCCGGCCCGCAAGCTGACCCAGGCCGAGGACGATGCGGCGGTGCTGCGCGAGTCCCTGTCCGACCTGTTCGAAGTCGATCATTACCTGGAGGACGACCCGGCGCTGAACTACGCCGCGCCCGGCGTCGGCCCGGACGTGGTGAAGAAGATGCGCAAGGGCCACTGGCCGGTGCAGGATGAGCTGGACCTGCACGGCCTGCGCCGCGACGACGCGCGCGACGCCATCGGCGATTCCCTGCGCAAGTCGGCCATGCGCAATCACCGCTGCGTGTGCGTGATCCATGGGCGCGGCTTCGGTTCCAAGGGACAGGAGCCGGTGCTCCGGTCCATGGTGCACAGCTGGCTGGTGCAGAAGGAGGAAGTGGTGGCCTTCTGCCAGGCGCGCTCGTCCGAAGGCGGCGAAGGCGCGCTGATCGTGCTGCTGCGCGCCGCGCTCAAGCCGGTGCGCTAAAGCCTCACGGCGCGGCGGTGTTCCACTCGCTGCGCAACCAGTCGAAGAAAGCCTGCACCGGCGCATGCCGTTCCCGGCCCGGCACGCACAACACTGTGTAAGTGCCGCCGGGGATTCGTATGTCCGGCCGCGCCGCTTTCAACAATCCCCTCTGCTCCGTGTCGGCGACCAGGATGGAACTGGCCATCACCAGGCCCTGCCCGGCGATCGCCGCCTGCAGCGCGTACATTTCCTCCGCATATTCCCTCAGCGCCAGCGTCGGCAGCCAGTCCTTGCCGGCCGCTTCGCACCACGCGCGCCAGCTGTCGCGGTACAGCGTGGACTTGTTCCAGTGGACCGAAATCAGCGACGGCGCCGCATGCGCCATCCACTCGTCCACCCTGCCCGGCGCGCCGTAGACGCCGAACGTTTCAACCATGCCGCCCGGGCTGTACAGGTCCGGATAGGGACCGCCGCCGTAGCGGATCGCGACGTCGACGCTGGCGTCCTGTTGCAGGTCGATGGTCGCGGTCGAGGTGTCCAGCCGGAGGTTGACTTCCGGGTGCCTGGCGTAGAAGCGATCCAGGCGCGGCACCAGCCACAGCGCCGCGAACGACGAGGGGGTGGTCACCGTCAGGCGGCCGGCCACCGGCACCTCGCGCAGGCTGCTGGTCACCTGGGCCAGGTCGGCCAGCGCCGAGTGCAGCGAGTGGAACAGCTTCTCGCCCTTGGGCGTCAGGCGGACGCCGCGCGGCAGGCGGTCGAACAGCGCCACGCCCAGCCACTCCTCCAGTGTCCGCACCTGATGCGAGACCGCGCCCGGCGTCACCGCCAGCTCCTCGGCGGCAAGCTTGAAGCTCAGGTGGCGCGCCGAGGATTCGAAGGTGCGCAGCGCGATAACCGGTAAAGCACGAAACATGGAGTGTCCTCGGGTGAATCCAATTCATCTGGCATCAATTCAGCTGGTTTGCCGGGCCTGGTGGCGCGGCCTATAGTCCTCGCACGACAACTCGCGAGCATACCTCAAACCATGACCACTCTCCTGCACCTCGATTCCAGCGCCCGCCCAGGCACCTCCGCCAACCAGCCGTTCGGCTCGCACACCCGGCGCCTGACGGCGCGCTTCGTCGCCGGCTGGCGCGCCGCGCATCCGGGCGCCACCGTGATCCACCGCGACCTGGGCGCCGAGCCGCCGCAGCACGTCACCGGCGAATGGATCCATGCGGCCTTCACCAAGCCCGAGCAGCGCCTGCCGTGGATGGACGCGGTGCTGCGGGAAAGCGACCAGCTGATCGACGAACTGTGCGCTGCCGACGTCATCGTCGCGGGCGTGCCGATGTATAACTTCAACGTGCCGGCGCAGTTCAAGGCCTACATCGACAACATCGTGCGCGTGGGCCGGACCTTCGGCTTCGACCGCGCCCGCGCCGGCGCCCCCTACTGGCCGCTGCTGGACCAGGACCGCAAATCGTTCGTCATCCTCAGCTCGCGCGGCGACCACGGCTACAGCCAGGGGCAGCGCATCGCCCACATGAACCATGTGGAACCGTCGATCACCACGGCGCTGCGCTACATCGGCATCACCGACGTGCATGGCGCGGCCGTCGAGTTCGACGAGTTCGGCGACGGCCGGTTGCGGGCGTCGATTGTGGCGGCGGAGTCACAGGTCGACGAACTGGTGGCGCAGTTGGGCGCGCAACGGCGTCCGGCCTCAGATTCATGACACGTGGTCGGTTTGTCATGTTAACCTATGGCATCGTCAATTTGCACATCGGCTTACATGAAGCACGTCCCTGTTCCGCACGTTTCCCTGATCACAGTCATTGAGGTAGTCGCGATACTGGTGGGTGCGTTTTCCGGCTTTGTTGAAGCGCGGCGCAAACGCATGGACGTGGTGGGCGTGTTCACGGTGGCCTTCATCACCGCGTTCGGCGGCGGCACGCTGCGCGACATCCTGCTCGACCGCAGGCCGTTGTTCTGGGTGCTGCACCAGGAATACGCGATCCTGATCTTCATCCTGGCGCTGGTGGCAGCGCCGCTGATGCGTACGCTGCGCCAGATCCTGTCCGAACGCCTGATCGTGATCGCCGACGCCATCGGCCTGGGGCTGTTCGCCGTGGCCGGCGTGTCGCAGGCGCAGGCCGCGCACATGCCGCTGTTCATCGCCTCGATGATGGGCGTGATCACCGGCATCTTCGGCGGCGTGCTGCGCGACATCGTCTGCAACGAGGTGCCGATGGTCTTCCGCGACGGCAAGCCCTACGCCATCTGCGCCTTCTTCGGCTGCTGGATGTACATCGGCCTGCAGTACACCGACGTCTCCGACGACTTCGCGCTGTGGGCCAGCGCGGCCTGCATCACCTTGCTGCGGCTGGTCACCTGGAAGTTCGAACTACACCTCCACTATCACAAGAACTGATTCAACAACCGCAAAGAGCGCCATATGAGCACCATCAGCATCCGCCAGGCCGTGTTGGCCGACATCGAAGCCCTGTCCGTTTTATTTGACGGCTACCGCCAGTTCTATGGCCGGCAGAGCGATGTGGCGGCGGCCACACAATTCCTTCTGGACCGTTTCGAGCATGGCGAATCGGTGCTGTTCATCGCCCACGACGGCGCCGACCCGATCGGCTTCACCCAGCTGTATCCGAGTTTTTCGAGCGTCTCGCTGGGGCGGATCTTCGTGCTGAACGACCTGTTCGTCAACGAGCGCGGACGCCGCAAGGGCGTGGCCACCGGGCTGCTGTCGGCATCGATCGACTTCGCGCGCGCTGTCGGCGCGATCCGGCTCGGACTATCCACCGCGCTCACCAACACCACCGCGCAGGCGCTGTACGAAGGCGAAGGCTGGGAGCGCGACGACGATTTCTTCTACACCTACTCCCTTCGCTGACGCGAACCGCCCATCTCGGCCGCCGCGCCGTCAGCCGTCAGTCGTCAGTCGGCAACGCTGCCCGACGCCGGGACGCCGTAGCGGTCCGCCTGCACCTTGCCGCTGACGCCGTGCGTGCGCACGTCGGCGGTGATCGGCAGCATCTCCTTGTTCCACTGCTCCCACTGCCCCTTCAGCTTCGCGAACACTTCGGGGTGGCGCTGCGCCAGGTTGGCGCGCTCGTGCTGGTCCTTGACGACGTCGAACAGGAATTCGTTGCCGCCGATTTTGAGGTACTTCCAATTGCCGGAGCGGATGGCCCGCTGCGCGTTGGCCTTGTAGCGCCACAGCAGCGTGCGGTCCTGCGGCCGCGCCTGGCCCAGCAACAGCGGCAGCAGGTTCTGGCCGTCGCTCGGATAGGCCGGATCGGGCGCGCCGCCGGCCGCGGCCAGCAGGGTCGGCAGCCAGTCCATGCTGATCGCCACCTGCTCCGACACCTGCCCCGCCGCGATCCGCCCCGGCCAGCGCACGATGGCCGGCACGCGGATGCCGCCTTCCAGCAGCTCGGTCTTCTGCCCGGTCAGCGGCCAGGTCCTGGAGAAGCGCTCGCCGCCGTTGTCGCTGGTGAAGATGACGATGGTGTTCTCCGCGAGCCCCTGGTCCTCGAGCGCCGTCAGCACGCGGCCGATCGACGCGTCCAGCGACTCGACCATGCGGCCGTAGGTGGCCAGGTCGCCGCCGTCGTAGTGGAAGATGTTGTCGATGTCGCGCGAGACCGCCTCGTCGCCCGGCCCTTCCCACGGCCAGTGCGGCGCCGTGTAGTGCAGCGACAGCAGGAAGGGCTTGCCGGCCTGCTGCTTGCGCACGAAGTCCACCGCGCGCGCGCCCAGCAGGTCGGTGTAGTAGCCGATCTGGTGCACCGGCACCTCGCCCTCGTACAAATCCTCCTTCACCTGCGGGCCGACGCCGGGTTTGTGGGTGAAGTAGTCGATGGCGCCGCCGTAGTTGCCGAAGAAGCTGTCGTAGCCGCTCTTGAGCGGGCCGAAGGTCGGCAGGTAGCCCAGGTGCCATTTGCCGATCAGCGCGGTCCCGTAGCCCTGCTTCTTGAGCAGCGACGGCAGGGTCGGATGCGTGCGCGGCAGGCCGATGGTGTCGGAGGCGCCGGCGATCGGCTCCTCCAGCCCGCCGCGCAGCCGGTACTGGTAGCGGCCGGTGATCAGCGCGAAGCGCGTGGCCGAGCACACGGCCGAGTTGGCATACGCCTGCGTGAAGCGGATGCCCTGCCCGGCCAACTTGTCCAGGTTGGGCGTGCGGAAGTCGGTCTGGCCGTAGACGCCGAGGTCGGCGTGGCCCAGGTCGTCGGCCAGGATGAAGAGGATGTTGGGCTGCTCCTTGCCGGCGGCCAGGCCGCGCGGCAGATAGCCGGCCAGCGCCAGCGCGGGCAGGGATTTCAGGATACGGCGGCGGTTAGTGTTCGTCATGCATGGTCTCCAATCAGAAATCCGCGCGGGCGGTCACGCCAACCTGGCGGGGCGTTCCGATCACGGCGTTGTAGGCAGCCGGGCTGGTGTTCCAGGTGCTGGTGTAATAGGTCTTGTCGAACACGTTCTTGGCCCAGACCGAAATATCCCAGCGGGTCGGGCCGTTCTTCACTTTCACGCCGGCCGACAGGTTGGTCAGGCTGTAGGCCGGAATGCGCGAGTACTCGGAAGCGTCAAGGGTACCGTAAGTGCCGCTGCGGTAGGCGTAGTTGATGTTGCCGTAGCCTTCGACATTGGCCTCCAGCGCGGCCGCGTACTGCGCGCTGAGGTTGCCGATCCAGCGCGGCGCGTTGACCAGCGCGGCCCGGCCCGACAGGTCGCAGAAGGCGCCGGGGCGCTCGGACGGGCACGGCGCGTTTTTATATTCCTTGTACTTGACGTCGTTGAACGAGCCGTTCGCGCCCAGCGTGAAGCCGCGCGCGACGACGAAGCTGGTGTCGAGCTCCAGGCCCCGGCTGCGCACGTTGCCGGCGTTGGTCAGGTAGGAGGTGGCGCTGACCGGGTCGTAGGCGTTGCTCTGGTAGCCCTTGACTTCGTTCCAGAACAGGCTGGCGTTGACCTGCGCGCGGCGCTCCAGCAGGTTGCTCTTGATGCCCAGCTCCAGGTTGTTGGCCTTCTCGTTGTTGACCTTGAGCGAAGACACGCCCGCCGCGCCCGGCACAGACAGGTTGATGCCGCCCGACTTCTCGCCGTGCGAAATGCTGCCGAACGCCAGCACTTCGGCATCGACCTTGTAGGCCAGCGTGAGCAGCGCCGACGGGCTCAGGTTGTCGAGGTGAAGGTCGCCCGAGTTGTAGGCGCCGTAGCGGGCGTTGCGCGAGGCCAGCGCGGGGCCGCCGACGGCCGGGCCGATGGGCGCGTCGCGCGTGACCTGGGCGAGCTTGTCTTCGTAGGTGGCGCGCAGGCCGCCGGTCAGGTCCCACCGCGGATCGATGTGCCAGATCGACTGGCCGAACAAGGCGTAGCTGTTGACGCGCAGGTGGCCGTTGCCGATGCTGGTGACGTTGCTCCAGGCCCCGGCCGGCGTGGCGTTGAACTTGTCGGCCAGCGGGCCGTTGTAGGTGAAGTTGACGTTGTCGAGGTTCTGGTAATAGTAGTACGCGCCGATCACCGATTCCACCGGCCGTCCCAGCGGCATGGCCAGGCGCAGCTCCTGCGTGAACTGGCGGTGGCGCGCCGAGGCGCCGACGTTCAGCGTGACCGGCACGTCGAGGCCGTCGTCGTTGTGCGGGGTGAAGTTCCAGAAGCGGTAGGCGCTGATGGAGGTGAATTTGTAGTCGTTGTCCAGCTTCCAGTTGACCTCGCCGGAGAGGCCGCCCTGGTGCACGTCCACGTGCGAGCCGCTGTCCAGGTTGACCTGGCGCCGCGCCGGGTCTGTGACCGGGTGGCCGCCGACGGCGGCGGCCTGCGTCAGGAACTTGCCGCCCGGGCCGGCGCTGTAGAAGATCAGCGTGCCGTTGTTGGAGTCCTCGACGTTGTAGTCGGCGATCAGGCGCGCGCTGAGCTTGTTGTCCGGCTCCAGCAGCAGCTGGGCGCGCACGCCCTCGCGGTCGCCGCCCTGCACCTTGCTGCCGTTGTAGATGTTGGTGATGTAGCCGCCTTCATGCGTCTTGTAGGCGGCGATGCGGCCGGCGGCCGTGTCCGAGAACGCGCCCGACAGCACGGCCTTGGCCTGCACGTAGTCCTGCTGGCCGAGCGACAGCTGGGCGCTGTTCTCGCTGCGGAAGGTCGGCTGTTTGGTGGTGATGTTGAGCACGCCGGCGGTGGTGTTCTTGCCGAACAGCGTGCCCTGCGGGCCGCGCAGCAGTTCCAGTTGCTGGATGTCCAGCGCGTCGAAGGCGGCCATGCCGGGGCGGGCCAGGTACACGTTGTCGAGGTAGACGCCGACGCTGCCCTCCAAGCCGTCGCTGGCCGGGTTGTTGCCGAGGCCGCGCACGGCAAAGCTCATCTGGCGCGCGTGGACGTAGTTGACGGTGGTGCTGGGCAGCAGCTGCTGCAAGTCCTGCACGCGGTAGACGCGGTTGCCTTCCAGCGCGCCGCTATCGAGCACGCTCATCGAGGTGGGCACGCTCTGCGAGGTCTCGTTGCGGCGGCGCGTGGAGACGGTGACGCGGGCCACCACTTCCAGCGACGCATCGGCGGCTGTGGCGACGGCCGATGGGGCGGCGCTCTCCGCGTTCGCCGTATCGGCGCCAGGCGTGGCGGCGGCAGACGGGGCGGCGCCATCCGCGCTTGCTGCATCGGCGCCGGTCGCGGCGGCGGTGACGTCCGCAGTAACGCCGGCGGTGGCCGAGCGTTCCGGCGTCGCGCCGTCCCGCGCCTGCACCGGCGCGGCGGCCAGCAGGAGTCCATATGCCGCAGCGACGGCGGCGGTCAGTTTATTCGGTTGCATAGAAGTCTTCCGTTCAAAGATGCGGGCGTGAGCCGCCCCGCGCGCCGGCCCTGCGGCCTGCGCGTCCTGTTGTTGTGGGTAGGTGATGGCGCCGCCGGGATCGGCGGCGCGAAGGCCTGTTCGCGCTTAGTTCGTGGCTACGCGGAACTTGCCCGGCTCCGGCGGCGTGACCGCTTTTTCGGAACGTGGAGTGCCTTCCGGCACCCAGTCGTACGGCACCGGTTGGGCGCGGTACAACCAATTGCTCAACACCGGCTTGCCCGCGCCGGCCACCGGCGTCGGCGCGAAGTACGGGCTGACGTATTCCCACGCGATGTCCCCCTTGACCGTGACCTGGAAGATGCGCCCGTTCATGCCCTCGTCGATCAGCGTGTTCCCGTTCGGCAGGCGGCGTGCGCTGCTGATGAAGGAACTGTAGAAGCCCCAGTCCGGCCCGTTCGAATCGCCGCCGGTGTATTCCCACACGATCTGCCTGGTGACCGGATCGATCTCCAGCACCCGCGAGCGCGGCTGCACGCCGACGCCGACGCGCGGATAGCCGGCCTCGCCCTGGTTGTCGAACACCAGCAGGTTGCCCGCGCCCGGCAGGCCCGGCTCGATCAGGTGCGCGTCGTGCTGGCCGACGATCTGGTCCACCGGACGCGGCAGCACACGCGGGCCGCGCGCCTGCGCGGGATAGTCCGGCCCCAGCGACCACACCACCTTGCCGCTCTGCTTGTCGATGATGACGATGAAGTTCGCCTCGCGCGAATCGATCAGGATGTTGTCGGGATTGAAGCGCCGGTCGCCGGCGTCGAACCAGCGGTTCGGCCCCAGCACCGACATGTTGTTGACGTGCAGGTAGTCGAACGGCGCGGCCTTGCCGCGCGGCGAGTAGCCGTTCTTCACCAGCTTCAGCGATTCGGGCTTGAAGCCGAATTCGTTCAGGTGATCGGAGGCCAGCCACTTCCAGACGACGTCGCCGCCCGGCGTGACCTCGTAGATCACGTCGTCGAGCACCTGCGGCGCGGCGAAGCCGGCCAGCGGATGGACCACGTTGGCCAGCACCAGCGTATTGCCGTTCGGCAGACGGCGCCAGTCGTGGTGCTGCTTGGCGCTGCCGCCGGGCACTTGCGGGGATGCCTTGCCTTCCACCGGCGCGGCGTAGGCGTCCTGCGCGCCGCCGGCCGCGCCCCATTGCCAGACCACCTTGCTGTTCCAGTCCAACTCGCCGATGGCCTGGTTGCGCAGGCCGTTGCCCTCGTTCGAGGTGCCGGCGGCGCTGGCCAGCTGCACCAGCACGTGGCCGCGCCGGCCGCCGGTCAGCGCGGGGTCCAGCAACACAGGCGGGAAGCCCTCGGCGTTCCAGCGGTGCACCTCGTTGCCGTTCATGTCGATCAGATGGGTGTTCTTGTCCTGGCCGCTGAAGATCACGTAGCTGTTGTACGCGGTGGCGGTGTCGTAGCGGGTGACGCCGGTGGGATAGACGCTGGGCGCGGCGCCCAGGTTGGCTGCGGCGGCGAACAACGACAGTGCTGCGAGTGTGCGAGTGGTCATGACACGGGTTCCCGGTGGGTGGACAGTGTGTCTATATTACAAATCCACGCAGGGAACTCGAACTAATATAACCAAGCAACGATATACAAAAAATGCCGGATTAACCGGCATTCTTTGCTGTCAAAGCAAAAACGACCTTACACGGCCTCGGCGCCGGTCTCGCCGGTGCGGATGCGGATGACCTGCTCGACGTTCTGCACGAAGATCTTGCCGTCGCCGATCTTGCCGGTGCGGGCGGCCTTGATGATGGCGTCCACCACCTGCTCGGCCACGCCGTCGTCGACCACGACTTCGACTTTCACTTTCGGCAGGAAGTCGACCACGTACTCAGCGCCACGATACAGTTCGGTGTGGCCCTTCTGGCGGCCGAAGCCCTTCACTTCGGTCACCGTCAGGCCGGTGACGTTGACTTCGGCCAGCGCTTCGCGCACCTCGTCCAGTTTGAACGGCTTGATCACAGCGGTAATCTGTTTCATGACTTCTCCTTATTTTGTTGAACTCGAAAATCTGTAGCCGGGGGCGATTCCTCTGTATTGTAATCGACACGCACACGCTGTCCATCAACGTATGCGAATACCTGTCAATTCCCTGCTTCCTGCACCGGAATGGAGCGCAATTCCTCCAGCCATACAACGCTTTGCGCGTCGCTCGGCGCGCGCCAGTCGCCGCGCGGCGACAGCGAGCCGCCGCTGCCCACTTTCGGTGCGTTCGGCACGCAGCTGCGCTTGAACTGGCTGGTGCGGAAGAAGCGGTCCAGGAAGATGCCCAGGTTCTTCTTGATCGCGCCCAGCCCGTACTGGTTGCGCGTGACGTGGTCGCCGTCCGGCCAGCGGCCCTTTTCCTTGTCCTGCCACGCGGTCAGCGCCAGGAAGGCGACCTTGGACGGACGGAAGCCGAAGCGCAGCACGTAGTACAGGTTGAAGTCCTGCAGCTCGTACGGGCCGATGGTGCTCTCGGTGCGCTGCTCCGGCTGGCCGTCGGCCGTGCCCGGCACCAGCTCGGGGCTGATCTCGGTGGCGAGGATGTCGAGCAGCACCTGCGCGTCGTTGCGGCCGATCACGCCCGACTCGGCCACCCAGCGCACCAGGTGCGAGATCAGCGTCTTCGGCACGCTGGCGTTGACGTTGTAGTGCGACATGTGGTCGCCCACGCCGTAGGTGCACCAGCCCAGCGCCAGCTCGCTCAGGTCGCCCGTGCCGCAGACGATGGCGTGGTGGTGGTTGGCCAGGCGGAACAGGTGGTTGGTGCGCTCGCCGGCCTGCACGTTTTCGAACGTGATGTCGTACTGCGCCTGCCCTTCCGAATACGGATGGTTCAAGTCCTTCAGCATCTGGATGCAGCTCGGGCGGATGTCGATCTCCTGCGCCGAGCAGCCGACCAGCTTCATCAGCGCGTGCGCCTGCTTGAGGGTGCGCTCGCTGGTGGCGAAACCGGGCATGGTGTAGGCCAGGATGTTGGTGCGCGGCAGATTCAGCTTGTCCATCACGCGCGCGCACACCAGCAGCGCGTGGGTCGAGTCGAGGCCGCCGGAAATGCCGATGACGATCTTCTTGATGTTGCTGGAGGTCAGGCGCTGCGCCAGCGCCTGCACCTGGATGTTGTAGACCTCGTTGCAGCGCTCGTCGCGACGGCGGGCGTCGGCCGGCACGTAGGGGAAGCGTTCGACGCAGCGCTTGAGCGCCAGCGGCTCGTCGCGGCCGATCTCCAGTTCGAAGAACACGGTGCGGAACTTGTTCACCTCGGCCGCGTGGCGCTGCACCGATTGCGCGAAGGTGTTCATACGCATGCGCTCGCGCGACAGGCGCTCCAGGTCGATGTCGGCGAAGGTCAAGCTGGCCTCGTCGCTGAAGCGCTTGGACTCGGCCAGCAGCTCGCCGTTCTCGCAGATCACGCCCTGCCCGTCCCAGGCCAGGTCGGTGGTCGATTCGCCGCCGCCGGCCGAGGTGTACAGGTAGGCCGAGATGCAGCGCGCCGATTGCTGCGACACCAGCTGGTTGCGGTAGCCGGCCTTGCCCACCAGCGCGTTCGACGCCGACAGGTTGACCAGCACCGTGGCGCCGGCCAGCGCGGCGAACGACGACGGCGGAATCGGCACCCACACGTCCTCGCAGATCTCGACGTGGAATTTGAACAGCGGCATGTCGGCCACCTCGAACAGCAAGCCGGAGCCGAACTGCACGCGCTCGCCGAGCAGGTCGATCTCGGTGGCGACCGCGTAGTCGCCGCTGCTGAACTGGCGAGCGTCGTAGAACTCGCCGTAGTTGGGCAGGTAGCTCTTCGGCACCACGCCCTGGATCTGGCCGTTGGCGATGACCACCGCGCAGTTGTACAGCTGATGCTCGACCCGCAGCGGCACGCCGACCACCAGCGCCAGCTTCCATTGCTGCGAGGCGGCGACGATGCTGTCGAGCGCGTCGAGGCAGCCGTCCAGCAGGGCGCGCTGGTGGAACAGGTCATCGCAGGTGTAGGCCGACAGGCCCAGCTCGGGGAAGGCCACCAGCGCGGCGCCCTGTTCGGCGGCCTGTGCGGCCAGGGCGATGGTCTGGGCGGCGTTGTAGGCGGGATCGGCGATGCGGCACACCGGCGCGGCGATCGCGACACGGGCGAAATCGTGCGTGTACAGATTCAGGAAATTCGAGGTCATGTGTAGTCTTTCGCGAGCACAAGGGACATGCAAAATCGAATTATCGCACGGGCACAGCCGGGCCGCCGCCAACAAAGCCGCGCCAGATAGGCTAGACTTGCGCCAACATCAAAGGCCGGAGGCAGGCGTGTCAGAAGCAGTCTTGACCATCATCGATACACTGGAGGGCGTGGATCCCGCGCAATGGCAGGCGCTGGCCGGCGACAATCCGACGCTGTCCCACAGCTTCCTGCACGCGCTGCACGAGACCGGCTGCGCGTCGCCCGACACCGGCTGGACGCCGCGCTACCTGGTGCTGCACCGCGACGGCGCGCTGGCCGGCGCCATGCCGCTGTACCTGAAGGATCACAGCCGGGGCGAGTATGTGTTCGACCACGCCTGGGCCGACGCCTTCCACCGCAACGGCATCGAGTACTACCCCAAGCTGCTGTCGGCGGTGCCGTTCACGCCGGTGACGGGCAGCCGCCTGCTGGCCCGCACGCAGGACGACCGCCGGCTGCTGGCGCGCGCCGCGCTGCAGGTGGCGCGCCAGCTGGGCACGTCGTCGCTGCACATCCTGTTCCCCGACGCGCAGGACAAGCAGGCGCTGGCCGAGGCCGGCTACATGCTGCGCGAGGGCGTGCAGTTCCACTGGGATAATCCCGGCTATGCGGATTTCGACGCCTTCCTGTCCAGCATGAAGATGGACAAGCGCAAGAAGATCCGCCAGGACCGGCGCCGCGTGCAGGACGCCGGCATCGTCTTCGAGCACCTGGCCGGCGCGCGGATCGGCGCCGAGGTGCTGGACTTCTTCCACCGCTGCTACGTGTCGACCTACCACGCGCACTACTCCAAGCCCTACCTGTCGAAAGCCTTCTTCGAGCGCATCCTGCGCGAGACGCCGGACAGCATGATGATGGTGCTGGCCAGGCGCGGCGACGCGCCGGTGGCGGCCGCGCTGAACCTGGTGGGCGGCGGCATCATGTACGGGCGCTACTGGGGCACGCTGGAATTCGTCTCCGGCCTGCACTTCGAAACCTGCTACGTGCAATCGATCGAGTACTGCATCCGCCACGGCATCGCCCGCTTCGAGGGCGGCGCGCAGGGCGTGCACAAGATGTCGCGCGGGCTGGTGCCGACGCCGACCTGGTCCGCCCACTGGGTGGCCGATCCGCGCTTCGCCGGCGCCATCGCCGACTTCCTGCGCGAGGAAACGGCGGCGATGGACGACTACATCGACGAGCTGGCCGAGCACGTGCCGTTCAAGGCCGGCTGACGTCAATGCTGGCTGGCCGGCGCCGTGCGGCGCTCGCCCATGCGCCGCTCGTCGTGGCCCGGCTTGGCCGCGCGGCCCGGCGCGGGGGCGTAGGCGCGGTAGGCCAGCATCAGGTACAGCACGCCCGCCACGATGGCATACGCGCCGACCAGCCACGCCAGCGCCAGCACGCCCATGCCCGGCAGCGTCACCAGCACCGTGCCGACCACCAGCGACACCAGCCCGCCGGCCAGCAGCAGCCAGGCGCCGCCGCGCAGGTGGTTGCGCAGGCGCACGGCCAGTATGATGTCGAGCACGCCGCTGATCATGGCGTTGACGCCGATGACGATCACCAGCACAAGCGCCGCCAGCAAGGGCTGCATGACGGCCACCACGCCGGCGCCCACGCTCACCAGCCCCAGCAACAGCAGCAGCCACCAGTCGACCGCGTGGGTGCCGGTGGCGTGGCGCCGGTGGCGCCAGGTGCCGGCCAGGTAGATGACGCCGGCCAGCAGCGCATAGACGGCGAAGATCGCCACCGGGCCCAGCACGGTCGGCCCCGGCATCGCCAGCGCCAGCCCGCCCAACAGCAGCAACAACACGCCCCGCAGCGCCAGCATCCACCAGCTGCGCAATACCATCGGCCTCGCATCCATGCTCACCTCCCCGTCAACCGTCGCTCACCCATGTCAGACCGGCGTGGCGGGCAAAGGGTTCCGTAAAACGCGGGTAGAATGGAAGCGTTACCTAATATCTTCGCGGGGGATGAAACCAGTTTGCTTCACAGCAATTTCAATCGAGCCTATACTCTGGGCCCGTTGTAGGTTTTATCAGGAACGTGGCAAGCCAAGCATGAATGCAGATTTTATAAGACAACGTGAGCGCTTCAAAACCGCGACCATGAAGCGGATCGACGTCAGCGAAGAATCCTACAGCAACGTAACCGCGCTTTTGGCGCCCATCGCCAAGCCTTTCCACGTGCGCAAGGGCGAGTACCTGCAGCGCGCCGGCGTGCCGGCGACCCAGGTGCACTGGATCAGCAGCGGCGTGGTGCGCAGCGGCTTCTTCAACCGCGACGGCATCGAGGTGACGCTGCGGTTCTACCGCGAGGGCGAGTCGGCCACCACGCTGACGGACCTGATCAACGGCGAAGGCGGCCAGCCGGCGGTGCAGTTCCTGGTCGCGGAAACGCCGATCCACGGCTTCACGCTGGACTGGAAGCACTCCTGCGAACTGCGCGCCCAGCACGAGGTGATGCAGCACTACCATCTGAACATCGCCATGCACGGCCTGCGCACGCTGGCGCAGCGCGCCTACACCAACGGCGAGACCTCGGCCCACGAGCGGCTGGCGGCCTTCCGCGAGGAATATCCGGGACTGGAGGCGCGCATTTCGCAGCGGGCCATCGCGTCCTACCTGGGCATCACGCCGCAGTACATGTCGCGCCTGCGGCGCGAGGCCGAGGCGGCCAGCGGCGCGCCGCGCGGATAAAAAAAAAAGCCCCTTGCGGGGCTTCTCTGTCGGCGGCGCAAATTACGCGATGCCGTTTTCCTTCTTGTACGCTGCAACGCCGCTCAGGATCTCGGCTTTCGCTTCTTCCGGACCGTACCAGCCGTCGATCTTGACCCATTTGCCTTTTTCCAGGTCTTTGTAGTGCTCGAAGAAGTGCTGGATCTGGCGCAGGCGCAGTTCGTTCAGGTCTTCCGGCTTCTGCCAGTGGCTGTAGATCGACAGTACCTTGTCGACCGGCACGGCCAGGACTTTGGCGTCTTCACCGGCTTCGTCGGTCATCTTCAGCACGCCGACAGGACGGCAGCGCACGACCACGCCCGGGATCAGCGGGAACGGGGTGATGACCAGCACGTCGACCGGGTCGCCGTCGGCGGACAGGGTGTTCGGCACGTAGCCGTAGTTGCATGGGTAGTGCATGGCGGTGCCCATGAAGCGGTCGACGAAGATCGCGCCCGATTCCTTGTCGACTTCATACTTGATCGGATCGGCGTTCATCGGGATTTCGATGATGACGTTGAAGTCGTTCGGCAGATCGCGGCCGGAAGATACTTTGTTCAAGCTCATGGGGGTTTCCTCGTAAGTGCTGGCAAATGTTTAACCGCGTAATTATAGCGAAGTACAGCCCGCTTGTGCGGCGCAGCACCGCAAAACACTCCCCGGACGCCACGGCGTGAGCATGCCCAATGGCAACATTCCCAGGTTCTTCAGGGATTTCCGGGAATTTGTTTCGCCGCGCGATGCTTCTTGCGGCGGGCGCTTCTTCCTGAGCCGGACTTTCGCCCATTGCCACCATCTTGCGCCGCCGGTGCGCTGCTTTGGCCTACGGCTGATCGCGGCCATGTTTGACCGGCCGGGAGATGGCGCGCTGTGGGCTGGCGTGCTAACGGTTGCGGCGGCGCCGGAGCGCGTTCGCCTTCGGCCGGGCGGCTGTCTGCCAGTGCGCCGCCCTCGTGCAGTCGGGCTATCGCGGCTTTTCGCGCCGAGCGGCAGACGTCTGCCAACAACCATTCGTTGCTGCCGGGGAGACGCAGCCATATGGCTTTCCATGCATTGCGGTTGCCGCTGCCGTGCAGGTTCGCAAAACACGATGGCGATACCGCGTGCCCTTCGTATTTGATTTCCGCCCCCACCACTGTGGCGAAATAGGGCTGGTGGCCGAAGCTGGCGCGCAGCCTCGTGCCGTCGGGGGAGGAAGACCTGCTTCCATTGGTATCCGGCCTCGGATACCGCCGCAGGCTGCTGCGATGGGGGCGGCGGCGGATTGATGTAGTTGCGGATCGCTTCGATAACGAAAGGCTCCTGCGCCAGGGAATCCGACCAGAAATTGCCGGTGAATTCGCCCAGCTCGACCAGCACATCGTCAGGGACGCGGATCGGGAATTGGAGGTTGTACGTGGGCTTGATCTTGGGCGAGGTAGGCATGGGGGCTCTCTAAAATCGGGTTTTACTAAGCGCTGCTAACCACTACTAACCTTTACTACACAGCGCTATCACGTACTAAAAATGCCGGGCCGAATGCTAATCGCTACTAATTTTTTTGGCCTGTATTCGTTAGAGGCGGTTAGTAGTTTTTAGTTCCGAAAATAGCGCGGAGTCGTACGAAATATCGTTGGTTAGCATTGGGTAGTAGTGGTTAGCAGGTTTTAGTAAAAGCCGAAAAAATAGACCCCGCCCTGCACATGCCCGACGTACGGCCAATAGAAACCGCTGCGAATTACCAGGCCGGTTTCACGACAATCTTGTTACTCCCCGCTGCGCGGCCATTGGCCTAAAGTTGTCCTGCAGCGCCGATCCGAGGCGCATCCACAGGAGCCAACCATGACCCGTACCGAAACCTTGAACCATGCCGTCGTACCGCCCGCCCAATGGCTGCGGCAACGCCAGGCCTTGCTGGCGCGCGAGAAGGAATTGACCCACCTGCGCGACCAGGTCGCCCGCGAACGCCGGGCCTTGCCCTGGGTGCGCGTTGAGAAAAACCATGTGTTCGACACGCCGCAAGGCCGGCGCACGCTGGCCGAGCTGTTCGAAGGCCGGCGCACGCTGGTGGTGCAGCACTTCATGTTCACGCCCGGCGCCGAACGGGGTTGCAGCCACTGTTCCTACATGGCCGACCATACCGACGGCGCCCTCGCCCACCTGGCCCAGCGCGACGTGACCTTCGTCGCCATCTCGCGCGCGGCGCTGGGGGACATCGAGCGCTTCCGCCATCGCATGGGGTGGCGCTTCAATTGGGTGTCGTCAGGGGAAGGCGATTTCAACTACGACTTCCACGTCAGCTTCCGTCCCGAGGAGCTGGCCGGCGGCGAAGTCTATTACAACTACCAGCGCCAGCCGATAAAAAATCCCGACATGCCAGGCGTCAGCGTGTTCTACAAGGATGACGACGGCGTGGTCTACCACAGCTACTCGACCTACGGCCGGGGCGTGGAGGTGATGATGCACACCTATAACTTCCTCGACCTGACCCCGCTGGGCCGCCAAGAGGACGCCCTACCCTACACCATGGCATGGGTGCGCCACCACGACCGTTACGAGGCCGCGCCGGTGGCGGCCGCGTGCTGTCATGCGGCGGCATGACCAGGCGCTGCAGGCCGTGGCGCCCATCGCGGCCGGCCACGCCGCCTCGGCCGCGTTGATGACGGCCCTGCACGGCGCCGGCCTGATGCTGGCGCCGGTGCTGATTCCGCTGTGCGGCAGCGACGGCACCGTGCGCGAGGTGGCCGTGGCCGGTTCGCAGGCGCTGGTGCTGGCGGCGGCCGGCCTGCACGCGGCGGCGATGCTGGGCATGGCCGCCGCCGTCAACGCGCTGCTGAAAAGGTTCTACGCGGCGCCGTGAGCGGACTCAATAGCGAAATCCTGAAGCCCGCCTAAACTGAGGATTTCGGGGTCCTCACATGAAATCGGCTAAAAGCAAGTGGCTTGCCTACACCGTTATCGTCGGGTTGATCCCGATCGTGGCGCGGATGCTGACGTGGCTTGTTACCTCTTCTGGCCGAGTCACCCCATTTACCGCATCGGATTTCGTTGCATTCGGGTTGGTGCTGCACATTTCAGTTTTTAACGAATGGGAGCACGCATCAATAAAAGGGGCTGGCATGAAGAACGTTCTTAATAGCATATCGCTGCTATTCATCACCTTATACGGAGTGCTGTGCGCGCTCAACGTCGTCGCGGAGCGCGATCCTGGCTTGGTCGACCCGAGCTTGATGTTTTTTATCAGCGCCGGCTTTTCCATGGCGTCAATGGCGCTCGGCGTGGTCGCGTTTTACTATCTTCCGAGAGTCAAGGAAAAATAAGTATGTTCATCGCCTCCACCATCGCAATAATTGTCGGACTGGGCGTTTCGATCTGGGTGTATCTTGAGACCGGAAAACCTGGCTCCGAAAACCAAGCGGAAGATCATCCGTCCGAAAAATAAAAACCCGTCGCAAGGACGGGTTTGTTTTTAGAGGATGGTGGCCAGCGCGCATTGGCGGTAGTGGCTGGCCGCTTCTTCCGGCTGGGCCAGCGCTTCGTGCATCTGCGCCAGCTTCAGGTGCGATTCGCGCACCATGCGCGGATCGGCCGCGTCGGACAGCGCCTGCTCCAGGTAGCGCTGCGCCTTGCCCCACAGTTTCTGCTTCAGGCACAGCGAACCCAGCGTCAGGGCCAGTTCGGCGTCGGTCGGACGCGCGTGGATCCAGTTCTCGCAGTGCTCGATCTGCATCAGCAACGCGGCCGAGCCGGCCGGCGCGGCCGCTTCGCGGTAAGCCCGCACCACGCGATCGTCCCAGTCGGCGGCCAGCGATTCCTCCGCCACCAGGCGCGCCTCGTCGTGCAGCCCGCGCGCGTTGAGCGCGGTGGCGGCGCGGCAGGCCACGTAGGGCTTGATGCGGTCGGCGGTCGGCACGGTGGCCCACACCCGCTGCAGCGATTCGGCGTCGTGCGCGCTGTCGGACAGCATGTCGTCGTAGGCCAGCTCGCGCAGGCGCGACGACAGCGCCGGATGCAGCGCGCGGTGCTTGTCCAGCGAACGCACCAGGCGCAGCACCTCGGGCCAGTTCTTGGCCTGCTGCTGGGCCTTCAGCGACCATTGCAGCGCGTGGATGTGGCGGGTGCCGCTGGCGTTGAGCTCCCGCACCGCCGCCAGCGCCTGCTCCGGCTGGTGGTCGTCGACCAGCAGTTCGGTCATCGTCATCAGGCGCGCGGTCTTCATCGCGTTGTCGTCGGCCAGCTTGGCCAGCCAGTGGTCGCGGCGGGCACCCTGGCGCATGCGGTGCGCGGCGCGCGCGCCGATCAGCGAAGCCACGCCGGCGTTTTCCGGCAGCTCCGAGGCGCGCATCGCGGCCTTCTCGGCATGGCCGAAGCGGCCTTCGAACAGGGCCTTGAGCGCTTCGCGCAAGCCCTTGTTGCCGTCGCGCTCGCGCTTGCGCTGGCGGTAGGCCGCCACCTTGCCCGGCATGCGGATGGTGGCGCTGAAGGCGCGGATCACGAAGTACAGGAAGGCGAACAGCGCCACCTCCAACACCACGAAAAAGTTCAGCGACAGGTCGATCCGGTGCGGCGGGTAGAACAGCACCACGTTGCCCGGGTTGAAACGCGCCGTCACGGCGATGCCGATGGCCGCGGCCATCAAAGCGACTATCCAGAGAAATAAACGCATGACTATGGCTTCGCTTTGTAGTTGCGCACAGCGTTCAGGCTGTCCGACAGGGTCGGCATCTCGATCGCCAGGTTGCTGCCCTGGACCTGGCGCAGCAGCGTCTGCACGGTCTGCGTCGACTTGGCGCGCACGTCGAAGTACTTGACCAGCGCCTCCTGCGCCGCGATCAGGTCGGCGCGGAAGGCCGCCTCGTTGCGCGACAACAGCGCCATGCGCGCGTTCAGCAGGCGCAGCTTGAGGTTCTCGCGCAGGAAGTAGGCCTGCGTCGGCGACAGCATCAGCGCGTCGGGCGTGGTCACGCTGCGCACGCGGATCAGCTGGCGCACGTCGGTCCACATCTCGCCGCTCCAGCTGTTCCAGCCGTCCTGCACCGCTTGCAGCCACGGGCTGGTCTGCTCGACCGGCTCAGGCTTGCCGCCCTTGCCCACGGCCGGCTTGGCCTTGGCCTTCTTTTCCGGCGGCGCCGGCAAGGTCGGCTTTTCGTCCGACAGCATCGGCAGCGTGTCGATCTGCGCGATCACGTTGTCCAGGCGCAGCGCCATGCCCACCGAATCGACGCTCGGCAGGGCCTTCAGTTTCTCGGTGTCCTTGGCGATGGCGCGGCGGATGGTGATGAACTGCGGCTTGTCCGAGCGCGACAGGCTGCGGTCGGCGTTCTGCAGCGCGATCAGCGCGCCCGGCACGTTGCCGGCCAGTTGCAGCTGCTGGCTGGCGGTCGACAGCACTTGCTCGATCTCGGTCAGCGCCCACTCGTCGCGGTTCTTGGACAGGTCCTGGTACAGCTGCTCCAGCGCCAGTTGCTGGCTCTGCGCTTCCTGCTGCTTGCTTTCCAACAGGGCGACCTTGCCTTGCAGCTCCTTGCTGGTCTCCTGCACGGCGCGCGCCAGGGTGCCGGTCTCGGCGTTGCTGGCGTCGCCCTTCTGCAGGCGGCGCGCCATTTCCTCGCGCAGGTTGCGCACCTGGTTGTGCGAGGACCAGGTCTGGCCGGCCAGCAAAATGGCCAGCACGACGATACCGACCAGCAGCATTTGCGGCTGTTGCACGGTTTCGAGCAGGCTCGGCTCGGGCTGCGGCTTGGCCGCGGGCGGAGTCTCGGCGGCGGCGCCGGCGGAGACGACAGGATCGGGTAAGGTAGGCAAATCGTTCATAGGCGTGATTGTAACGCGGCCAGCAGGCGTTCGTCGCCTGATCCGGTGAGCGTCAGTCGGGAAAAGCCCAAATTGTTTGCCGTTTCGGCAATTCGGGCATGCGGAATGATCAAATGCTGCTGTTGCATCGCCGCAACAGCGTTCTGCTGCGTTGCATCAGGGTGTTCCGCGTCCAGCTGGGCCAGCAGCGCACACAGGCCGCGCAGGGCTTCGGAGCTGGTGATGATCCAGTCGTTTTGCTGCGCCAGCAAAGCGCGCAGCGTGGACGCCAGCGCCGGCGTCAGGCGCGGCACCGAGCGGCGGTAGGCCGGCACCACATCGACCACGGCGCCGGCCGCGCGCAGGCCGTCGGCCATCAGCTCGCGGCCGCTTTCGCCGCGCACGATCAGCACCGGCTGGCCCCGGAGGGCCGCCAGGTCCAGCGTTTGCAGCAGGTGTTCGGAGTCGCTGTGGGCGCTGTCGGCCGGGCTGACGATGTCGGCCGTGTCGGGCGTGACGCCGTGCGCGGCCAGCGCGGCGCGGCTGCCCTCCCCCAGCACCGCCAGCTTGACGCCGGCCGGCCACTGTTGAATATGGGCGAAGGCGGCGTCGATGGCGTTGGGCGAGACGAAGGCCACCAGTTTGTAGCCCGGCTGCGGCGCGCACAGCCGCGCCAGCGCGGCCAGCAGCGCGGCCGGCTCGGGCAGGGGTTCGATTTCCAGCAGCGGCAGCAGCTCCACCCGGCGGCCCAGCGCGGCGATGCGCGCCGCCAGCGGCCGGGCTTGCGCCAAGGGACGGGTGATGACGACGGCGCCGGTCATCCCCGGGTCAGGCGCCGGACGGGCCGCCGGCCAGCGTGGCCGAACGGGCGTCGGCCTCGGACTGGGCCGCTTCGCTCAGGCACGAGGCCAGGATGTCGACCGCGTCCTGCGCGCGCAGCAGCGCGGCGACCTGTTCGCCCAGAGCCTCGGGCTCGGCGGCGGCGCCGCGCACCTCGGCGCTGGCCATGCGCGCGCCGTCCGGCGTGGCGACCATGGCGCGCAGGTGCATCCGGCCGTCCTCCACCGTGGCGTAGGCCGCCAGCGGCACCTGGCAGCTGCCGCCGAACACCTTGGACACCTTGCGCTCGGCCGTGACGGCCTGCGCGGTGGCTTCGTGGTTCAGCGGCGCCAGCAGCGCCATCAGGTCGACGCCGTCGTCGCGCTCGGCAATCTCGATCGCCATCGCGCCCTGGCCGGCGGCCGGCAGGCTGTCCGCCGGGTCCAGCAGCGCGCGGATGCGTTCGGGCAGGCCCAGGCGCTTGAGGCCGGCGGCGGCCAGGATGATGGCCGCGTAGTCGCCGCGGTCGAGCTTGCCCAGGCGGGTGTCGAGGTTGCCGCGCAGCGGCTTGATCACCAACTGCGGGTAGCGCGCCGCGATCAGCGACTGGCGGCGCAGGCTGCTGGTGCCGACCACGGCGCCGGCCGGCAACTCGTCGAGCGAGGCATAGTCGTTGGAGACGAAGGCGTCGCGCGGGTCCTCACGCTCGAGCACGGCGGCCAGGGCGAAGCCTTCCGGCAGTTCCATCGGCACGTCCTTGAGCGAGTGCACGGCCAGGTCGGCGCGGCCCTCGGCCATGGCGACCTCCAGTTCCTTGACGAACAGGCCCTTGCCGCCGACCTTGGACAGGGTGCGATCAAGAATTTGGTCGCCTTTTGTCGACATTCCTACAATTTTAATATCGCACTGCGGATATAATAAAGTCAAGCGAGCCCGAACATGCTCGGCCTGCCACATGGCGAGCCGGCTTTCACGCGAAGCGATCACCAAGGTGGACGGAGGATTTTGTAGTAATTCCGATATTTTCACAACCAGTTCTTTCGCTGTAGCCGACGCTGACCGGCGCAGGCCAGTACCACGTGCGTGTTTAAGATCACAAATTTTATCATGCTCACCTTCTTGCAGAACCGGGCCACAAGCCTTTGCACCGACTTTTCACATCTTTGCGGCTTATCTCATGGCAAACCAATCTAGTGCAACGAACGATCAAACGGCTGAACAACCTGGCGCGGACAAGGACGCGCCGCTCAAAGAAGATATCCGGCTGCTAGGCCGCCTGCTGGGCGACGTGCTGCGCGACCAGGAGGGCGAGGAAGTCTACGCCGTGGTCGAAACCATCCGCCAGACGGCGGTGCGCTTCCGCCGCGAGGCCGACGCCGGCGCGGCCAAGGAACTGGACGGCATGCTGAAGATCCTCACGCGCGAGCAGACCATCTCGGTGGTGCGCGCGTTCTCCTACTTCTCGCACCTGGCCAACATCGCGGAAGACCAGCACCACATCCGCCGCCGCCGCGCCCACCTGCTGGGCGGCTCGAAGCCGCAGCAAGGCAGCGTCAACTTCGCGCTGTGCAAGCTCAAGGAAGCCGGCGTCAGCCAGGAAACCGTCAGCACCTTCTTCCAGGACGCGCTGATCGCCCCGGTGCTGACGGCGCACCCGACCGAAGTGCAGCGCAAATCCATTCTTGACGCGGAACACGACATCGCCCGCCTGCTGGCCGAGCGCGACCTGCCGCTGACGCCGAAGGAACAGGCGGCCAATATGCACCTGCTGCGCGCGCGCATCGCCACGCTGTGGCAGACCCGCATGCTGCGCTACTCCAAGCTGACCGTGGCCGACGAGATCGAAAACGCGCTGTCCTACTACCGCATCACCTTCCTGCGCGAGCTGCCGGGCCTGTACGACGACATCGAATCCGACATCGCCGCGCACTACGGCGACGGCGGCGAGGCCAAGGCCATCACCGCGCCCTACGTGCAGATGGGCAGCTGGATCGGCGGCGACCGCGACGGCAACCCCAACGTCAACGGCGGCACCATGGAGCACGCGCTGACGCGCCAGGCCACCACCATCCTGGACTTCTACCTGGAGGAGGCGCACCTGCTGGGCGCCGAACTGTCGGTGTCGACCCTGATGATCGCCTGCAGCCCGCAGCTGCAGGCGCTGGCCGACCAGTCGCCGGACACCTCGGACCACCGCGCCGACGAACCCTACCGCCGCGCCCTGATCGGCATCTACGCCCGCCTGGCCAGCACCGCGCGCGCGCTGGGCGCCACCAACATCCTGCGCAAGGAAGTGGGCCACGCCGAGCCGTACGCCACGGCGGCCGAATTCTCGGCCGACCTGCAGGTGCTGGTCGACTCGCTCAACGCCAACCACGGCGCCGTGCTGGTGCAGCCGCGCCTGTCGACGCTGAAGCGCGCGGCGGACATCTTCGGCTTCCACCTGGCCTCGCTGGACATGCGGCAGTCGTCCGACATCCACGAGCGCGTGCTGGGCGAGCTGTTCGCCAAGGCCGGCGGCCAGCAGGACTACCCGTCGCTGGACGAGGACGCCAAGGTGGCGCTGCTGCTGAGCGAGCTGGCGCAGCCGCGCCTGCTGTACTCGCCGTACATCGCCTACTCGGCCGAGACCGACTCCGAGCTGGGCGTGCTGCGCGCGGCGCGCCAGATCCGCGCGCTGTACGGCGAGCGCGCCATCCGCAACTACATCATCTCGCACACCGAGACCGTGTCCGACCTGCTGGAAGTGCTGCTGCTGCAAAAGGAGATGGGCCTGCTGCGCATCGCCGAGCAGGAGCTGGACCTGATGGTGATCCCGCTGTTCGAAACCATTCCCGACCTGCAGCGCGCGGCCGGCATCATGGAAGCGGTGATGGCGATCCCGCTGGTCAAGGCGCTGATCGCGCGCCAGGGCCAGATCCAGGAAGTCATGCTGGGCTATTCTGACTCCAACAAGGACGGCGGCTTCCTCACCTCCAACTGGGAGCTGTACAAGGCCGAGACCCACCTGGTCACCGTGTTTGAAAAGGCCGGCGTCAAGCTGCGCCTGTTCCACGGCCGGGGCGGCACGGTCGGCCGCGGCGGCGGTCCGTCGTACGAGGCCATCCTGGCGCAGCCGCACGGCACCGTCAACGGCCAGATCCGCCTGACCGAGCAGGGCGAGATCATCGCCTCCAAGTTCTCCAACAAGGACATCGGCCGCCGCAACCTGGAGCTGCTGGTGGCCGCCACGCTGGAGGCCAGCCTGATGCCGCAGTCGGCCGACGGCGCCCACCTGGCCCAGCTGCGCCAGTTCGAGGCCATCATGGCCGAGATCTCCGACCGCGCCTACAAGGCCTACCGCAACCTGGTCTACGAGACCCCGGGCTTCACCGACTACTTCTTCGCCGCCACGCCGATCGCCGAGATCGCCGAGCTGAACCTCGGTTCGCGCCCGGCCTCGCGCAAGTCGACCAAGCGCATCGAGGACCTGCGGGCGATTCCGTGGGGCTTCTCGTGGGGCCAGTGCCGCCTGCTGCTGCCGGGCTGGTACGGCTTCGGCAGCGCCATCGGCGCCTGGATCGCCGACGGCCCGCGCGACGAGCGCCTGGCCCAGCTGCAGGCCATGTTCCGCCAGTGGCCGTTCTTCGCCACGCTGCTGTCGAACATGGACATGGTGCTGGCCAAGACCGACCTGGCGATCGCCTCGCGCTACGCCGAGCTGGTGCAGGACAAGGAGCTGCGCGAGCGCATCTTCAAGCGCATCACCGAGGAGCACGCGAACACGCTGGAGATCCTGCAAAGCATCACCGGCGCCAGCGAGCGCCTGGCCGGCAACCCCTTGCTGGCGCGCTCGATCCAGAACCGCTTCGCCTACCTCGATCCGCTGAACCACCTGCAGGTCGAGCTGATCAAGCGCCACCGCGCGCTGTCGAGCGAGCCGGGCAAGGCCGACGAGCGGGTGCACCGCGGCATCCACCTGTCGATCAACGGCGTCGCGGCCGGCCTGCGCAACACCGGCTAAGCCGCCGCACACCGAGGAACGCCCCGCGCCGCAAGGTCCGGGGCGTTTTTTGTTAAGAAATGAAAAAAAACCTACCACCGGTCGCCATCCCGCCAAATAGTGATGGTTTTCAGCGCCGCGATATTGGGGATTTTTCCCCAAAAGTGTATGGATTTACAGACACCCAGCACGAAAGTCCTCAGGCAACTTGCAAGCTTTAAGTAGAATTAATCACACCCGATCGACAAGTTGAATCGGTATAAATGATTCCCGCCGGCGCCAAAAGCGCGGAGCGGAACGAAGCGGCAAGATCTGACCCGGAGGATACCCATGAAGTTGAGCACCCGTCGCCCGCTGCATCCGTCTGGCCCCTCTCCGGCCCACCCAGCGCTCTTGCTCTAGAGCCCCCCATCTCCGAATACATCCCGATTTCACGCGTGCCGACAAGGCACGCGTTGGAAGCGTGCGCGCCGCGCCTGGCTGCAGATCCGCGTGGCGACGCACAAAACAGATCGTCCTCCAGGACGACTTTACGCAGTTGAACCTTGTGGCACACCCTTACGACACATCTTTTGGAGAGACATCATGACATTCAGCCGCAAACTGACCATGCTGGCAGCCTGCCTGGCCTGTGTAACCGCCGCGCACGCCGGCACGATCAAGGAAGACAAGGACTCCCTGTTCAAGCCGACCGGCAAGGGCTGGGGCGAGCTCGACCTTGATTCGATGAGCCATCCCGAGCGCGCCGCCACGCTGAAGGCCCAGCGCAGCGCCAACCTGACCTACCAGGGCGGCCCGGTCATGGTGGCGCCGACCAAGGTCTACTACATCTGGTACGGCTCGGCCTGGGACAGCGCGTCGCAGAACGTGCTCAACAATATCGCCTCGCACATCGGCGGCTCGCCCTACTTCAACATCAACACCACCTACTACAACGCCAGCAACACCCACGTGGTGAACCAGGTGACGCTGGCGGGCAGCACCAGCAACGCCGGCACGCTGGGCAGCAAGCTGACCGACGCCAACATCCAGACCGTGGTGACCAGCGCCATCAGCTCCGGCGCGCTGCCGCTCGATTCCAACGCGGTCTACTTCGTGATGACCGACAAGAACACCACCGCCACCTCGGGCTTCTGCACCCAGTACTGCGGCTGGCACACCAACACCAACTTCAACGGCCAGAACATCAAGTACGCCTTTGTCGGCAATCCGGAAACCCAGTGCGCGTCCGCGTGCGGCGCCACCTCGCCGAGCCCGAACAACACGCCGGGCGCGGACGCCATGGCCAGCATCTTCTCGCATGAGCTGGAAGAGGCGGTCACCGACCCGGACGGCAACGCCTGGTACTCGACGCAAAGCGGCATGGAGAACGGCGACAAGTGTGCATGGAACTTCGGCACCACCGCCACCGCCTCGAACGGCGCCAAGTACAACCAGACCTTCGGCACCATGAAGTATCTGATCCAGCAGAACTGGGTGCTGCTGCCCAGCCAGGCGTGCGCGCAGCACTATCCGTAATACAATCGATCTGAACTGATCCAGCCGCCGCAGGGCATCGCGGCGGCGTCCCTTCCACTGGAACGTTCATGCAAAAAACATCATTGATCGGGCTGGCCTTGCTGGCCCTGGCGCAGAGCGTGGCGCACGCCGCGCCGCCGCGCACGGTGCCGACCGTCACCCGCACGGTACAACTGTTCAGCACCCTGGAAAACGACTGGCTGGACGCGGTGCACAACCGCGATGCCGAGGCCGTGAAAAAAATCGTCGCCGACGAATTCGAACTGCGCAGCGCCGCCGTGCCCGGCCGCCCCACCGCGCGCGCCGAATGGCAGCAGCAGGCGTTCGCCGCGCCGGCGCTGGAGTCGAACATCGAACAAATGGCGGTGCACGAATACGGCGAGCTGGCGGTGGTCAGCTTCATGTGGAAGATCGCGGCGCCGAAAAACAGCACGTTGCCCAGCCAGGTGTTCGTGGTCGATACATGGAAGCAGGTGGACGGGGCCTGGAAGGTGCTTGCCCGCTATGCCGCCACCGTGGACGGCGCCGGCAAGGCGGTGCCGGGCTCCGACCTGGCCGCGCCGGCAATCAACAAGAAATACTGAAGCCGGCCATGACGACGTCCCTGCACCGCGAACGCTACTGGCTGGGCGCCGCCGTCCTGGCCGGCGTGGCGCTGGTGTGGTACTGGCCAGCCGGCGACAGCCCCGGCCCGGCGGCGGCGCCGGCCGTCGCGCCGGCGCCGCACGACACCTTCGGCCTCGCCAGGTGGGACAGCGGCCCGCGCCAGCCAAGCGAACTGCCGCTCGACGATCAGCTCGCGCCCTCCTCGCTGTCGACCGACGCCAGCGGCAAGCTGGTGGTGGATGCGCCGTTGCGCGTGCTGTTCGAGTTCTTCCTGGTGCGCGGCGACGGCGCCGACCTCGATGCGCGCGCCGCGCAACTGCGCGCCCATCTGGAGCGGCAGGTCAGCGGCGCCGCCGGCGAACAGGCCAGGACGCTGGCCGCCCGCTACACGGCCTACATGCGCGCGCATGACGAACTGCTGGCAAGCCAGCGCATCGCCCTGGCCGCCGGGTCCGCCCCCACGGCACAGCAGGTCGAGCAGCTGGCGACATGGCAGCAGCAGCGCGCGCGCCTGCGCCAGAGCACCTTCGGGCCGGCCATCGCCGACCGCTGGTTTGGCGCAGATGACGCCGAACTGGCGCAAACGGTGGCCGACCTGCGCGCGCGCGCCGACGCAAGCGCGGGCGCCGGCAACGAAGCCGAACCCGATTCCAATACGCTGCGCGAGCGCCGCCTGCACGACGCCACGTGGGAGGCGGCACGCGACACCGACACCGGCGAACTGCTGGCCCGCGCCACGCAAAGCTACGAAGCCGCCGCCGGCGAGGAGCGCACTTGGCGCGCGCACTACCTGCGCTACCGCGCCGACGCCGCCCTGCTGACCGCCGCCGCCGGCACCGACACACGCCGCCGCCAGCTTGAAGCACTGCAGGCGCGGATCTTCCCCAACGAGCGCGAGCGCATCCGCGCGCGCGCCAGCGGCATCGAATAACCCCATCCGACAGGAACGCGACGCATGAAGCAAACCACCGCGCTGCTGCTGGCAGCCAGCCTTCTGGCCCTGCCCGCAGCCAACGCCGAAACACCAGCGGAAGCCCGCATCAAAGCCCTGATCACGCCCCGCCTGGGCGTCAACATCAAAGTCGATTCGGTGACCAAGACGCCGTACGGCGGACTGTACGAAATCAGCACCAACGGCGACATCTTCTACACCGACGAAAGCGCGCGCTACCTGTTCGTCGGCAAGGTGGTCGACACCGCCAACAACTACCAGGACCTGACGCGGGCCAGGGCCGACCAGCTGGCCGCGATCCATTTCTCCGAGCTGCCGCTGGAGACCGCCATCAAGACCGTCAAGGGCAGCGGCAAGCGCGTGATGGCGGTGTTCGAGGACCCCAACTGCCCCTACTGCCGCAAGCTGCACCAGACGCTGGAAGGCATCGACAACGTCACCATCTACACCTTCCTGCTGAACATCCTGTCGGACGACTCGGCGGTCAAATCGAAGGACATCTGGTGCGCCGCCAACCGCGCGCAGGCCTGGCACGACTGGATCGTCAACGCCAAGGCGGCGCCGGCCGCGCCGGCCGCCTGCCCGACACCCAACGAGCAAATCCTCGCGCTGGGCAAGAAGCTGCACGTGGCAGGCACGCCGACCATCTACTTCAGCGACGGCACCCGCACCGGCACCGCGTTCGACAAGCAGGCCTTGGAGGCCAGGCTGGACGCGGCGTCCAGGTAGGTCCGGCGTAATTTTATTTCCTTAAGGATTGATCAATCTGGCGAAAAAGGCATTAGAATATGACAACACCCACTACCTTGGACCGCCATGACAAACCTGATCGACTCGCTGGGAAAATCGGAAATTGACAGCATGTTCAACCGTATCAAGACCGAGATCGGCAACGCCGCGCCCGACGGCGAGCTGCACGCGCTGATCGCCGCCATGCCGGCGGCCTTGTTCATCAAGGATGCGCAGTCGCGCGTGCTGCTGATGAACCCGGCCTGCGAGGCGCTGTGGGGCATCCCCTTCGAGGCCATGCGCGGCAACGACGGCGCCGCCTTCTTCCCGGCCGAGCAAACCGCGTACTTCCTCAAGCACGACCGCATCGCCTTCGACAGCGGCGAGTACACCGTCTACGAGGAAGACCTGTGGCATGCCGGCCGGGGCGAAAACCGCCGGCTGGAAACCCACAAGCAGGCCACCTACGACGAGCAGGGCCGGCCCAAAATGCTGATCGCTATGTGCGTCGACATCACCGACCGCAAACGGACTGAAGGCTAGCAGCAAAATAGCATTAGAATATGAGTATCGGACCACTGCCTACGCCGTCATGAAAAACCTGATCGAATCGCTGGGAAAATCGGATATTGAAAGCATGCTCAGCCGAGTTCAGGGCGACGGCGCCGGCGCGGCGGCCGACGGCGATCTGCATCAGCTGGTGAGCGCCATGCCGCTGGCCCTGTTCATCAAGGACGCGCAATCGAACGTCCTGCTGATGAACCCGGCCTGCGAGGCGCTGTGGGGCATCCCCTTCGACGCCATGTGCGGCAACGACGGCGCCGCCTTCTTCCCGGCCGAGCAGACCGCCTACTTCCTCGAACACGACCGCATCGCCTTCGACAGCGGCAAGCACGTCGTCTACGAGGAAGAGCTGTGGCACGCCGGCCTCGGCGAAAACCGCTGGCTGCAAACCCACAAGCAACCGATCTACGACGCACAGGGCCGGCCCAAGATGCTGATCGCCATGTGCGTCGACATCACCGACCGCAAGCGCGCCGAGAGCAAGCTGAAGTCGTCGCTGCACGAGTTGCGGACCCTGTCCCAGCACCAGCACACGGCCAAGGAAAGCGAACGCCGCCGCATCGCCCAGGACGTGCACGACGACCTGGCGCAAAACCTGCTGGCGCTCAAGCTGGACGTGACCGCGCTGCACAACCGCACCCGCGCGCGCCAGCCGCTGCTGCACCGGCGCACCGCGCTGGCGCTGAGCACGCTGGACGCCAGCATCCTCGCGGTGCGCGAACTGATCAACGAACTGCATCCGCGCACGCTGGAGCTGGGCCTGTCGGCCGCCATCGAATGGCAGATGCAGCAACTGGAGCGGCGCCACGGCCTGCGCTGCCGGCTGGAGCTGCTGGAGGACAGCGCCGCGCTGGACCAGCGCCAGATCACCGGCATCTACGGCATCGTGCTGACGGCGCTGGGCTATCTGTGCGAACAGAGCGGCACCCGCAGCGTGCAGGCCACGCTCAACCTGCGGCCGCAGCAGCTGTCCATCGTCGTCAGCGGCGACGGCCTGAGCGAGCCGCAGTCGGCGCGCGGCGCGCTCGACCTGGGCGCCATCCGCGCCCGCCTGGCGGACTTCGGCGGCGAGCTGGCGGTGGCGCACCTGCCCGGCGCCGGCACCGTGCTGCGCATGAACCTGCCGGCCACCATCCCGGTCCCCTGAGCTCCGCCCGCCGCGCCGATGAGTTTTAGCCCGCGCCGCCCCTGGCTGCTGGCCGCCGCGCTGCTGCTGGCGGCGTGGCGCCCGGCCGCCGCCGTGGCTGGCCACGCACGCCTGCTGAGCGAATACAGCCACCACGCCTGGACCGCCGCCGAGGGCGCGCCGGCGCAGATCCAGGCCATCACCCAGACCCCGGACGGCTGGCTGTGGCTGTCCACGCCGAACGGCCTGTACCGCTTCGACGGCCTCAACTTCGAACGGCGCGAGCAGGTCGGCGGCCGCAAGCTGCTGTCGACCATCGTGCTGCCGCTGTACACGGCGCCGGACGGCGCGCTGTGGGTCGGCTACCGCTTCGGCGGCGCCAGCGTGTTCAAGGACGGCCAGGTGCGCCACTACGGCGCCGCCGACGGTTTCCCGCCCGGCGCCGCCTACAGCTTCGCGCGCGCGCCGGACGGCGTCATGTGGGCCACCAGCGCCGGCGGCCTGGCCTGGCTCGACGGCGAACGCTGGCGGCGCGTCGGCCCCGACAGCGGCTTCGACCCCGGCGCCAGGTCGGTGTGGCAGGTGCTGTTCGACCGCGACGGCACGCAATGGGTGTCGACCGACCGCGCGGTCTACTACCGCCGCCAGGGCGAGCGCCGCTACCAGGTGGCCAGCCCGGCCAACATCCGCCTGTCGTCGCTGGCGGCGGCGCCGGACGGCACCGTCTGGGCCTCCAACGGCAGCGACGCCAACTACCGGCTGTCGCAGCGCGCGCCGGACGGCAAGCCGCCGGCCCGTCCCGAACTGCCCGGCAGCGGCATGTGGTTCGACCGCGCCGGCACCATGTGGCTGCTGAGCGAGGACCGGGTCGAGCGCATGCTGCCGGACGTGTTTCCCGATCCGCGCCAGCGCATCACGCGGGAACAGGGCCTGAGCGGCATGAGCCCGCAGACCTTTTTCGAGGACCGCGACGGCAATGTCTGGATCGGCACGGTCGCCGGCCTGGACCGGTTCCGCCGCAACCGCGTTGCGCCGCTGCCGGGCAATCTGGACATCGCCACGCCGGCGTTGCGGGCCGACGCGGACGGCAAGGTCCGCGTCAGCGGCTTCGGCGCCGGCTCCTGGCTGATGGACGCCGACGGCAGGCAATACGAGCACGCGCCGTACTTCTTCCTGTCGTCCGCCGCCGGCCGCGACGGCCGTCCGGCGCTGGGCACCGACCACGGCATCTGGCTGCCCGGCCCCGGCACGCTGATCGCGCCACCGCCGGCGGCGCGCCAAGACGCGCCGCTGACACGCACGCTGGCCCAGGACGGCGGCGGCGACTGGTGGGCCAGCTACCTGAACCTGGGCATCTTCCGCCACCACGACGGCGCCTGGACGCGCGTCGACGATGCGCGGCTGCCGGCCGCGCGCGTGCTGTCGATGTGGACCGATCGCGGCGGCCGCGTCTGGACGGGCTACCAGGACAACCGCGTCGCCATCCTCGACGGCGGCGCCGTCACCGTGCTGGGCGCGGCGCAGGGACTGGCCGTCGGCAACGTGCTGAGCGGGGCCGAGCGCAACGGCCACCTGTGGGTGGCGGGCGAACTGGGCGCCGCGCTGTACGACGGCCTGCGCTTCGGGCCGCTGCGCATGGCCGACGGCCACCCGCTGCGCGGCATCAGCGGCGTGGTGGAGACGGCCGGCGGCGACCTGTGGCTGCACGGGCACGACGGCGCCTTCCACATCGCCGCCGCGCAGCTGGCCCCGTTCCTGCGCGGCGGCGCGGCGGTCGGCTACGAGCTGCTGGGCGTGGACGACGGCCTGGCCGGCGCGGTGCAGCCGACCGGCCCGTTCCCGTCGATGGTGGAGGCGAGCGACGGCAAGCTCTGGCTGTCGAGCTACAACGGCGTCATGCTGATCGCGCCCGACCGGATCCGCCGCGACGCCAGGCCACCGCTGGTGGAACTGCGCGCGGTCGAGAGCGACGGCAAGGCCTACCCGGCCGACGCGCCGCTGACGCTGCCGCAGGGGGCGAACAACCTGCACATCGGCTTCACCGCGCTGGGCCTGTCGATGCCGGGGCGGATCGCCTTCCGCTACCGGCTCGACGGCGTGGACCGCGACTGGCAGCCGGCCGGCAACCGGCGCGAGGCGTTCTACACCAACCTGGGGCCGGGCCAGTACCGCTTCCAGGTCATCGCCGCCAACCAGGACGGCGTCTGGAACACCGAGGGCGCGGCGCTGCCGGTGACGATCCCGCCGACCTTCGTGCAAAGCCTGTGGTTCAAGCTGATCTGCGCGGCGGCGCTGGCGGCGGCGCTGGTGGCGGCCTGGCGCTGGCGGCTGGCGCAGATGGCGCGCCTGATCGAGGCGCGCCACGTCGAGCGCCTGAGCGAGCGCGAACGCATCGCCCGCGCGCTGCACGACACCTTCCTGCAGGAGGCGCAGGGCACCATCCTGATGATGCAGCTGGCGATGGAACAGGTGCCGCCGGCGCTGCCGGCGCGCGCCGCCATGGAGCGCGGCATCGGCTACATCGAGCAGGCGCTGGTCGAGGGCCGCGACGAGGTGCGCGGCCTGCGCTCGCCGCTGCGCGACAACGAGACGCTGGGCGAGTCGCTGGAACGCTTCGGCCAGCGGCTGGCGGCTGGACTTTCGGCCAGTTTCCGGCTCGATCAAAAAGGCGCACCATACACCCTGCCCGTCATCACCGCCGACGAGGTGTTCTCCATCGGCCGCGAGGCCATCTGCAACGCCTTCCGCCACGCGCAGGCCAGCGCCATCGAGGTGGAGCTGGACTACGGTCCCCGGCGGCTGACGCTGCAGGTGAGCGACAACGGCAAGGGCATCGCGCAGGAGACGCTGGCGCAAGGCGGCCGCAGCGGCCATTGGGGCCTGGTCGGCATGCGCGAGCGGGCGGCGCGCATCGGCGCGGCGCTGGAGCTGGGCAACCGGGACGAGGGCGGCGCCTTTGTGCGCCTGACCTTGCCCACTATGTACGCCAGCGCATAGACGGCGCGGCGCAATATCGCTGTAATCACGTTTTGCATTCCCACCCACGAGGAGCAAGTTCATGAAACTGAAAGACAAAGTCTGCATCGTCACCGGCGCCGCCAGCGGCATCGGCAAGGAAATCGCTTTGGTGTACGCGCGCGAAGGCGGCAAGATCGTCATCGCCGACCTGAACCTGGAGGCGGCGCAGGCCACCGCCAATGAGCTGAAGGCCAGCGGCCACCAGGCCATGGCCATCGCCATGAACGTGGTCGACGAGGGCCAGGTCAACGCCGGCATCGCCAGCGTGGTCGAGGCCTGGGGGCAGATCGACGTGCTGGTCAGCAACGCCGGCATCCAGATCATCCATCCGGTCGAGGAGTTCCCCTACGAGGAGTGGAAGAAGCTGCTGTCCATCCACCTGGACGGCGCCTTCCTGACCACCAAGGCTTGCCTGCCGCATATGTACAAGGCCGGCAGCGGCAGCGTGATCTACATGGGCTCGGTGCATTCGAAGGAAGCGTCCAAGCTCAAGTCGGCCTATGTGACGGCCAAGCACGGCCTGATCGGCCTGGCCAAGGCGGTGTCGAAAGAAGGCGCCGAGCACGGCGTGCGCGCCAACGTGATCTGCCCCGGCTTCGTCCGCACGCCGCTGGTGGACAAGCAAATCCCCGAGCAGGCCAAGACCTTGGGCATCTCGGAGGACGACGTGGTCAAGAAGGTCATGCTGGTCGATACCGTGGATGGCAAGTTCACCACCGTCGAGGACGTGGCCGAGGTGGCGCTGCTGTTCGCCAGCTTCCCGTCGAACGCGCTGACCGGGCAATCGCTGGTGGTCAGCCACGGCTGGTTCATGCAATAGGAGGACGCCATGGCCACGCTGACGCCGGCAGCTGAACTGGCTGCCCGAAGCAAGCCCTATCCGAACGACAGCGCCAGCTACCGTGCCGCGCGCACGGCCTTGCTGGCCGAAGAGATAGAACTGCGGCGGCACATCGAACGCGTGGCCGCGCAGCGTCGCGCCCTGCCGCTTGGCGGCGAGGTGCCCGACTACAGCTTCCTCGACGAGGATGGCAAGACGGTGAAGCTGGCCGACCTGTTCGGCCGGCATGACACGCTGGTCACCTACTTCTGGATGTATGGGCCGCAGCGCGAGCGGCCGTGTCCGATGTGCACCGCCTTCCTCGGCGCCATCGACATCCCGTCGCGCGACCTGTCGCAGCGGGTGGCGGTGGCGGTGCTGGGCCGTTCGCCGGTGTCGCGCCAGCTGGCCTTCGCGCGCGAGCGCGGCTGGCGCAACCTGGCCTTCTACCAGTGCATGGGCGACGGTTTCCCGCGCGACTACCGCGGTCTGGCGCCGGACGGCAGCGAGTGGCCGGCGCTGGACGTCTGGGTCAAGCGCGACGGCAAGGTCCACCACTTCTGGGCGAGCGAGCTGGGTGGCACCGAAGATCCCGGCCAGGATGCGCGCGGCGCGCCGGACCCGACGCCGCTGTGGAATATCCTGGACCTGACGCCGGCCGGACGCGGCACGGACTGGTATCCGAAGCTATCTTACTGAGGCGGCGCCGCGGCGGCCGCGCGCGAGGTACTGGTGGAGCGTCATCACCAGCACCACGCCGGCCACCGACAGCGGCAGCCAGAGCGGCAAGGTCGACGGATAGAAATAGTCGACCAGCTTCACCGCCTGCCAGCACGCCAGCGCCAGCACCAGCAGCCATTCGCGGATGCAGGCATAGTACAGCAGCACCAGCACGGAAATAATTGAAACGATCACGAACGCTTACCCTTCTGATTTTCCGACAGCGATAAAAAAGCCAGCCCGCTCCACAAGGCCGCCAGGCCATTGCCCACGGTGAACAGCACGTGGAAGATTTTAGCATCCTGCAGCCATCCTTCCAGGTGCCCTTCCCCCAGCGCCAGCGACAGGCCGCACAGCATCAGGGCCGCGCCACGCTTGATCGACAGGTCGGACTGGCGGGCGGTCCAGCTGAAGATGCCGGCGAGGACGATGTCGAAATAGGCGATCTCGCGCTGCCAGTGCGCGGAGCTGAGCCAGTTGGTGCCCGCCGCCGTCCACGCGGGCATCACGATATGCGCGGCGGCGGCGCACAGCGCCACCAGGGACCACAGCCACAACAGTACATTGATATAAACAGTTTTCATTCAAATCCTGAAAAAACCGGCACCGAGCCGGTCAACGCCCCAGCGTCATGCGCTCCAGCAGCTCGTTGAAATCCATGTCGGGGTTGGTCTCCAGGTCGTTGGCGTACCCGCCCTCGCAGGACGCCCTGGCCGCGCCGGCCGGCACGGCCGCCACCTTGTCCTTCAGGCCCCCGTTGAACACGCCCATCACCGCAGCGACATGGGCATCGATTTCCGCCTCGGTCGCCGCCGGCTGGCGGGCCCGCATTTGCTGGATCAGCTGCACCTTGTACAGCTGGCGCAGGATCACCAGCGCGTCCGCGTTCTGCGCCTTCCACTGCGCCAAGGCCTCCGCCAGCGCGTCGACCGAATCCGGCGCCTCCGTCTTGCAGCGTTCAAGCAGCAAGGCGTGATACGTATCGAAGTCGATCTGCGCCAGCTGGATGCCGGTGGCGATATCGATACGCGCCGCGCCCGCCATCATGGACGTGCAGGCCAGGGCCGCGCCGAAAAATACCGATTTGATCATCGCTCTCACTTTCACTGCACGACATCGAGAAAAGGCAGGAAATCCGCCGCCACGTGCGCGGCGATCACCGGGAACAGCCGCCCGCTGCGCGCATAATATATCCCGAACACCAGTCCCATCGCCAGCACCTTGGCGGCGCCCACCGGCCCTTGGTACCAGTGGCACAGCAGCCGCACCAGGATCGCGGCGCCGATGGCGTTGGAAGCGCCGAAGCGCCGCAGCCCGCGCTGCAGGTAGGCCAGCAAAAATACTTCCTCGAAGGTGCCGTTGATCAGTGCCATCGGCACCAGCGCGTACAGCGTGACGTGCGACTGCGCCAGCATCGCGTTGACCGGCTGCGCCGGTTGATCGCCGAACAGCAGGCCGACGCCCAGCGCGGCCAGACCGGCGACGAGATACAGCGCGGCGCCCATGCCCAACCCGCCCAAGGACGGCCTGGTCAGCAGCGTCGCCAACGGATAATGGCTGGCGTGCAGCACCGCCAGCGCCACGCAGGCGAGTATCAGTTCCTGCACGGCGATCGCGGCGAAGACCCCGTCATTGAAGCTCAATAGATCGGAGCCGCCGGATGCGATGCCGAACGAATCCAAAATAAAGCCGCCAAAGCAGATCGCCATGATCAACAGCGCCTGCGGCAGCGGCGTGTGCGGCAGATCCTGCATGTGATCGGCGGGCGCGGCGCGGGCCGGCTCCTCAGCCCTGCCGCGCTCGCGCCAGCGGTACAGCGCGCCGCCGCACAGCACACCCGACGGCACCGCGAAGAACCATAGCGCGCATCGCAGCCAGGATTTTGTATGCGGGAGGAAATCGAAGAAGGAGTACGCCAGCAAACCCGCCGCCGCCAGCCAGAGCGCGCGCCATGAGCCGCGCGGCGACCAGCGCGCCACCAGCGCGCCGGCCGCGATGCCGCCGGCGAAGTCCAGCAATTGCAGCCACAACCACAGCGCGGTGTCCGAATGATCGTTGAAGCGTTCGATTGCCGTGGCGCCAGGCGGGTAGCGCAACTGCAGTAGGTAGAGATGCATCACATTCAGCAGCATCACCGCGACGCCACCGGCCAGCAGGCCCAGCCACAGGCTGCGGGAGAACGGACGATAGACTGGCTTTTCCATGCAGCGGCCGGTGATGGGAAAAACGCTAGTGTATTGCAATCCGATAAAAAAGAAATACGCGGTTTGTCACGGCGAAAAAAAAGGGAGGCCCATGGCCTCCCTTCTTGTCATCCCGCCGACGCTTAGTTCTGCGTCAGGAAGGTCTTCAGCTTGTCCGAGCGCGACGGCTGGCGCAGCTTGCTCATGGCCTTCGCCTCGATCTGGCGGATACGCTCGCGGGTCACGTCGAACTGCTTGCCCACTTCTTCCAGCGTGTGGTCGTTCGACATTTCCACGCCGTAGCGCATGCGCAGCACCTTGGCTTCGCGCGGGGTCAGCGAGTCCAGCACTTCCTTGATGACGTTGCGCATCGACGCGTGCAGCGCGGCGTCCAGCGGCGCCAGGGTGGTGTTGTCCTCGATGAAGTCGCCCAGCTGCGAATCGCCGTCCTCGCCCATCGGCGTTTCCATCGAGATCGGCTCTTTGGCGATCTTCATGATTTCGCGGACTTTGTTTTCCGGCATTTCCATCTTGACCGCCAGGGTCGCCAGGTCCGGCTCGCTGCCGGTTTCCTGCATGATCTGGCGCGAGATGCGGTTCATCTTGTTGATCGTCTCGATCATGTGCACCGGCACGCGGATGGTGCGGGCCATGTCGGCGATCGAACGGGTGATGGCCTGACGGATCCACCAGGTCGCGTAGGTCGAGAACTTGTAGCCGCGACGGTATTCGAACTTGTCCACCGCCTTCAGCAGGCCGATATTGCCTTCCTGGATGAGGTCGAGGAACTGCAGGCCGCGGTTGATGTACTTCTTCGCGATCGAGATCACCAGACGCAAGTTGGCGACCGTCATTTCACGCTTGGCCTGGCGCGCGCGTTTTTCGCCGGCGGCCATCTGCTTGTTAATCTTGCGCAGGTCGGCCAGCGGCAGCGCCACGCGGGCCTGCAGGTCGATCATCTTCTTTTGCAGCTCTTTCACGGCCGGCACGTTGCGGCCCAGGATGGCGCTGTACGGATAGGCGCTGTCGACTTCGCCGTCAACCCAGTCCAGGTCGCACTCGTTGCCGGGGAAGACCTTGATGAAGTGGGCGCGCGGCATGCCGCATTTGTTCACGCACAGCTCCAGCACGGCGCGCTCGATGTGGCGCACTTCCTCCATCTGGCCGCGCAGCGTGTCGCACAGCTTCTCGACCACCTTGGCGGTGAAACGGATGCCCAGCAGCTCGGCCGAAATCGCTTCCTGCGCCGACACGTAGGCCTTGGAGCCGTAGCCGCCGCTGGCCTTGCGCATCTTGTCGTACTGGGTCGAGATGACGTCGAACTTTTCCAGCGCGGCCTTCTTCAGCTGCGCCAGCTGCTCGGTCGAGAAGCCCGCCGCGCCGCCGTTGGCGTCGCCGTCTTCCTCCTCGACTTCCTCTTCCTCTTCCTCATCGTCGTCCGACGCGGCGGCGGGCGCGGCCGCGACGGCCGGCGTGTTGTTCGCCTCGTTCAGGTCGACGAAGCCGTCCACCACTTCATCGACCTTCAGTTCGTCGGCTTCGATCTTCTTGGCCAGCGCGACGATCTCGGCGATCGTGGTCGGGCAGGCGGAGATGGCCTGGATCATGTCCTTCAGGCCGCCCTCGATGCGCTTGGCGATCTCGATCTCGCCTTCGCGCGTCAGCAGCGCCACGGCGCCCATTTCGCGCATGTACATGCGGACCGGGTCGGTGGTGCGGCCGAAGTCGGAGTCGACCGTCGACAGCGCGGTCGCGGCGGCCGCCTCCACTTCGTCGTCGGAGGTGACGGTGGCCACGCTGTCGGTCAGCAGCAGCGACTCGGCGTCCGGCGCGCGCTCGTAGATGGCGATGCCCATGTCGTTGAAGGTCGCGATGATGCCTTCGATCGCTTCAGGGTCGACAATGTTTTCCGGCAGTTGGTCGTTGATCTCGGCGTAGGTCAGGAAGCCGCGCTCCTTGCCCATGTTGATCAGGTTCTTGATCTGGGTGCGGCGGCGTTCCAGCTCCTCGGCGGTGCTCTTGGAATCGACGCCCAGCATGTCGGCGGCGCCGCCCTTGGCCTTGCGCTCGCGGGCCTTGGACACGGCCTTCAGCTCGGCGCGCTCGACCGCGTTCAGCGCGGCGACTTCGTCGTTCTCAGGCGTGAACTCGGACGGCTTGCGGCCGCGGCGGCCCGGCACCTTGACGCTCGGCAGCAGGTAGCCGGAGGTGTCGATCGAGGCCAGCGTGGCGGCGTCGGTCACCTGGCTGACGGCCGGGCCGGCGGTCACGATGACGACAGGAGCGGGCTCGGCCTTGGCGACCTTGACCAGCTTGGACTTCGGCGCGGCCTTGACCACCACCGCCGCCGCGCCGGTGTCGGCGCCCGGGATGACGGCGGTCTTGCGCGCCACCTTGACGGTCTTGATGGGCGCGTCCGAGGCGTCGGCCTGCACCGCCACCTGGGCTTCCGCCTGGGCCGCTTCGGCCGCGGCGCTCAGGCGCGTTTTCTTTTTGACTACCGTTACTTTGCTCGCTGCCTCTTGCGCATTATCGATCACATAAGATAGAGTCGTCTTCGGCACCACCAGCGGAGCGGAGCTGGTACGGGCGGCCTTGACGGACAACGTTAAAGTTTTCGGCGTTTTTGTCATTAAATATCTCTCAATGCGTATTCGCCAGACAATACAAAATGCCGTAGCCCGCGCCGACCGTTGCCAGTGCGCTGGGATGGAAATGTTGTAATTTAGCTGACGATTATCTGCGGAATAAAAAAAGCCCGCGTCCAACAACGGGCTTGTTTCTCTTTTCAGTGAAGAATAGGGAGAGGGCAAAGTATGCCGTATCGCGAGACATCAGGATAATTGATAGTACCTATATCCGACATCTTAAAACCATATAACAAGGGCTACACACTCTTGTCAGACCGTCCAAATCGCATCCTGTACCAAACTGAAACGCACCGTCCTGCAAAAGTGCGTCTCGCATTATACATGTTTTGGCGTGCGAACGCACCTGCGCCGTCCAACTGGCGTATGATGTTGATGTAGTCATTTTTACATCATGGCCTAAAAGGCACTGCAATCCCGTAGTCCCCATGATATGCTCACGCCTCTTGCTTAAACTATGAAGTCGATGAACACTAGCCTCACCCCTCAGGCGCCTGCCACCGAGCCGGCCGCCACCGCGGCACCAGCAGCGCAGTCCCCGCGCAGCTTGTTGAAACAATTGCAAACCCAATTCCCGGCCTTCCGCGATTTCCTGCCCCTGTCGATCGGTATCGACAAGCAGATCCTCGCCGTCATGCCCGAACTGGACCGCAAAACCATGCGCACCGCGCTCGGCATCCACACCGGTTCGCTGCGCTACCTGAAGGTCATGGAAAAAGCCAAGGTGCGCCACGATCTGGACGGCACCCCCGGCGCCGAAGTGACCGACACCCATCGCGCCCACGCCACGCAGGTCTTGCAGGAACGCTTCAAGAAGGAAGCCGAACGCAAGAAGGCCGAACGCGAAGCGGCCGCCGCCGAGGAAGCGGCGCGCGTGCGCGCCGACAAGCTGAACCAGCTGACCGCGAAGTTCTCGCGCAAAGGCTGAGTTGGCTCTGTTGGCTCCGTTGAACACCCAGCATCCCGCCGTGCCGGCGGAGGCCGAGCTTCCGCCCTACATCGGGATACGCATCGCCGATGTGCGGCTGGTCACCACGGCCGGGCAGGCGGTCGCCGCGCGCGACGCCCTGCTGGCCGCCGACGCCATCGGCTTCGACACCGAATCCAAGCCGACCTTCACCAAGGGCGAGACCTCGACCGGTCCGCACCTGATCCAGTTTTCCACCGACAGCACCGCCTACCTGTTCCAGATCGGCGCCAGCACCTCCGCGACCATCCTCGAGGCGTTGCAGGCGGTGCTGGAGACGCCGACGTTGCTCAAGGTGGGCTTCGGCCTGTCCGACGACGTCAAGCGGCTGCACGCCAAGCTGGCGATCCGCGCGGCCGGCGTGGTCGATTTGTCGGTGGCGCTGCGCACGCCGGGCCAGCGCAACGACCTCGGCGCCAAGACCGCCGTCGCCAAGTTCTTCGGCCAAAAGCTGCAGAAGTCCAAGAAGATCTCCACCACCAACTGGGCGCTGCCGCGCCTGAACGAGAAGCAGATCCTGTACGCGGCCGACGACGCCCAGGTGGCCTTGCGGGTCTACCGCCACTTCATCGCCGCCGGCAACAAGCTGCCGCCGATGAAGGCCGTGAAACTTCCCCGTCCGCCGAAGCCGCAGTAGCGGGATGATCTGGTATCCTTGCCAGATAGCTACGACTTCAAGGAATCGCATGTTCACATCTTCCGTCGTGCGCGCGGGCGCCGCGCTGGCCCTGGCCGGCTTCGGCCTGCCGTTGCTGGCCGCCACGCCCGCCACCCTGCCCGACACGCTGGAACAACGCGTGGCCGCCTGCACCGCCTGCCACGCCGTCAAGGAACGCGGCGACGCCTTCTTCCCACGCATCGCCGGCAAGCCGGCCGGCTACCTGTACAACCAGCTGGTCAATTTCCGCGAGGGCCGGCGGCATTATCCGATGATGACCTACATGGTCGACCACCTGCCGGACGCCTACCTGCGCGAAATCGCCGACTACTTCTCGCAACAGCACCCACCCTACCCGCCGCCCCAGGCCGGCGGCGCCGGCGGCGATGCCCTGGCGCGCGGCGAGGCGCTGGTGCGCAACGGCGATCCGTCGAAGAAGATCCCGGCCTGCGTGGCCTGCCACGGCAGCGCGCTGACCGGCGTGGCGCCGGCGATCCCCGGCCTGGTCGGCCTGCCCAGCGACTACATCAACGCCCAGTTCGGCGCATGGAAGAACAAGGTGCGCCGCGCCGCCGCGCCGGACTGCATGGCGGAGATCGCCAACCGCCTGACGCCGGCCGACGTGGCCGCCGTCTCCGGCTGGCTCAGCAAGCAAACACCGGACGCCGCCGCCCGCCCCGGCGCCGCCGACAGCATCGCCCTGCCCCTGCCGCTGAACTGCGGCAGCGTGCCGGCACCTTGAGGGCCAGCCCATGAAGAAAATCATTTATACCGTTATCGCCGTGCTGGCGGCGGGCATCCTGTACGTGCTGTTCGGCGGCTCCGACGACGCCGGACCGGCGCCCACCGTCACCGCGACGCTGGCGCCGGCAGAGAAGATCGCGCGCGGCGCCTACCTGGCCAAGGCCGGCGACTGCATGGCCTGCCACACCGTGCGTGGCGGCGCGCAGTACGCCGGCGGGCGGGCGCTGCAAACGCCGTTCGGCAACGTCATCTCGCCCAACATCACCTCCGACAAGGCCACCGGCATCGGCGGCTGGAGCGCGGACGACTTCTGGCGCGCGCTGCACAACGGCAAATCGAAGGATGGACGCCTGCTGTATCCGGCCTTCCCGTACACCAACTACACCCGCATCACGCGCGACGACGCGGACGCGCTGTACGCCTACTTCCAGTCGGTGCCGGCGGTGGCGCAGGCCAACCGGCCGCACACCTTGCGCTTCCCCTACAACCAGCAATTCATGCTGGCCGCGTGGCGCGCGTTGTACTTCAAGCCGGCCGTGTTCCGCGAGGACAGCAAGCAATCGGTGGACTGGAACCGTGGCGCCTACCTGGTGCAGGGCCTGGGCCATTGCAGCGCCTGCCACAGCGCGCGCAACACGCTGGGCGCGAGCGACGGCGAAGGCTTGTCGGGCGGCCTGATCCCGGTGCTGGGCTGGTACGCGCCCTCGCTCAACGCCGGCGCCGAGGCCGGGCTGGGCGAATGGATGCAGCCGCACATCGCGCAACTGCTGAAGACCGGCGTCTCGCCGCGCGCGACCGTGTTCGGGCCGATGGCCGAGGTGGTACGGCAAAGCCTGCAGCACCTGAGCGACGGCGACATCAACGCCATGGCGGTCTACCTGAAAGCGCTGCCGGGCGACGACAAGAAATCCGACTTCGAGCGCGACAAGGGCGCCGAGGCCATGGCCTACCTGGCGGCCGGCGCCAAGCTGTACGAGAAGCACTGCGTCGACTGCCACGGCGCAGGCGGCGCCGGCCTGCCGCCGGGCTATCCGCCGCTGGCGGGCAACCGCGCGCTGACGATGGAGCAGGCGGTCAACCCGATCCGCATCGTGCTCAACGGCGGCTTCGCGCCCGGCACCGAAGGCAACCCGCGCCCATATGGCATGCCGCCGTTCGGCCACGTATTGAACGATACGGAGGTGGCGCAGGTCGTGTCCTACCTGCGCAGCGCCTGGGGCAACAACGCACCACCGGTCAACGGCAACGACGTCAACCGCTACCGCGCGATTCCACTGGATTAACGTCGTCGCCTGATTTGACACGAGCCTGCCGTAGTGCGCGCACTACGGCAGAGCTCGTGTCCGAATGTCAGACTTGACCCCACCGAGACGCCTGGCAGGATCGACATCGTCGAGCCGGTTGGCGAGATCGTGGACGATCCCAATCCGACGGATAAGAAATTCCCCGGCAACCCGACCAAGTCCCACCGCTCGAAGCAAGCGTTGCGCGTGGTGGGCGAGGTCAAGGAATGGCAAGGCCACTCCCCCGAAGCGCTGCAGGCGATGAAGGACCATGTCGAGAAGCTCAGGCTGCAAGGCATCGAGGCGGTCGACGATTAAGCCGCTCCGCGCTGCCATGCCGCGCACCAGCACGTTTATGCGGCGGCCAGGCTCCTGAGCGACGGCACGACTTCCGCCAGGCCGGCGACCTCGAAGGTGGGCACCGCGTCCGATGCGTTGGCGAGGCGGCCGGGGTTGAACCAGCAGCTTTCGATGCCGTACCGGTTGGCGCCGAGGATGTCGGCGTCGAGCCGGTCGCCGACGATGATCGATTCCGGTTTCGCGAAGGCGCGCGCCATGCGGGCCGCGTACTCGAAGAAACGCACGTCGGGCTTGGCGTGGCCGCAGGCCTCGGAGGTGGCGACAAACGATATGCTGTCGGCCAGCCCCGAGCTGGCGATACGGCGGTTCTGGATGGCCTCGACGCCGTTGGTGATGATGCCCACCTCGCCGATGGCCGACAGCGTCTCGCACAGCTGGTTGGCGCCGTCGATGAGGACCACGGTGTCGGGCAGCGACTCCAGATAGATGCTGCTGGCCGCCTCGGGATCGAGCTCGACGCCGTGGGCCTGGAAGGTCTTGCGGAAGCGCTCCACCTTCAGGAAGTCCTTGCTCACGGCGCCGGTCTCGAAGTCGCGCCAGAGCTGCACGTTGATCGCCTGGTACTGGAGAAAAATCGGTTCCACATCATCGCGCAGGCCGAGCTCGCGCATGGTCCGCACGAACGAGAGTTTTTCCGATGCCTTAAAGTCCAGCAGTGTATCGTCCAGGTCAAAAAGAAATAGTCTGTGCTTCATATCTTGGTGGGGTCAAGTCTGACATTCGGACACGAGCTCTGCCGTAGCAGCCTCGCTACAGCAGAGCTCGTGTCCGAATGTCAGACTTGACCCCAATTTTTGGTTAGTAGTGCTCGGCGAAGCCGATGCGGTCGGTGGTGGCGTTGCGGGCGTCGTCGACGCTGACCTTGCCCGCCGTGAGCAGCGCGCGCAGCGAGGCGTTCATCGTGTGGCAGCCCTCGCCCGGCTTGGTTTCCATCCAGTTGCGCAGCGCCGAGATCTGGCCGCTGGCGATCATGCCCACCACCTCCGGATTCGACGTCAGGCATTCGGTGGCCAGGTGGTAGCGGTCGCCATCGACCGACGGCAGCAGCGCCTGGCACAGCACGCCCCGCAGCGCGTGCGCCAAGGCCTGCGATTGCGGCTCGCCGTTGCCCAGCAGCCGCACCATCTTCTGCAGCCCCAGCTCGGTCGAGCGCGCGTGCAGCGAGGCCAGCACCAGCGGCCCCGATTCGGCCAGCGCCAGCGCTTCCTGCGCGGTCTGGGCGTCGCGGATCTCGCCGATGACGATCACGTCCGGCCGCTCGCGCAGCGCGTCCAGCGCGCCCAGGTAGAAGCTCTCGACGTCGCCGTCGAAACCCACCTCGCGCTGCGTGATCACGCACTGGCGCTGCGGGATCAAGGTCTCCACCGGGTCCTCGATGGTAATGATGTGGCCGGAACGGTGCTTGTTGATCTCGTCGAGCATGGCGGCGATGGTGGTCGACTTGCCCTGGCAGGTGTCGCCGATGATCAGCACCAGCCCGCTGGTGAGCTTGGCGAAGTTCTGCTCGGCCTGGCGCAGGCCCAGCTCGCTAAGCACCATCGGCTCCTTCGGAAAACGCCGGATCACGCAGCCCAGCCGCTTCTTGCCCTGGAAGCTGAAGCAGTTGGCGCGGATGCGCGCCGTGTGCAGGTCCACCGCGCGGTCGAAGGCGCGGTCCTGGATGCGCTCGGCCCAGTTCGGCTCGACCACCTCGAAGAATTCCTGCAGCTCCTCGCGCGTGATCGGCGAATCCGTCACCGCGACCAGCCCCTTCGGCTGGCGCAGCAACAACGGGCTGTTCTGGTGGATCAGGATGTCGCTGAAGATCAGCTTGGAATTGAGCAGATGCAGGATCTGCTCGACGAGCGTGCCGAACACCGGGTGGTCTTCGTTCTCGATGTAGGTCAGGGTGCGTATCTGCGACGACTGGTAATGTTCCATCTCTGCTCTCGGTGGGGTCGGTGGTGCTCCCCAACGATTATAAGAGAAAAAATTGCGCCATCGAAATATTTTAGCTGCGGACCTTGGGATATTTGAAGCCGGTGCGCAGGTCCATGCTGTAGCGCTGCTTGCCCTCGGTGACCAGCACGTGGTCGGGCGGTTCCTCGCCGGCCAGCGCGCGGTAGAAGATCGGCAGGCCCTCGCCCTTGCGGACCAGGTCGTCGCAACGCTCGTAGACGTTGGGGCAGCCGGTCTCGGCCAGCAGCGCCTGCACGATGGCCACCTTCCAGGCATCGACGCCGGCCGACTGGAACTGGCAGATCAGGTAGCCCTGGACGCCGCCCCAGCTGTCGACCAGCAGGCCGGACAAGCCATCCTCGTCGCCGCGCACCACCGGCACCAGGTCGTTGGGGCCGGCCGCGCGCACGCTGGCGGCGCGCTTGGCCACGGCGGCCTTGACGCGGCGCTTGATCAGCGCGTGGTCGACCGGCTCGTCCTCCTTGTAGGTCCAGATGCGGGCGCAGATCTGCGATTTGGCGTTGTACGCTGCGCGGCCGATGAACTGGCGCGACGAGGTCTGCACGGTGGCGGTGGCGCCGGGCTTGTTCTTTTCCTGCGGCTTGCCGTCGACCTTGTCGACCGCGGAGGCGTAAATCCAGGGGTCGCCGGCCAGCAGGCTCTTTTCCTTGCCCTGTTTGATGGTGATGATAAGCATGTGCGTCCAATATGTGCGGTGTTGCGGGATAGGCCGAATGATACCTCATGCCGGCCGCCCCGCCCCGCCGCCGGACGCGGCCTGCTCCCCGGCCTGTGCATTCTGTTCCGCGCCCGCTGCAATCTGTCGCAGCCCGGTTTCGCGCGGCGCGGCGAGTCCGTAGTATCCAACCTCAAGAGCTGTGCCAACCATCACGAGGAGATCATCATGGCAAATCCATCCGTCCGCAGCGCGCTGCGCATCCTGTTCCTGTCCGCCGGCCTGCTGGCCGTCGCCGCGCCGGTGGGCGTGGCCGTGGCCGGCCCGTTCAGCTGGTTCCACGGCGAGCGCGTGCAGGGCAGCGGCAAGATCGTCAAGCAGAACCGCGAGATCGGCCACTTCACCTCGCTGGCGACCAGCGTCAGCGGCAACATCGAGCTCCGCCAAGGCAACACCGAGGGCATCAGCATCGAGACCGACGATAACCTGCTGCCGCTGCTCGAGACGGTGGTCGACAACGGCACGCTGCGCATCCGGCCCACGCGCAAGGACGTCAACCTGGAGGCGCACACGATGAAGATCGTGGTGCAGGCGCGCTCGATCGAGAAGATCGCGGTGGCCGGCTCCGGCTCGGTCGAGTCCGACCAATTGCGCGGCGAGCGCCTGACGTTCGACGTGGGCGGCTCGGGCGCGATCAATGTGCGCAAGCTGGAGAGCGAATCGGTGGCGATCGCGCTGGGCGGCAGCGGCAACCTGAAGGTGGGCGGCAACGTCGAGCGCTTGCAGGTGTCGATCGGCGGCTCGGGACGGGTACAGGCCGGCCAGCTGGCCGCGCGCGATGTGACGGTGAGCATCGGCGGCTCCGGCGAGGCCACGGTGTGGGCCAAGCAGACGCTGAACCTGAGCGTGGCCGGCTCGGGCGACATCAGCTACTACGGCGATCCGAAGCTGACCAGCAGCGTGCTGGGTTCGGGCAGCGTCAAGCGGCTGGGCGCTGCGCCGCAGTAAAGACTTGCGCCGGATCGCGGCCGTCGATCAGCGCCTCGATCCAGGCGCTGAGTTGGGCGACGTCGGCGTGGTCCACTTTTTCGGCGACGCTACCCGGCAACGCTGCGCCTTGCCGATCCAGCAATGCCTGCAAAACGCCTTTCAGCGCTCCGTGCTCTCCCTCCCGCCGCCCTTGCTCCATTCCTTGCTGTAATCCTTCGCGACGCCCCTCCTTCAAGCCCTCGGTGCGACCACGATTGACGGCCTCATATTCGAGCAACGCTTCGTAAGTCTTGAATCGTCTGTTAAAAAGCATCACCGGCTCCTCCTTGAAGTTCATATTAGCTTCGCCAAATTCGTCCTGCAAGGTCGTGTGCACCCAGCGCGCAAGGCTATCGCGGGCACGGGCGATATCAGGGGCTTTCATTCGTTCGGCGAAAGCGCCCAGCGCGGACAGCAAGTCGGCGTTGGTCTTCGCGCCCAGCAGACGGAACAAGATGCCCAGGATGTTGGCCGGATCGGCCGTGGCCAGACTGCGATGCTGGTCGATCAACAGGTACCGCTGCCGGGGCTGAAAATGTTCGAGTCCGACCGGCGGTGCCAGCATCAACTCGGCCAGGTCCTTGCTGCCGCGCCAAGGGCGATGTCCGTGGTACAGCACGACGGGCAGCACCGGCGGCAACTTGCCACGCCGGCTCAGGCGGCGCTGGGCGACCAAGTCCTGCAGCAACAAACCCACGTAGACCTGCATCCGCAAAGCCATCCAGCGGTCGGAACGGGCCTGGAATTCCAGCAGGAGGTAGACGTAGACCCACTCCCCGCCCACCCTGGCTCGCCACACCATGTCCTGGTGGCGCTGCTTGCCGCGGTCGCTGGTGTAGCTGGCGTTGACGCGCTCTAGCATGCTCACATCCAATGACCGCGCCCAATCCGCCGGCAAAAACCCGGCCAGCAGATCCCGCACGATTTCGGGATGCGCGAAGAGTTGGCGGTAAAGCGTGTCGCTGCGGGAGTTCATCCAAAAAATTGTAGCGCCCGCCTGTAGACGCGGGTACGCTAGGCGGGCGCTGTTTGGCCCGCATCAAGCCGGCGCGAATAAGAAACTCACCACAAGGAGATCCGCTTGAACGTTATCGCCACGTCCGTCCGCCGCGCCTTCGCGCTGCCCTTATTGTTGCTGGCCTGCTCCGCCGCCTCCGCCGCCCCGTCCGACGTCACCGCCATCAAGGCCGCCCACATGCTCGACGTGCGCAGCGGCGCGCTGGTCGACAACGCCGTGGTCCTGGTCAGCGGCGAGCGCATCACCGCCGCCGGCAGCCAGCTGGCGATTCCGGCCGGCGCGCAAGTCATCGACCTGGGCAACAAAACCCTGCTGCCCGGCCTGATCGACATGCACACCCACCTGACCGGCGATCCGCAGGACGCCGGCTACTCCATCATCGCCAAGTCGGTGCCGCGCGCCACGCTGACCGGCGCCAAGAACGCCCGCCTGACGCTGCAGGCCGGCTTCACCACCGTGCGCGACGTCGGCGCCGACGCCTACACCGACATCGGCCTGCGCGACGCCATCAACGACGGCGACGTGCCCGGCCCGCGCATGGCCGCCTCCGGTCCGCCGCTGAGCATCACCGGCGGCCATTGCGACGACACCATGCACGCGCCCGAATACAAGATCACCAGCCTGGGTGTGGCCGACGGCGTCGACGAGGCGCTCAAGGTCACGCGCCGCAACATCAAGTACGGCGCCGACGTCATCAAGATCTGCGCCACCGGCGGCGTGCTGTCGTTCGGCGACGATCCGCGCACCTCGCAATACACGCTGGAGGAATTGAAGGCCATCGTCGGCGACGCCCACCGCCTGGGCCGCAAGGCCGCCGCCCACGCGCACGGCGGCGACGGCATCAAGCTGGCGGTGCTGGCCGGCATCGACTCGATCGAGCACGGCTCCTACATCGACGACGAGGGCATCAAGCTGATGAAGGAGCACAAGACCTGGCTGGTGCCCACGTTGTACCTGGGCGACTGGCTGATCGAGAACGCCGAGGCCATCAAGCTGCCCAAGCCGCTGCTGGAAAAAGCCAAGGTGGTGTTGCCGATAGCGCGCCAGAACGTGGCCCGCGCCATCAAGGCCGGCGTGCCGATCGCCTTCGGCACCGACGCCGCCGTCTATCCGCACGGCCTGAACGCGCGCGAGTTCGGCGTCCTGGTCAAGCTGGGCATGACGCCGATCCAGGCGATCCGCACCGCCACCGTCAACGCCAGCGAGCTGCTGGGCTGGACCGACAGGGTGGGCACGATCGAGGCCGGCAAGTTCGCCGATATGATCGCGGTCGACGGCGAACCGTTGAAAGATGTGAAGACGCTGGAGAACGTCCAGTGGGTGATGAAGGGCGGCGCGATCGTGAAATGAGCACATCAGAACAGACGGCTGCACCGCATGTCGGCGGTGAAGCCGCCTGTCTCCAGGCGTGACAATCGGTGACTCTCTGCCGGGATGATCTCGCGTAGAATTAACCACCCTCATTGATCGCAGCCTGTTACGCCATGGCTTTCCCTCTAACGATCGCATTATTTTCCGTCACTATCGCCATGACCACGCCCGAGCAACCACTGACCTTGGAAGAATTGAAGGCGATGAACATGGATATGCACAAGAAATCTCCGGCAGAACTACAGGCCATCCTAGAGAGAACACTTGCATCATTGCCGAAAGAAGCGCAAGAAAATATTCGTCGGATACAGGCAGAGGCGGCGGCCCGACCTCCACGGCCGGAACTAACCGAGATATCAGACGTCTCGCTTAGCTCACTGACCAGTGAAGATCTCGACCTCGCGGTCTACCGCTATATCACGAACAAGCTCGCCAAGGCGGACAACCAGCGCACTGCACTATTAGCGCTGCCCAGAGGCTTACAGGTGTTCTATCTGTCGTTTATCGTAGAAGCGGAAGTGATGAATGGTGGGCTACATCAATTCTTCTGGAATGCCGCCGATCTCGCCGATCTCGTTGCCCCTGCGCTGCGCGAGCTTGATGCGATGGAGGCATCCAAGCTATTTGAGCAAGCCGCATTGATCGGCCACGATGAGCAAGTCATGCGCAGCGAGTTCCGCAACGATGGATGGGACGAATATTCCGCGTCCAATCAGGCATCGAAACTGGGCAAACTCGATAAATCCTTCTGCACACAGGCGGAAAAATTCCGCACAATGCGGGCGGCCTACCTGAAAAGCCACGAAGCGCAGCTTGTCGGCTGCACCTTGAGCGGCTAGTGCTAGTGCTGGTGCTGGTGCTGGGCCGTACCGGCCGGGACCGGCAGCACTTCCAGCATCGGCGCCGGCGCTTTCAATTTGACGGCGCTGTCGCCGGGGATCTCGTCCCAGGCCACGCTGCCCTTGTCGCACTGCTGCACGATGCGGAAGTACAGCTTGCCCGGCTGCGCGGTCAGCTTGACCTGCATGACGAACTCGTCGAAATAAGCGTCCGGCAGCGGGCCGCCCTTCCAGCTGATTTCCTGCACGCCGCCGTTGGTGCCGACTTCGACCCTCCAGCCCGCCTTGGGCATGGGCTTGGCGCTGGTGGCGCCCTCCGGCAGCGACACCGTCAAGCCCTTGGTGGCGCTGCCGTCGCAACCGTGGCCGACGCGGAAGGTCAGCTTCTGGAAACTGCCCGCCAGGCCGGTGCTTTGTTCCAGCGTCACATGCGCCTGCGCCGCCGGGGCCAGCAGCGCGGCGGAGAAAGCCAGCATGGTCAGAGTCGTTTTCATCACTGTCCCTTCGGTGGTGTGTATGTCAGCGGTTTGACCGGCACGTCGACAGTGACGGTCTCGGCCTGCTTGCCCTTCTTGCGGATCACCAGCGTGACCGGCACGGTCTCGCCCTGCTTCAACTGCCGTTTCAAATCCATCAGCATCACGTGGTAGCCGCCGGACGCCAGGTCCACCATCCGCCCTGCCGGCAAGTCCAGCGACGGCACGGCGTGCATCTTCATCAGCTGGCCTTCCATCTGCATCTGATGGATTTCCGCCACGCCCGCCACCTCGGCGCGCACCGCCACCAGCTGCGCATCCTGCTTGGACTTCAGCCGCATGAACACGCCGCTGGACTTGGCCGACGGCACGGTGGCGCGTATCCACGCGTCGCCGACCTCGACCTGGGCCAGCGCGGCCGGAACGGCCGCCGCCAACAGCAATGCTGAGATGATGTTTTTCATCGGTCGATTATATCAACGCTCGCCCTTGAAGGTCTCGCGGCCGACTTCCACCGTGTTGGTGCCGTCGGTCAGCCAGATCTGGCCGTCCTGGATCGTGCACTGCAGCTGCATGCTGCGCTGGGCCATCTTGGCCAGCTGCTCGGTGGCGTCCGCGTCCAGGTTGATCACGGTCAGGTTCTTGCAGCGCTCGACCTTGTTGGCCAGCGCCTTCCACCAGATGTGGCTGGTCGCGGCGTAGCTGTAGACATAGACGTGCTCCGAACGGCCGCAGGCCTTCAGGATCACCTTCTCGTCCGGCTGCCCCACCTCGATCCACAGCTGGATCGCGCCGGTCAGGTCCTTCTGCCAGATGTCCGGCTCCTCGACGTCGAACAAGCCCTTGGTAAAGGTGAGCGCCTCGTTGGCGTGGATCGCGAAGGCGATCAGGCGCACCATCATGCGCTCGTCGGTCTCGGACGGATGGCGCGCCAGCGTCAGCGACTGGGTCTCGTAGAAGTTGCGGTCCATGTCCGCGATCTGCAGATCGGCTTTGTAGATTGTTGCTTTGAGGGCCATCGGTGAATCTCTTTTTAATTATTTGAAGACGACAGTCTTGTCGCCGTTCTGCAAAATGCGGTGTTCGACGAACCACTTCACGGCGCGCGCCAGCACCACGCACTCGACGTCGCGGCCGATTGCCGACAGCGTCTCGGCGTCCATCGAGTGGTCGACCCGCTCGACGTCCTGCTCGATGATCGGACCTTCGTCCAGGTCGCCGGTGACGAAGTGCGCGGTGGCGCCGATCAGCTTGACGCCGCGGTGGTGCGCCTGCGCGTACGGCTTGGCGCCCTTGAAGCTCGGCAGGAAGGAATGGTGGATATTGATCGCCTTGCCCTTGAGCGCCGCGCACAGGCCGGGCGACAGGATCTGCATGTAGCGCGCCAGCACCACCAGGTCGACGTTGTGCGAGTTCATCAGCTCGATGATCTTGGCTTCCTGCGCCAGCTTGGCCTCCTGCGGCGCGCCGGTGGCCAGCGGCAGGTGGTGGAACGGAATATTGTAGCTGGCCGCCAGCTGGTAGAAGTCCATGTGGTTGGACACGATGGCCGGAATCTCCACCGGCAGCAGGCCGCTCTTGTAGCGGAACAGCAGGTCGTTGAGGCAGTGGCCGATCTTCGACACCATCAGCATCACGCGCGGCTTGTAATGGGCGTCGCGCAGCTCCCAGTCCAGCTTCATCTCCGCGCCCAGCAGGCCGAAGTCGGCGCGCAGCAGGTCGTCGCTGACGTTGCGGTCTTCCAGCGCGAAGTGCACGCGCATGAAGAACAGCTTCGATTCGCCGTCGCCGAACTGGGCCGAGTCGATGATGTTGCAGCCGTGGTCGGCCAGGAAGCCCGACACGCGGTGCACGATGCCGCGCTGGTCCAGGCAAGAGAGTGTCAAAATGTATTCGGGATTGCTCATATCCACCATCGTTATAGGTCTAACAAGGCCGGTATTGTCGCACGGCTGGGCCCACACCGTAAAAATAGCACGCTCGTTCAATTTAAGATATATTGACTGCCACACTCTTCTTTGAGGACACAAAATGACTATCAACGAGACAAATCTTCAATTCCGCCTGGCGGCCCGCCCGGTCGGCATGGTCAAGGACAGCGACTGGCAGCAGGTCAGCGAGCCGGTGCGCGAGCCGGCCGACGGCGAGGTCGTGGTCAAGGTGCTGTACCTGTCGCTCGACCCCGCCATGCGCGGCTGGATGAACGAAGGCAAATCCTACATCGCGCCGGTCGCCATCGGCGAGGTGATGCGGGCCGGCGGCGTGGGCGTTGTGGTGGCCTCGAAGTCGCCCGACTTCGCGGTCGGCGACTACGTGCAGGGCGGCACCGGCGTGCAGCGCTACTGGGTCGGCCCGGCCGGCGACAAGCGCCACGGCTTCCGCAAGGTCGATCCCAAGCTGGCGCCGCTGCCCACCTACCTCAACACGCTGGGCATGCCCGGCATGACGGCCTACTTCGGCCTGATCGAATCGGGCCAGCCCAAGGCCGGCGAGACGGTGGTGGTGTCCGGCGCGGCCGGCGCGGTCGGCCAGACGGTCGGCCAGGTGGCCAAGCAACTGGGCTGCCGCGTGGTCGGCATCGCCGGCGGCAAGGACAAGTGCGACTTCGTGGTCAAGCAGCTCGGCTTCGACGCCTGCATCGACTACAAGGGCGGCTCGGTCAAGGACGGCCTCAAGGAACACTGCCCGAACGGCGTCGACGTCTACTTCGACAACGTCGGCGGCGACATCCTCGACACCGTGCTCACCCGCATCAACCTCAAGGCGCGTATCGTCATCTGCGGCGCCATCTCGCAGTACAACAACACCACGCCGGTCAAGGGCCCGGCCAACTACCTGGCGCTGCTGGTGAACCGCGCGCGCATGGAAGGCATCGTCGTGTTCGACTACGCCGACCGCTACCACCTGGGCATCGCCGCGCTGGGCCGGTGGATGAAGGAAGGCAAAGTCAAGAGCAAGGAAGACATCGTGCAGGGACTGGAGCACTTCCCGCAGGCGCTCAACATGCTGTTCGAAGGGAAGAACTTCGGCAAGCTGGTGCTGCAGGTGGCGGCCGAATAAATTCGGGGAACTTTTCCGCGTCCGCAGCGTCTATCCTTCGGCTGCACATTCCGCCGGGCCGCAAGCCCGGCGTTTTTTTAGATCACGACGAGGAAGACCATGTTCCCCCAATTTATCACCCCCGCGATCAAATCGCAGATCGAGATCCTGATCACCCTGTACACCGACCTGAACCAGCGCACGCTGGAAGCCTTGCAAAGCCTGAGCGAATTGAACATGCAACTGGGCCGCGACCTGATCGCCGAAATGGGCGGCAACGTCCAGCGGCTGATGGCCAGCAAGGACGCCACGCAACTGGGCGCGGCCGTCAGCGCCCAGCTCACGCCGGGCGGCGCCGCGCTGCAGAACTACCAGAAGCACCTGGTCGACATCCTCAGCCGCGCCAACTCCAGCCTGGCGCAAACGGCCGCCACCCACATGCCGGCGGTGCGCCGCGCCGCCAACGACGTGGCCGAGGAAATCATGCACCAGGCCTCCGAACAGACGGCGCGCGCCGCCGAGCAGATGTCCAAATACCAGATGGCCAGCGAGCTGCGTCACTAAACACGCCAAACGCGCCTCGGCCCGAGTGGAACTTCCGTCAACGTAGCACCTCTAACCATGCAGAGCAGCGGGCTTCCGGCCCGCCGCTCGAAGCACCCAGACGGAATTTCATCACACACACGAGGAGGTCTTATGGCCAGTAATTCAAGCAATGATCAAGGCAAGCCGAAAGGCACGGCCAAGCGCGGCTTTGCGGCAATGGACGAAGCAACCCAGCGCGCCATCGCCAGCAAGGGCGGCCAGGCGGCCCATCAAAAGGGCACGGCCCATGAATTCGATTCGGAGGAAGCGCGCCGGGCCGGCCAGAAAGGCGGCGAGGCGGTCAGCCGCGACCGCGAACACATGGCGCAGATCGGCCGCAAGGGCGGGGAAAGCCGGCAGTCCGCGGCCCGCGCCAACGCCGCGAAAAACGCCGTGGCGTCGCACAGCGCCGGCTCGGAACAATCGGCCAAGGGAGGCAACCAGCAAGGCGGCAAGACCGCCGAACGCTAGGCGGCAGCACGCTGGCGCCGCTTCTTTCGCTCAGGCCGCCAGCACTTCCTGCAAGCGCAGCAGCATGGAGGCATGCGCGCCCGGCGACCCGGCGGCGATGCTCGGCGAACCCAGCAGATAAGGCCGGCCGTCGATTTGCGTCGCCTGTCCGCCGGCCTCGCGCACCAGCAGCGCGCCACCGATGCAATTGACGCTGTCGTCGCCGAACTCCCAGAAGCCGTCGACGCGACCGCACGCCACATAGGCCAGCTGCAGCGAGGTCGCGCTCAGGTTGCGCACCGCCGCCACGTCCGGCAGCATGGCGCTCAGCGCGGCGCCGGAGCGGCGCACCGCATGCCGGTCGCGCCCGGCGAACGGCGGCTGGCTGGTGGCGACGATGCCCTGGTAATGGTTGGCGCGGCCGTTGACGCGGATTCGTTCGCCATTGCGGTAGGCGCCGTGGCCCCATAGCGCATGGAACATCTCGTCGTGCACCGCGTCGAAGATCGCGGTGAACACCGGCACGCCCTCGCGCATCAAGGTCAGCGACATGGCCCAGTTCGGGATCGCGCGCAGGAATTGCACGGCGCCGTCGATGGCGTCGCAGATCCAGTATTCGCCGCGCGCGGCCAGCGCGGCGGTCTCGTCGTCCTCCGGCTCGGTGGTGTCGAGCTCGCCCTCCATCCAGGCGATGCCGGGATACAAGCGCGCCAGCGCCCGCTTCATGCCGGCGTTGGCGGCGCCGTCGATGCGCTGGAAGACCGTCATCATGTCGTCCACCTCCACCACCGGTTCGCCGCGCCAAAAGGTCTCGCACAGATCGGCGCCGGCCTCGCGCATCAGCGCCAGGACTTCTTCCGTATCGATTGCAGTCATGCCGATTCCTTGTTATAAACCAAAGTCGTAGATTGCCAGTAATCAGCAACAAACACTAACTGGCGACAGACAAGTAATATCGCGATCGGGCCAAAATCATATGGGCAGCAACTACTACGGCGAGCGGCGACTGACGGACGAGATGCCGGTCATCGTCTCCGCGCAGCACGCCGACCACCACACCAGCCGCACCACGCACATCCACCATCACCCGGAGGGGCAGCTGTACATCCCGCTGCAGGGCGTGATCGTGGTCGAGGCCGGCGACGTGCGCCAGGTGCTGCCGCGCGGCCGGCTGGGCTGGATCCCGCCCGACATGCCGCATGGCGCCACCGCCCACGGCAACACCTTCAGGCCCGGCCTGGCCGGCTACACCATCCACCTGGCGCCGTCCTGGTGCGCCGACCTCCCGGCGCAGTCGCGGGTGATGCGGATGTCGCCGCTGGCGGTGTCGCTGCTGGAGCGCATGGCGTGCTGGCCCCACGGCATGCCGGCCGACGCCGCCGGCCGCCGGCTGGCGACAGTGTTCCTGGACGAAATCCGCACCGCCGACGAGGAACCGCTGCACCTGACCATGCCGCGCCATCCGCGCCTGCAGGCGATGGCGGCGGCCATCGCCGACCATCCCGCCGATGAAACCGACCTCGACGAATGGGCCGCCAGGCTGGGCTGGTCGCGCCGCACCCTGACCCGCCACTTCCGCGAACAGACCGGCATGTCGCTGGTCGAATGGCGCCAGGTCGCGCGCCTGCAAAAAGGCATGGAGCTGCTCAACGGCGGCGCCTCGGTGACGACCGTGGCGCTGAGCCTGGGCTACGACAGCGTCAGCAGCTTCATCGCCCTGTTCCGCCGCATCCTGGGCGTCACGCCGGCGCGCTTCGCCCAGTTCGACACCTGATCAGGCCGGCGTGCCGATGATCACGCTGGAGGCCTTGAAGATCGCGGTCGCCTCCATGCCCACATGCAGTTCCAGCGTGTCGCCGCTGTCGCGCGTGACGATGGCGGCGATGGCGCCGCCGCCCGGCAGTTCGATGCTGACCTCGGTGTTGACCGCGCCCACCTGCACCCGCGTGATCGTGCCGGTCAGGCGGTTGCGCGCCGAGAAGCGGGCGCCGGCCATCTGCGTCACCACGATCACCGACGACGCCTTGATCAGCGCGAAGGCCTCCGCGCCTTCCACCAGGCTCAGGCTGTCGCTGCTGTCGCGCGTGATGGTGGCGACGATGTGCTGGCCGCCGACGATTTCCAGCGTCACCTCGTCGTTCACCGCGCCCTCCTTGAGCGTCACCACCTTGCCGCTGAACTGGTTGCGCGCGCTGGTCTTCATCTTCATCCTTTGTATCAACAGAAAATCATCGGCCAGCGCGTGCGACTGGCTGCTCAAGTGCGCCACGAACTGGCGGTGCTCTTCGTCGATTTTACGGAAATTTTCCACAAGCTGCGCGCCACGCGAAGTCAGCCGTGTGCCGCCCCCGCCCTTGCCGCCGGCCAGGCGCTCCAGCAGCGGCTCGCCTGCCAGGTTGTTCATCGCCTCGATGGCGTCCCACGCGCCCTTGTAGCTCATGCCGACCGCCTTGGCGGCGGCCGTGATCGAACCGTGTTCGGCGATGGCCGCCAGCAGCGCCATCCGGTCCTGCCCGCCCAGCTTCTGACCGCCGACGGTCAGCCATACATTGCCTTGCAAGGCCATTGCTTGTTCTTCAGGCTTCATTGCGCTCCACGAGATCCAGGTCCTTGATTTCGGCCATGCTACCATTTTCCATCCGCAGCACATGGTCGCCGAAGGCGCGCACGTCCTCGGGATCGTGCGTGATCAATATCATCGGAATGCCGAGCCGGCGCTGCAGCGCGTCCAGCTCGGCGCGCATGCGCTGGCGCAGGCCGGGGTCGAGCGCGGCGAACGGCTCGTCCAACAGCAGCGCCTGCGGTTCCGGCGCCAGCGCGCGCGCCAGCGCCACCCGCTGCCTCTGGCCGCCGGACAGCTGGTGCGGCAACTGGTGCGCCACATGTTCCAGCTCGAACGCCTGCAGCCAGTAGCGCACCGCTTCCCCGTCCACCCGCGCCAGCGGATTGCGCCAGCCGCGCTGCAAGCCGAAGGCGATGTTCTGCCGCACGTTCAGGTGCGGGAACAGCGCGTAGTCCTGGAACAGATAGGCCAGCTGGCGCCGCTGCGCCGGCACGTCGATGCCGCCGCCGCTGTCGAACAGGCGACGGCCCGCCACCTCGATGTGGCCGCGGTCGGGCGTGCTCAGGCCGGCCACCGCCTTCAGCAGCAGGCTCTTGCCCGCGCCCGACGGGCCGTAAATCACGATGCGCTGGCTGCTCGACGTCAACTGCGCGCGCAGCTCGAAGGTCCGCGAGCCGGAGCGCAGGGTCTTGCCGATGTCGATATTGATTTGCATGCTCAGGCCTGCGGGTTGCGGTTGGGCGTCAGTTTGTTCGCCGCGATCAGCACCGCGATGCAGACCACGGAAGTGATGATCACCAGCAGGTTGGCGCTGTCGTCCTGCCCGGCCTGCACGGCTTCGTACACGGCGATCGACAGCGTCTGCGTCTTGCCGGGGATGCTGCCGGCCACCATCAGCGTCGCGCCGAACTCGCCCATCGAACGCGCGAAGGCCAGCAAGGCGCCGCCCAGCACGCCGCGCCAGGCCAGCGGCAGCGTCACGCGCAGGAACACGCCGAACGGCGATATCCCCAGCACCCGGGCGGCCTGCTCCAGTTGCGTGTCCACCGTCTCGAACGCCGCCCGCGCGCCCTTGAGCACCAGCGGAAACGCCACCACGGCCGCCGCGATCACCGCCGCCTGCCAGGTGAAGATCAGGTTGATGCCGAACGTGCGCTGCAGCCACGCGCCGATCACGCCATGGCGACCGATCAGCACCAGCAGATAGTAGCCCAGCACGGTCGGCGGCATCACCATGGGCAGCGTCAGCAGCGCGTCCAGCAGCTCGCGTCCCGGAAAGCGCTTGCGCGCCAGCAGATAGCCCAGCGCCACGCCGAACAGCAGGTCCAGCAGCGTCGCCCAGCACGCCACCTTCAGCGACAGGCGCAGCGCGATCCATGCCGGTTCGGTGAGCAAACTGTTTATCACGTTACGGACGGCCGAAACCGTACTTGGCCAGGATCGCCTGGCCGGACGACGACAGCACATAGTCTGCAAACCTGCGGCCGGCCGCCGCTTGCGGACCGGCCGCGATCACCGCGATCGGATAGCTGACCGGGGTTTCGGTCGGCACGGTGGCGACCACCTTGACCTTGTCCTTCATCACGGCGGCATCGGTGGCGTAGACAAAGCCGGCATCGACCTCGCCGCGCGCCACGTAGTCCAGGCTCTGGCGCACCGAGGCGCCGTAGATGGCCTTGGGTTCGACGGCGGCCCACAGTTTGGCCTGCTCCAGCGCGTGTTTGGTGTAGCGGCCCACCGGCACGCTGGCCGGATTGCCCATCGTCACGCGCGCGACGCCGGCCTGCTGCAAGTCGGCGATGCCCTTGATCGGCAGCGTGGCGGCCAGCGGCGTGATCAGCACCAGGCTGTTGCTGGCGAAGTTTTTGCGGCTGGCCGGGGCCAGCAATTTCAGCGTGTCGGCCTTGTCCATCGCATCCTGGTCGGCCGAGGCGAACACGTCCACCGGCGCGCCCTTGGCGATCTGCTGCACCAGCGGATCGGAGGCGGCAAAATTGAACTGCACCTTGTCGCCCGTGTGCTCCTTCTCGTAGGCGGCGCCGATTTCCTTGAACGCATTGGTCAGGCTGGCCGCGGCCGACACCGTGATCTCCGCCGCCGACGCGCCCGTCGCCGCCAACATCAACACCACCCCAAGTTTCAACGCACGCATCGATTTTTCCTTTAAGTAATGAATCGCAATAAACCCGATTATATAGCGATAGTTTGGTTCCGGCACTACGCACAAGGAACTAGGGGTGTTATCCTGAAACATTATTTAAAAACCATGATTGCATCACATGCTCTTTAAAGCACTGCTTGCCCTGTTCGCGGTGGGCATATTGGCCGCCCTGCTATTACCCTTGGTGCGGCTGCGCGCGGCCAAGCTCGACGCCGCCAACGCCGTGACGGCGCGACGCCACCTGTGCCTGAGCGGACTGGTCGTGGCGATCGCGGCGGCAGCGGCTTCGGGATTTTCGTTTGCAGGGCACGCCGCCAATGTAATGGCCATAGCCCTCGCGCTGATCGCGGCCGGCGTGCAGGTGCTCTATTCCATCGACAGCCGCCCGAGGATCCTGGGCGCCGTCATCGGTCTCGTGGCCGGCGTCGCATGGCTGCTGGCCTTGCTCTTCTGCGCCATGAGTCTGGCATTCGGCAATTCGCCGGTCACGGTGGCACTCGGCGACGGCCTGTACTGCAGCGAAACCGTGTACGGCTTCGTGACCGGCGACTCCGGCGAGGAAACGGATCTCTACCAGCGCTACCTCGTCATCGACCACACGGTTTATCATCAGATACATTCGGACATTTATCCCAACGAACCCCAGCCCGAGCGCGCCAAGTTCGCCACCGCGCTCGCGAGCTGCCAAGCCGGGATCAACCAAGCCCGCGCCGCTGGCGCGCATCCGGGATAGCATCGCGTGAAAGGAAGCGGCATATGGCAGGAATCGAACCACGCCGGCAGCCGGCCATGAGCCTGCCGCCTCGTCAGCGCACGGACTGGCTGCGGCACGGCCGGCAGGCCGAAGGCGTGGACCTGTTCGAAGCATTCTTCCAGGGCGCCGCGTACGGCGCCCATCGCCACGACAGCTACGCCATCGGCCTGACCATGTCCGGCGTTCAATCGTTCCGCTATCGGTCGTCGATGCGCCACAGCCTGTCCGGACAGGCGCTGGTGCTGCATCCCGACGAACTGCACGACGGCCAGGCCGGCACCAAGGACGGCTTCCACTACCGCATCGCCTACCTGGCGCCGGCACTGTTGCAGCAGGTGCTGGGCGGCGCGCCGCTGCCGTTCATCGACGGCGGCGTCTCCGGCGACCGCAGGCTGGTCAAGGCGGCGCACGGCCTGCTGAACCATTTCGACACCGCGCCCGACGCGATGGAACGCGACGACGCGCTGGTCGACGTCGCCACCGCGCTGCGCCTGGTGGCCGGCCAGCCGGCGCCCGCCGGCGGCGACTTCCGCGCGGCCCAGATCGCCCGCGAACATATCCACGACGCCCTGCTCTCGCCGCTGACGCTGGACCAGCTGGCGCAAGCCAGCGGCCGCGACCGCTGGAGCCTGTCGCGTGATTTCCGGCAATTCTTCGGCACCAGTCCGCACCGCTACCTGACCTTGCGCCGCCTGGAACTGGCGCGCCGGCTCATGTTGCGCGGCATGCCGCTGGCCGACAGCGCGGTTCATGCCGGCTTCGCCGACCAGCCGCACATGACACGGCATTTCGTCGCGGCCTACGGCATCCCGCCGGCCCGCTGGCTGCGCCTGAACGCGGCCGTCCGGCCGAAGTAGCGCCCATCGCATCAAAGGACTCTCCATGCCCACCGCTTGTATTCCAAAGTTTTCGGACTTCCCGCCCGGAACGCAATTCATGATCAAGGAATTCGACATCCCCCTGGCGAAAATCCCGCTGGACGGCAAGGCCCAATGGGTGAACTGGTTCGGCGGCGTACCCAGCGCATGCGACGTCACACGGCTGCGCGTGGACAACAACTGGCCGGCGCAGTCGTTCGACGAATGGGCCGGCCTGGTCGCCGCGTCCATTCCTCCCGGCGCACAAACGTTCAAGACACGCTGAACGCGGCGGGCTACAGTGGCTGCTCCATCGTCCCCACAGGAACCGCCATGAAGCAAGCCCTCTCCCCCGCCGCCAGCGCAGCCGCGCTGTCCGAACACTGGTCCCCGCGCGTGATCGGCGACCTTGACGACAACTACATCAAGGTCGCCAAGGTGCTCGGGTCGCTGACCTGGCACAGCCACGACGCCGAGGACGAACTCTTCTTCATCCTCAAGGGCCGGCTGCGCATCGAGATGGAAGACGGCGCGATCGAACTGTCCGAGGGGCAGGCCTACGTCGTGCCGAAAGGCGTGCGCCACAACCCGGTGGCGGAACAGGAATGCCTGCTCATGCTGATCGAAAAGAAAGCCACGCTGCACACCGGCGACACGGTCACCGAGAAAACCCGCTCCATCGCGCAGCAGCTCGGCTAACCGTGCGACAGGATGTTGAGCAACCGTCCGAACGGATCGCGCACAAATAAGCGCCGCACGCCCCACGGCTCGCTGACCGGGCCGTACTCCAGCGGGACGCGCGCGGCGACCAGGCGCCGGTGGGCCTCGTCCAAGTCGTCGACCTCGATCGACAGGTCCGGCACCGGCGTGCCCGAACCGCCCTCGGACGCAAAGCTGATCTGCGGCATGGCCTCGCCCTCGCCCGCCAGCGTCACGATCCAGCCGTGGTCCATCACCACCGACAGGCCCAGCACGTCGCCATAAAATGCCTTGGCCGCCTCGGTGTCCGCCGTGGCGATGTTGGTTACCATTCGTGTCACCCGCATGTTTCACTCCTTCCATTGATGGGGATGACCGCCGGCTGTGGTACATTCACGCCTCGATTCTTTCCAGCCGTGCCACGACATGTCCTCCCTGAAGTACCTCAGCGCCTATTCCGAACAAACCCAGCAGCAGGTGTCGCAGCTCCTGGCCCAGAACCGCCTGGGCGAAGTGCTGCTCCAGCGCTACAGCAAGGCGCACGAGCTGCGCACCGACAAGGCACTGTACCAGTACGTGCAGGATTTGAAAAATGAACATTTGCGCAACGCCGAGCCGATCAACAAGGTCGAGTACGACAGCAAGATCCACGTGATCAATCACGCGCTGGGCTTGCACACGTCGATCTCGCGCGTCCAGGGCGGCAAGCTCAAGGCCAAGCACGAGATCCGTGTGGCGACGCTGTTCAAGGAAGTGCCGATCGAATTCCTGCGCATGATCGCCGTGCACGAGCTGGCGCACATCAAAGAGAAGCAGCACGACAAGGCCTTCTACAAGCTGTGCACGTACATGGAGCCGAACTACCACCAGTACGAGTTCGACCTGCGGCTCTACCTCACCGAGCTGGATCAGTCGGGCAAGCGGCTGTGGAGTTCGCCGGCCTGAGCCCTCAGCCCCTCAGCAGTTGCAGCAGGCCTGGCGCGTCCGGCGCGGACATCATCAGCGCCGCATGTTGCGGACGGATGAAACCCTGCGCGCTGGCATGCTCGATGAAGCCGGTCAGGCCGTCGTAAAAGCCGTCCACGTTCAGCAGCCCGATCGGCTTGGCGTGGATGCCCAGCTGCGACCAGGTCAGCATCTCGAACAATTCCTCCAGCGTGCCCATGCCGCCCGGCATGGCGATGAAGCCGTCGGCCAGCTTGGCCATCATGGCTTTGCGCTCGTGCATGTCCTTGACGATGAACTGGCGCGTCAAGCCGGTATGGCCCACTTCGCGCTCCACCAGCGCGGTCGGGATCACGCCCGTCACCTCGCCGCCCAGGCGCAGCACCTCGTCGGCGATCACGCCCATCAAGCCCACCTTGCCGCCGCCGTAGACCAGCGACAGGTTGTTCTCCACCAGGGCACGGCCCAGCGCGCGGGCCGCCTCGGCGTACACAGGATTCACACCGGCGTTGGCGCCGCAATACACGCAGATTGCTTTCACTACAGTTTTTCCTCTTCCAGTTCTCGTTTCGCCGCGTCCGAATCGAGCCGTTCCATCGCATCGCGGATGGGACAGCGGGCGGCCTCTTCGCACAGGCTGATCGCTTCGGCCTGCTTCTTTTTACCTTCCAACATCAGCATCGCGCGCGCATAGCGGACGCGGGCGATCGCCGACTCCGGCGTCAGCGACAGCGCGATCTGAAACTGTTTATAACATTCTTCCTTTTTCACGCCGTAGGTCAGGCCGCCGATCATGGCGCCCACCTTGTCGAGGATCTCGGCGTGATACACGCCCAGCGCGATATGCGCGTCGGCGCGCTGCGGCGTCAGGCGGATCGCCGTGTCCAGGCTGTTGCGCACCTTGGCGCCCAGGCCCTGCGCCAGCGCCTTGACCACCGAGATGCCTTGCGAATACTGGCCCAGCGCATACGCGTGCCAGTAAAAGCCGGACGAATTGCCCGGCTGCTCCAGCTGCTGCCGCTCGCAGCGCTCGGCCACGCATTCGAAGGTGGCGAGCTTTTTCTGCGGGCTGCGCTCCAGATAGTGCGCGTAGATGCAGATGGCCTTGTGCGCCACCGAGTAGCCGTTCACGCCGACATCCAGCCCCAGCCGCGCGGCCCGTTCGAACTCGCCGGCATGGAAGGCGATCCACGCCTGCACCAGCAGCGGGTGGGTCGGGAATGGTTCCTGGTCGCCGCTGTGCAGCAACGGCCAGGCCGCCTCGAGGCTGGCGGGCGTGTACTGGTATGCGGGGTCGGGATACGGAAAGAGGTTCCACGCCATGACAGTCTCCGTCAGCTTTACTTGAGCTTCTTCAGGTATTCTTCGGACAGTTTCTGGAACAGCAAACTGGTTTCATTGCGCAGATACGGCCCGATCTGCGACAGCACCTGGTAGCAGCCGCGCGCCAGCGCGTCGGCCATCGACTGCTGCTCGCTGTACTTGCGCGGATTGCGCACGTACTCGTACGACAGCCAATAGGTCGCCACCACCACCATGTTGGTGGCCATGGCGTCGATGGCGGTGTCGGAGGCTTCCAGCGATTTTTCGCTGCGCAGGTCTTCGCACAGCTGCTTGGCGACCTTAATCTTGTGCGCCAGGATCTGCTTGAAGTGCAGCTCCAGCTTGCGGTTGCGCGACAGCAGGTCGTTGAGGTCGCGGTAGAAGAAGCGGTAGCGCCAGATCAGTTCGAACATCAGGTGCAGGTACAGCCACACGTCCTCGATGTTGGAGCGGCGCCCGTTGGGCACGGTCAGGATGCGCTCGATCTCAGCCTCGAACTGCACGAAGATCGAGTTGACGATGTCGTCCTTGTTACGGAAATGGTAGTACAGATTCCCCGGCGAGATGTTCATCTCCTCGGCGATCACCGTGGTGGTGATGTTCGGCTCGCCGAATTCATTAAACAAGCGCAGCGACAGTTCGAGTATGCGTTCGCGGGTACGGCGGGGTGCTTTTTGTAGCATAGCAAGGAAACCTCTGTTTATTCTCCTGCAAGCATAACACCGATGTCACTATCTTAGAAACATCCGCACGTGCTTTTACGCGCATATGCCGGCTCAATGCCGAAAGATGCGGCGATTGCCCATCCAACGGCGTCTATTCTGCGGCTATTTCGCGGCGGTTTTGGCGCGTGCGCGCGCGGCGGGCTTGGCCTTGGCCGGGACGGCGGCCGATTTTTTGGCGGCCGGCTTGGCGGCCGGCTTGGCCGGGGCCTTGGCTACCGCCTTGGCTGCGGCGGGCTTTTTGGCGGGGGCCGGCGCACCGCCCAGCGCGATCACCTGGCGGCTCAGCTCGTCGACGCGCTGGGTCAACGCCTCGACCTCCTCGGCGGTCGGCACGCCGATCGAGCTGAGCGCGCGCAGCACGCGTTCCTCGAACAGCTGCATGGAAAAGAACTTGCCCTCTTCTTCCTGCGCCTTGGCGAAGGCGCTCAAGCCCGCCTGCCAGATTTCCTGCGACGACATGCGGACCACTTCAGCCGTTTGCTGATCGTCATGCCGCTTCAACTTCTTTGCCATGTGAACTTCCCGAATTTGCATTGCCGATATTTTATTGTAGTCGGCAAAACTAGAGAAGGTTTTCTAATGCTCGGGAAGAAACGCCAGCCACTTGTGCTGGATTTTCTGCAGGCTGCCATCGCGCTTGAGCTCGCGCAGCGCGCCGGCCCAGGCCTCGACCAGCTCCTTCGACGTGCCGTTGGAAAAGGCGAAATACACCTCGGCCGTGCCCAGCCGCAGCGCCACCTCGACTTCATCGGGGCGATGTCCGGCCCGCTCCATGGCGCCGGGCATCAGCTCCTCGCCGTCGAACCACAGGTCGAAGCGGCGGCTCATCAGCATTTTGGCGGCGATCTCGGAGGTATTGGTTTCGTCGGTCAGGTTGAAGCCCAGGCCGCGCGCCGTGTTGGCGAAGATGCTGCCGCGCCGCGCGCCGGCGTGCAGCCGGTACAGGCCGGGATCGTGGCGCCGCAGCTCGGCCAGCCGGCCCTTGACGGCGTAGGCCACCAGGCGCGACGTGAAGATCGGCCCGACGAACTGCATCTGGCGCTCGCGCTCCGGAGTGCGGACCACGGTCAGCAGCAGCACGTTGGGGCCGGCCTCGGCCAGCGACTGCGCCCGCATCCACGGCACGATGTCGATGGCGTCGTGGCGGCCCAGCTTGTCCTGGATGCGGTGCGCCAGTTCGACCGCCAGCCCGGCCGGCTGGCCGGCGTCGGCATAGCTGATCGGCTGGCTGTCCATGCCGTAGATCTTCAGCGCGGGCGCGTCCGGCGCGGCCGACGCCAGGCCGGCGCACAGCAGCAATATGGACAAACTGGACATCACGCGCATCGCCAACCTCGAACTCAACCATCGACAAGGCCGATATTAAGCCACTTTGCTTGAGAAAACTATGGCGCGGCGGCGACGCTTGCCGGACCGATGTACTTGTCGAGGAACTCCAGCAGCGTTTTGTAATAAGCGATCTCGTTATCCACATAATACAAACCGTGACCTTCCTTCTCAAAGCTCAGCCATTGCACCGTTTTGTGCTGCGCTTCGAGCGCATCCTTCATTTTCTCCGCGTGTGCGATGGGCACCCGGACGTCCTCCTTGCCATGCATGATCAGGACCGGCGCCTTGATACGGTCGGCGTGCTTGAGCGGCGAGACGTCATCGAACCGCTCCTTGTTCGAACGGGCGTCGCCGATGCGTGCCAACATGAATTCCCGCGCCACCTTGTTTCCGGTCCTGTCCGAGCGATCATGGAACATGAATTCGATATCGGAGACGCCGGCGAAGCTGACCCCGCACCGATACAGGTCCGGCGTCTTCACCAGCCCCCACAACGCCGCATAGCCGCCGTAGCTGGCGCCGGCGATGCAGACGCGCTTGGGATCGGCGATGCCTTGCTTGATCAGGTACTCCACCCCGGCGGTGATATCGTCCTGCATGGACAAACCCCATTGGCCAAACCCGGCCTCCTCGAACCGCCGGCCAAAACCGCTGGAGCCACGGAATTGCGGCTGGAACACGGCATACCCATGCGCCGCGAGGATCTGCACCTCCTCGTTCCACCCCCAGTAGTCGCGGGCCGTGGGTCCGCCGTGTATCAGCACCACCAATGGCATGGCGCCCGGCTTGTCCGAAGGCTTGGTCAGGAAGGCTGGAATGCTCAAGCCATCGGCGGCGGCGTATTTGAATATTTCCATCGGCCGCATATCGACGCCGGCCAGTTTCGGCCTGGTCACGCAGATCAGGCGCAGCTCCCCGCTGGCGACATCCAGCAGATACCATGAACCCGGATCCACATCGCTGGTGGAGCTCACCAGCACATTGCCCTTGGGATTTCCACTGATCTGGTTGAACCGCTTGGGCAGCGCCTGGTCGACCGCCCGCTGGACCGCGTCCCAGTCCGGATCAAACCAGATTTGCTGCGGTTTCATGCCGCGTGTCGAGACCTGTTCGAAGGAGGCCTGGTCTATGCCGCTGACGCCGACGATGTCCACCGTTGGATGGCCCGCCATCAATTCGCCCAGCGCGCGATGCTTGGTGTCGTAGGCATGAATGGCGTAGGTGTCGCGGCCGGAGCGCGAGGAGACCACCAGCGCGTCGGCTTCGTCGGGCACGTACAGCGGCACCCAGTAGTCCTCGGTAATGGAAAACTCCGCCAGCTTTTCCCATTCGGCGCCGGCCGAAGGCTTGTACCAGTTGGAGACCTTGGAGACGTCTTTCCAGAAGGCCGAGTTGACCAGTGTTACCGCGCGCAGTTCACCGCGCTTGTCGAAGGCCCATTTGATGGCCTTGCCGCTCGGGTAGCTGAATTTCCTCATGGCGCCGGTGCGCGCGTTGACCAGTCCGACGTCGCCGTCTTCCCTGTCGGTGTACACCAGCATATTCGGCGATGGAGTGTTGCCACGCTCGGCCCTGCCGATGACCTTCTCACCCAGGTCTGCCACCTTCGTTCCATCCAGACGTATCGATTCGGCCTTGATGCCGTAATCCACCGCCAGCAGGTCGTTATCGACCCAGGTGACGGCAAGCGGCGCCTTTTGAAAACTCCAATACCCTTCCTCGACCTGCTTGCCCTCGTAGATCATGCGCGGGGTTAAAGTCGCGGTATCGTAAAGAATCAGGCCGCTGTTGTTGATGTTGTAGCCGATGCCGGCGATGTGCTTGCCATCCGGCGACAAGCTGAGCGCATAGGTCGACAACGGCTCGACCGCCTGCTCGACCGTCAACTGCCCGCCCAGCGCAGCGCGCGACGCCACCAACAACGCCAGTATCGCAGCCGACATTCCCTTCATGCACACCTCACCGAAGTTATCAATACGGCATTGTGGCAGAAAACACCAGAGGGAATGGATTTTTCCGAGGCACTATTCCTTGACGTCCTCGACCACCTGCTGCGCCGCCCGCAGCGGCGGGCCGCCATGCACCTGGGCGTGCAGGCGGAAGCCTTCGCGGATGTTCTCGCGCAGCACCGCGCCCTTCCACGGCTTGGTGTAGAAGCGGTCGATGGCACCGTGGTTGATGGCGGCCATGATGGGCGTCAGGTCGGCGTAGGCCGACAGCATGATGCGGAAGGTGTCCGGCGCCAGGTTCTTGACCCGCTCCATGAACTCGGTGCCGCTCATCAAAGGCATGCACTGGTCGCACAGGATTACCTGCACCCGGTTCTGCGCCAGCACGTCGAAGCCCTCGGCCGCGGTCTGCGCGGTCAGGATGCGGTAGCCGTCCTGCGACAGGAAATCGGTCAGCACGTCGAGCATGAAGGCGTCGTCGTCGACGATCAGCAAGGTCTGCTGCTCGACCACGTTTTCCTCGGCCGGCGTCTGCAGGAAGCGGCCCTCGCGCAGCATCTGCTCGAACTCCTCCTCCGGCAGCGGACGGCTGAAGTAATAGCCCTGCATCTCGTCGCAGCCGTGGCGGCGCAGGTAGGCCAGTTGCGCGTCCTTCTCCACGCCCTCGGCGATCACCTCCAGCTTCATGCTGTGCGCCATGTTGATGATGGCCAGCACGATGGCGGCGTCGTCCGGGTTGCTGGTCACCTCGCGCACGAAGGCGATGTCGATCTTGAGCTTGTCGATCGGGAAGCGCTTCAAATAGGCCAGCGAGGAATAGCCGGTGCCGAAGTCGTCGATCGAGATCTGGATGCCCAGCGCCTTCAGGTTCTGCAGCACGGTGATGGTCTCTTCGGCGTTGGACATCAGCGAGCTCTCGGTCAGCTCCAGCTCCAGCAGCTCGGGCGCGATGTCGTGCTTCTTGATGGCCTTGAGCACCTCCTCCTCCAGCCCGCCGACGAAGAACTGGATGCCCGAGACGTTGACCGACAAATGCACCGCGCCCACGCCCGACTTGCCCCACAGCGCGATCTTGCGGCAGGCCTCGTGCAGCACCCAGGTGCCGACCCGCACGATCAGCCCGGTCTCCTCGAGGATGGGGATGAACAGCGCCGGCGACACCATGCCGTGGCCGGGCCGCTTCCAGCGGATCAGCGCCTCGGCGCCGCTGATGCGGCCGGTGCCGATGTGCACCTTGGGCTGGAAGTGCAGCACGAACTCCTCGTTGTCGATGGCGCGCCGCAGCGCGTTCTCCAGGTCCAGCCGCGCCAGCGATTGCGCGTTCATCTCCGCGGTGAAGAAGCGGAAGGCGTCGCGCCCGGCCTCCTTGGCGCGGTACATGGCGGTGTCGGCGTACTGGATCAGCGTGTCCGGGTCGGCGCCGTCGTCCGGGTAGACCGAGATGCCGATGCTGGCCGTGACCGTCACCTCGTGGCCCTTCAGGTCGAACGGCTGGCGCATCGATTCGCGGATCTTGTCGACCACGGCGATGGCGTTCTGCGCGCCCTCGGGCAGCATCAGGATGGCGGCGAACTCGTCGCCGCCGAAGCGGCCGATGGTGTCGCGCACCCGCAGGCAGTCCACCAGCCGGCTGGAGAACTGCCGCAGCAGCTCGTCGCCGATGGTGTGGCCCAGCGTGTCGTTGACGTTCTTGAAGCGGTCGACGTCCAGGAACAGCACCGCCAGCGACCACTTGTGGTCGTTGGCCTGGCGCAGCGAGTGGCTCAGCGAATCGTAGAACTGGCTGCGGTTGGGCAGGCCGGTCAGCGTGTCGAAGTGGGCCAGCTTGAGCAGGCGCTGCTCGGCCTCCTTGCGTTCGGTGATGTCGCGCGCCACCGCCACCAGGATCCAGCTGGGGCCGGAACGCAGCGTGCGCCGCTGCACCTCGACCGACAGCGGCGAGCCGTCCTTGCGGTACAGCAGCAGCTCGGTCATGGCGCCGCTCTGGTCGCCCGACAGCAGTTTCTCGTACAGCTCCTCGAGCCGGTTCAGCTCGGCGTCGGCCGGCTTGCCGGGGCCGACCTTGAGGAAGTCCTCGCGCTCGTAGCCCAGCATGCGGCAGGCGGTGACGTTGACGTCGACAAAGCACATGCCGGCGCGGTCGACCAGGAAGATGGCGTCGGCGGTGGCGTCCATCGCCAGGCGGAAGCGGCGCAGGTCCTCGTCCAGCCGGATGCGGGCGTTCATGTCCAGGGTCAGCTGCGCGTGGTGGCGCTTGATCTCGTCGTACAGCAGCAGGTTCTCGTAGGCCACCGAGATCTGCGCCGCCACCGTGGCGGCGACCCGCTCGTCGACCTCGGAGAAGCCGTCCGCGCCCAGCTTGTCGACCAGGTAGAGCCAGCCGTGCACGCGCTCGCGCGAGGCGATCGGCACGCCCAGGAAGGAGTGCACCGGCGGATGGCTGGCCGGCAGGCCGATGGCGGCCGGGTCGCCGTCGAGGTCGTTGATGCGGCAGGCCTGGCGCTGCTCGAGCAGGCCGCGCAGCACGCCGGCGCGCGGCGCCTGCGCGATCTGCCGGCCCGGCACGCCGGCGCCGCAGCTGGCGAAATACGACAGCTCGGCCGCGTCGGCCTGCAGCACGCCGATGCAGGCGTACTTGGAGACGCAGATGTTCTGCGCCACCCGGCAGCCGATCTCCACCAGCGCGCCGGGGTCGCGCTCGGCGCCCAGCTCGATGCCCAGCTCGATCAGCGCGGTCAGCCGCAGGCTCACCGCCTGCAGGCTGGAGAGCGAGCTGGTCAGGCGCTGCGTCATGCGGGTCAGGTTTTCCGGCGCCCGCTCCTCGGTCTCGTGGGCGAACTGCGACAGCTGCTGGCTGCTCGACTCCAGCTCGCCCAGGTACTCGGCCACCTTGTCGTCGATGTTGTGGAAGCGCCCCTCCTGCGGCGGCTCCGGCGCGAACGCCGGCAGCGGCTCGCGCTCCTCCACCGCGGCCAGGCCCAGCGCCTCGTGCACGGTGCGCAGGATCACTTCCGGATCGGAAGGCTTGGGCAGCACCCAGCGCACGCCGCACGACTGCGCCACCGCCATCGCCTCGCGCTCGCGATAGGTGGCGGTGTAGAAGATCACCGGCACGTCGGCCGTCTGCGGGTCGCTGTGCAGGCGGGTGACGAACTCGTAGCCGTCCATGTTGGGCATCAGGATGTCGGAGATCACCAGGTCCGGCTTCTCGGCGCGCACCATGGTCAGGCCCTCGGCGCCGTTGGCGGCCTCCAGCAGCCGGTGGCCGCCGTAGCCCAGCAGGGTCATCAGGAACTCGCGGTTCAGCACGTGGTCGTCGACGATCAGGATGGTGGCGGTGTCGCTTTTAGCCGGGGGCGACACGGCCCCGCTCAAGAAAGACTCGATCTGCGTCACGAAGGTGTCGGGCTCGACCGGCTTGCCGATGTAGCCGTCGAAGCCGGCCTCCAGCAGTTTCTCGCGGTCGCCCGCCATCGCCAGCGCGGTCACGGCCAGGGTCGGGATGTGGCGCAGCGCCGGGTCGGCCTTGAGCGCGGCCACCACGCCGTAGCCGTCCAGCTTGGGCAGGTGGACGTCGCAGATGATCAGGTCCGGCAGCTCGCGGCGCGCCGCCGCCACCCCGGCCTCGCCGTCGGCGGCCGACAGCGGCTCGTAGCCGAACGCGCGCAGCAGGTACACCATCAACTCCATGTTGGTGGCATTGTCTTCTATGATCAGGATGCGTGCCGACACGTTGGGCTCCCCTTGTTCATCGTTCCAGCGGCAGCGCCAGAGTGAAACAACTCCCGGCGCCGGATGTGCTGTCAAACAAAATTTCGCCATGCAGCATGGCGGCCAGGCGCTGGCTCAGATGCAAGCCCAGCCCGGTTCCCTCCAGTTCCCGCAACTTGCCGGCCTCCAGCTGCGAGAAGGCCTGGAACAGCGTGGCCCGGTCCTCGTCGGCGATGCCGATGCCGGTGTCGCTGATGCTGATCATGGCGCAGGGACGCTCGTGACGCACGCCCTGCTCCAGCCGCACCGTGACCGCGCCCCGGTCGGTGAACTTGAGCGCGTTGTGGAGCAAATTCATCAGTATCTGTTGCAGCGCGCGGCGGTCGGCCATCACCACCAGTTCGTCGGGCACGCCGACGAAATCCAGGGCCAGCCCCTTGTGCTGGGCCTGCGGCCTAAACAGCAACAACACCTCGTCGATCAGCTGGCGGCACGGCAGCGGCGCCATGTCCAGCTTCAGGCCGCCGGTCTCGATCTGGGTCAGCTCCAGCAGGTCGTTGATCAAGGATAACAGATGGCGGGCGCTGTGTTGCACCGTGCGTAGTTGTTTTTCCTGATCGTCATTAATGGGCCCAGGCAACTTCATCAACATAGTACCCGTAAAACCGATGATCGCGTTCAGCGGCGTGCGCAATTCATGCGACATGCCGTTCAAAAACCGGTCCTTGGCGGCGTTGGCGCGCGCCAGTTCGGCGTTCTTTTCCTGCAACGAACGCTCGATCCGCCGGCGCTCGCTGGTGTCGCGGATCGCGCTCATCACCAGCGTGCCCTCCTCCGTGAGGATCGGGCTCAGGCTGATCTCGACCGGGAATTCCACGCCGTCGCTGCGCAGGCCGTACAGCTCGCGGCCGCCGCCCATCGGGCGCACCACCGGCTGCGCGTGGAAGTCGCGCCGGTAGCGCACATGGCCGTGGCGGAAGCGCGCCGGCATCAGCTGCTCGAGCGCCATGCCGCGCATGGCGCCGCGCGGGTAGCCGAACAGCGCCTCGGCCTGCTCGTTGACCAGCACCACGCGGCCGCCGGCGTTGGCCAGCACGATGGCGTCCGGCAGCGACTCCAGCAGGCCGCCGAAGCGCGCCTGCACCAGCTTGGCGTCGCGCAGCACCTTGAGCGCGGTGACGTCTTTTTTAGTCCACAAAATGTACTCGGGCCGGCCTCCGGCGTCGCGCAGCAGCTTGGACGAGCTGTCGATGTAGACCAGCGTGCCGTCCTTGGCGTGGCGCATCGATTCGTAGTTGGAGGCGCCGCTGCGCAGGGTCTCGCGCACCACGTCGCCCTCGTCGCCGTCCAGGCCGGACGGCACGATCAAGTCGGCCAGGCGGCATCCCACCGCCTCGTCGCTGCTGTAGCCGAACATCGCCCGCGCGCCGTTGGTCCAGCAGACCACCTCGCCCTCCAGCGAGGTCAGCACCACGGCGTCCGGCGTTTCATTGAGGATCAGCGTGCCAAAGTCGATATCCATTGTGTCGCCTTGTAGTCTGCCGTTACATAACAATAAACATACAGTAAGCGGCCACGGCAAAATTCACACAAAATCACAAACGGGCGGCAGTTACGATTTCCTCCATCGTACAGCGCAGGATGGCCGGATGGCGGCCCAGCGCCACATGGCCGATCGCCCCGAACTCCAGGTTGCGCGCGCCCGGCAGCGCGCCGGAATCCTGCGGCGCCACGATGTTGTCGTGGACAGAGTAGATGGAGCTGATCAGCCCGCGTTGCGGATTTGCCTCGGACGCCGCCAGCGCCGCCAGCCACTCGCTGCGGTAGCGCATCTGCACCGCGTTGCCGCCCGGCCCCAGATGGGCCAGCGCGGTGCCGTGGTGCGGCGTGCCCAGCGTGATCACGCGCGCCACCGCGTCCGCGCCGTGGCGGCGCAGCCAGGCGCGCGCCACCAGCCCGCCCATGCTGTGGCCGACGATGATGACTTGCTTGCTGCCAGTCTCCGCGCACAGCCGCTCGATGGCGGCCTGCACCTGCGGCACGTAGGCGTCGATGGACGCGCCCGGCGGTTCCAGGTCGATGCCGTAGTGGCTGATGCCGGCGCGCGCCAGCCGCGCGCTCAGCGGGCGCCAGTAGCCGCTGTTGCAGGCGTAGCCGTGGATCAGCAGCACCGGCAGGCCGCGCGCCTGCGGCTGCAGTTGCATGCCGAGCGGACGCAGCATGTCGAAGCTGGAGGCCAGCATCGAGGCGCGGAATTCGTGCAGGAACAGGCCGGCGGCGCGGGCCGGGTTGAGCGCGTGGCCGGCCGGCGTGGCCGCGCCCTTGCCCGCGCGCGAGCTGAGCAGGAAGTTGTTGGCCGACAGCGCCATCCGCACCAGCAGCACGCAGGCCAAGCCGAGCGCGCCGTAGGCCAGCGCCGTCAGCGGCGCGTTGAGCGGCGCTTCCCACGCCGGCCGCCACACCAGATGCAAGCCGGCCGCCAGCGCCAGCGCGGCGCCGGCCTGCACCAGCAGCAGCAGGATAATCCAGCGTTTGATCATGCCGCCATCATACCCCGGACTGGCCGGTCAGGCGCGCACCGGGACGGCCGCCGGCTTGCCGGTCAGCTGCTGCGCCAGCTTGCTGGCCAGGCGCGCCACAATGCCGTAGATCGACAGCTGCGGATTGGCGCCGATCGAGGTCGGGAACAGCGAGCCGTCGTGCACCGACAGGTTGGCCAGGCCGCGGTAGCGGCCGTCGGCGTCGGCCACGCCCTGGCGCTCGTCGCCCGCCATGGCGCAGCCGCCCATCACGTGCGCCGACACCACGCGCGTGGCCAGCAGCTTGAGCGGCAACGCGGCGATGCCGTCCCGCGCCTGCGCCCAGCTGGTGTAGCGGGGCGCCGACTCGTGCACCGGCGACACGTCCGTGGCGCCGGCCGCGAACTGGATCTCGGCCATGGTCAGCAGCGCGCGGCGCGCGCCGTCCCAGATGAAATCGCCGATCGGATAGTCGAGCACCGGCGCGCCGGCGCCGTCCAGCGCCACGCTGCCGCCGGGCGCGCCGGCGTGGAAGCCGTCGCGCAGCAGCGCCAGGATCACCTGCTTGTGCGGGAACTGCGCCATCTCGGCCGCGTGCTGCGCGCCGAAGCCGGCCACCGTGGTGGCCAGCAGCAGCGGATGCAGCGGCGGCACTTCCAGCTTGTAACCCATCGGGCCGTCGATCGGCGCGTTGTGCAGGAAGTGGTCGGAGTACACGGTCTGCGGCGCGCCGGCGTAGCCGTCCACGCGCTGCGCGAAGGTGCCGGCCGAGATCACCACCGGATGCAGGAAGGTGCGCTTGCCCAGCAGGCCGTGCGGATCGGGCGCGCCCGAGCGCAGCAGCAGCGCCGGCGTGTTGATGGCGCCGCCGGCGGCGATGTAGTGCCGCGCGCGCAAGGTGATGCGGCGCCCGGTCGGCGCGTGGCCGGAGGCGTCCAGCGCCACGCAGTCGAGCTGCGCCACCTTGTCGCCCCGGATCACGAAGCGCTCGGCGCGCGCGCGCGTGAGCAGCGTGGCGCCCTGCGTCAGCGCCGACGGGATGGTGGTGACCAGCATCGACTGCTTGGCGTTGGTCGGGCAGCCCATGCCGCAGTAGCCCAGGTTCCAGCAGCCGTTGACGTTGCGCCGTATCAGCGCGGTCGGGATGCCCAGCTTGGCCGCGCCGCGGCGCAGCAGGTCGTTGTTCTCGTTGGGCGCGGCCGGCCAGTCCATGACGTTGAGGCGCTGCTCCATCATGCCGAACCACGGCGCCAGTTGTTCCGGCGTGTAGTCCTTTAAACCATACTGTTTATTCCAATACGCCAGCGTGATGTCGGGCGTGCGGAAGCTGCTGGTCCAGTTGACGGTGGTGCTGCCGCCGACGGTGCGGCCCTGCAGGATGTTGATGCCCTTGTCGCGCGTCTTGCGCGCGGCCGATTCCTGGTACAGCTGCGGATAGGCCTCGGCCTCCTTCATGTTGAAGTCGGACGAGGAGCGCAGCGCGCCCTCCTCGACGATCAGCACGCGCAGGCCGGACAGCGCCAGGATCTCGGCGCTGACGCCGCCGCCGGCGCCGCTGCCGACGATGACCACGTCGGCCTCCAGCGTCAGGTCGGCGTCCAGCCGCGCGCAGTCGGTCACGCGCCAGCCGGCGGCCAGCCCGGCCTGGATCGGATCGGGAATCGGCCCCTTGGCGGCGGCGATGGGGATATTGGTCGCATTGCCCATATTCGTCATTTCTGCAGCTCCTTCAGCGGGCCGGGATAGCCGATGCCGGCCCAGGTCGACGGCTCCGCGTACCAGGAGCCGAGGATCAGATCATGCAGCGCCAAATAGGCCGTCTGCAGCATGCCGAGGCGGTGATGGCGCCAGTTCTCCAGGAAGGCGGCCACCTCCTGCGGCGCGGCCTCGCGCCAGCCGCCGGACACGCCGGCCAGCCAGCGCCGCGCGGGCGCCAGCGCCAGCAGGCCGAACAGGTCCTGCACTTCCTTTTGAATTGGCCAGCGGCAGGCGTGGATGGCGGCCAGCGTGCGCTGTGGTGGCGCCGTCCAGCGCGGCCCGGCGGGCGGCGGCGTCGGCCGGCAGCACCGGCCCCAGCATCATCGGCACGATGGCGGCCAGCACCGTGCCAGCCTCGCCGTCGAGGACGAACGCCGTCGGCGCCGCGGGGGGATGGGTCAGGCGATAGGCGGCGCCGCCGGCTGCGAGCAATAGCGCGCCGGTCGCGCCGATCTTGAGGAAAGATCTGCGGGTGGTCATGTCTCCGTCCGTCTCGTTTTTATGATCCGACTAGTGTACGTGAACGGACGGGCAAGCTTCCCCGCAAAAAATAGAGTGCCGCGTCTAGTCGGCCCGCGCCAGCTTGCCGGCCAGGTAGGCGTCGGTGGCCTTGACCAGCATGGCCTTCTCGGCCAGCTTGAAGCGCGCCACCTCCATGCCGCGCGCCAGGTTGGGCAGCAGGTCGGCCGGCACCCGGCCCTTGATCCAGGCCTCCAGTTGCTCGGGCGGCAGCGCGCGCCAGAACAGCTCCGGCGTGTACTGGGCCAGTATCATCGGGCCGAACGGCTGGTGCGGCGCGATCAGGCGCTCGGCGTTCTGCGTGAACACCGACCAGGACAGCTGCGGATGCTCGCCGCCCAGCATGCCCACCAGGCCGATGCGCGCCATGTCGGCCTGCTTGGGGATCTCGTCCGACAGCGCGATCGCGGCGGCCTTCTCCGCCAGCGCCGGATCGCGCACCTGCATCAGCGCCGTGTAGTAACGACGCAACTCCGTCTCGTTCCTGGCCGACTTGGCGATCGCGTGCAGCTGCTCGAACTCGGCCGCCGTGGCGTGCCGGGCCACGATGGACAGCACCATCAACTGGTCGTCGGCGGAGATGGCGGCGCGGTCGGCGGCGAAGGCGGCGAAGCGCTTGCGCGCCTCGGCCAGCACCTCCGGATCGCCCCAGCCGCCCAGGTCGGCCAGCAGCGAGCGGCGCAGCTTCTGCATGCCCGGCGACTCGTCCGCGCGGGCATCCCAGCCCAGCTTGACCGACAGCGGCTTGACGATGGAGCGCGCGTAGGCGGCGAAGGCGGCGTGGCCGGCGGTGCCGCGCTCGGCGGTCTCGATGGTGTCGAGCGCGCCGGTGATCTGCTCCCAGGCGCGCTGGTTGGCGGTGTCGCCCATGGCCGAGGCCAGCGCCAGGTAGCTGGCCAGCGGCTGCGCGCCGGCGCCCACCAGCGCCCACTGGTCGTCCAGCAGCGCGATGCGGTCCGCTTCCGGCACGCTGGCGAAGGACTGGGTGATGCGGGCCAGCGTGGCGTCGTCGTAGGCGACGCGGAAGTAGCCGACCGCGCCGGCGTTGATGCTCAGCGTCTCGTCGCAGCGGCCGGCGGGCACGCTCTGCCGGTCGCCGTCGAACAGCACCGGCTTGGGCGCGCCGGTTCCGCTGCGCACCTGCAGCGGCACCGGCCAGCGGCCCTTGCCGCTGCCCAGTCCCTGCAACAGGAAGCGCTGCTGGGTCAGGGCGATCGTGCGCGCGCCGGCGGCGTCGCAGCTGGCCGTCACCGACACCAGCGGGAAGCCCGGCTGCGAGGTCCAGGCGCGGGCGATGTCGCTCACCGGGCCGGCGCCGGCGCCGTCCAGCGCCCGCCACAGGTCGCCGCTGAGGGTGTTCGAGTAGGCGTGCGTCTTCATGTAGGCGCGGATGCCGCTGCGGAAGTTGTCGGCGCCCATGTGCGCCTCCAGCATGCGCAGCACGGCCTGGCCCTTGCTGTAGGTGATGGCCGGGTCGAAGGCGCTGCTCGCCTGCAGCTCGTTGGTCACGTGCTGCACGATGGCGTGCGAGGTGGCGCGCGCGTCGGCGCTCATCGCGCCCTCCTTGCTCTCGTCCTGGTGCTCCCACCAGCGCCAGCTCGGGTTGCGCAGGTCGGTCTGGCGCGCGGCCATCCAGGAGGCGAAGCTTTCGTTGAGCCACAGCTCGTCCCACCAGCCCATCGTGACCAGGTCGCCGAACCACTGGTGCGCCATCTCGTGCGCCTGGATGCTGTAGACGGTCTGGCGGTTGCCCATGGTGCTGGACGGGGTGATCAGCAGGGCCTGGTCGTTGTAGGTGATCGCGCCCCAGTTCTCCATCGCGCCGCTGAAGCCGCCGGGCACGGCGATCGAATCGAGCTTGGGCAGCGGGTAGCGCACGCCGAAGTAGTCGTTGTAGTCGGCCAGGATCTGCTGGGCGTTGGCCAGCGCCTGCTGGCCGCCCTGCTCCTGGCCCTTGACCGCGACCACGCGGAACCGCGTGCCATCGCTCTCGGCCGCGATGTGCGCCAGGTCGCCGCCGGAGAATTCGACCAGGTAGGTCGGCATCTTCGGCGTCGGCGCGAAGCGGGTGGTGGCCAGCTCGCCGTTGACGCTGCGCTCGCTCTCGGGCATGTTGGAGTACACCGCCCACTTGGCCGGCACCGTCACGCTGAGCTTGAACACGGCGCGGAAGGCCGGCTCGTCCCAGCAGGGGAACATGCGGCGCGCGTCGGTGGCCTCGAACTGGGTGGTCAGCATCGCGTCCTTGGCGCCGGCCGGCGTCACGTACTCCTGCAGGAACAGGCCGCGCGGTTCCTTCTCGATCTTGCCGGTGTAGGCAAAGCTCAGCGTGTGGCGGCCGGGACCGGCCGGGCGGGCCAGCTTGATGGTGGTCAGCTGCGCCTTGTCGTCCGACACCACGGAACGCACCGGCTTGCCGTCCAACAGGACTTTGCTCAGCGTCTGGTTCAGCGAGTTGAACTGGATGACGGCGCTGGCGGCCTTGAAGTCCAGCACGATGCTCTCGGTGCCGGCCACGGTGTGGGCGGCGGCATCGGGCGTGAGCGCGATGGTGTACTCCAGCGGCACCACGTTCTTGGGCAGCCGCCCCGGCGCGGTGGCGAAATTGAACACCGGCGACGCGGTTTGCGCCAAGACAGGTGCTGCAGGAAAAGCCAAGGCCAACGCCAACCACATCACGCCGCGTGCATGCATATCCGACTCCTTATTGTCGTGTTTAAATTACAATCGTGAAACTATAACACCGCTTGTGACCATAAAACCGTGCGACGCTCAAACACTCCAGTTCCGCGAAAACCGCGCCGCGCCCGCTGGGACGGCTCGTTGCCGGGCCCATGGTGGGCATGGGTGCTGGTATTGCTGTTCATCTCCTATGGCGTCCACCGGGAGCGCAAGGCAAGGTCGCTGCCGGACTGCGACGACGACCGCGTCCTGGCCAGCATCGACAAAATGGTACGCGGCCCGGCAGAGCAGCGTGCGGCCATCCTTGGCCACGGCAACGAGCGCCTGGGCATGCCGGCCGTCAGCGGCATCCACCAGATCAGCCAATACGACTCGCCCGCCACCCGCGCCTGCGCCGGCACGCTGACCTTCGGCCGCATCAAGCGTCCATTTGGCTACACCCTGGAGTCGAAAGGCGACGAGGGCGCCTTTGTGATGGAGCGCGGCGTGCCGGCGATTATCAAGGAGCGCCTGGAACAGTGGGACTGGAAACGGCATTTTCGTCATCGGCACTACACTCCCGACCCGATGGGAATGCCGGCGCTGCGCAAAGCTTTTTTCGCCGGCGTGGGCCAGCTCGCCGAGGGCCAGCGCGAACTCGACGCGATCCATGATCTGCAGCCGGACGCCAGGTGCAACCAGGCCTCGCGGCAGGTCGGCGTGTACCGCTGCCGCATGCTGGTCGAGCGCGACGATCCGAAACTGGCGGCGGCGGGCCTGCCCTCCTCCACGCTGCTCGACAGCGAGTTCTCGTTCCAGCGCGACGACTCGGGCCAGGCGTGGCGGCCGGCGCCCGCCTTCGCGGAGGATTTCCGCAAGGCGGTCCAGGCAGCGCGCATCGACTGAGGCGTGCGACACGCGATCGGCGGAAATTATAAAATAAATAATCTTTATTTTCGCCACAGGCAGACATGACCTCGGACACCACCATCGCCGGCCTCGACACGCTGCAATCGATCGGCATCATCACCGCCGGCCAGCGCCGCCGCGCACTGGCCGATCCCGGCGCGTCCGAGGTGGCGGCGATGGACAGCATGTCCGACCAGCTGGTGTGGATGATCCAGCGCGACATCGTCACGCCGGACGACATGGCGCACGCCTGCACCCGCATCGAGACCAGCTACGGCGAGGAGGAAGGCGTGCGCCACCTCGAGATCATCAGCGAGACGCTGGCCAAGTACCTCAGCGTGCGCGAACAGATCAACCGCGACAAGCTCGGCACGCTGGTGTCGGCCGCGCTGATCACGCAGGCCGAGCTGGACCGGATCCTGCCGCACCTGCCGCAAGAGCTGCTGCTGGAGTCGCCCGGCGAGGCGCTGGTCTGGCTGGCGCACAACGGCCACATCAGCGGCCGGCGCCTGAAGACATTCCGGCGCGATGGCGCAGGCGGCGACGTGCGCCGCACGGCCATCCTGCAAGAGGTCGAACGCCTCGACCGCGAATACAACGACGCCAAGACCGCCTACCTGCGCGCCTTGCTGCCCGGCCCGGTCTGGGCGTGGATCGCCGTACCGATGCTGGCGTTCAGCGTCTACATCTGGCACACGGTGACGCCGTCGGCCGCGCCGGCCTGCACCGACTCCGACATCAGCCGCACGCTCGACGGCCTGATGCTGCGCGCCAGCATCGACCAGCGCATCGCCGCGATGCGCCCCGGCGCCGACGCGACGCTGCCGCGCGTGAGCGGCATCAAGGAGGTGGGCTACGCCAGCGAGCCGCGCATCCGCGGCTGCAAGGCCACGCTGACCATCGACAAGACGGAGACGCCGTACGCCTTCACCATCGAACCCAGCGCGCCGGGCAAGCAGGACTTCGCGGTGGTCGGCGCCTCGCCCGTCATTGTCGAGGCGCGCTTCGGCCACCTGGCCGCGGACGGCAAGTTCATCAACACAGCCGAACCGGTCGGACGGGCCGCGGCCGAGCGCGCCTTCCGCGCCGGCGTCGAGCGGCTGATGTCCTCGGCCTTGCCGGCCGGGCAGCGGCTGACGCCGGAGTCGCCCATGTCCGGCATCCCCAAGCTGGCCACCAGCTCGCCCGAGCGCAGCCGCGAGATCGCCGAAGTGGAGCCGTTGGCGCCCTGCCGCGAGATCGCGGCCGGCACCGCGTACAGCTGCCGCCTGCTGGTCGAACGCAACGACCCGCTGCTGGCGGCGATCGGCCGCGACGGCTCGACCACGCTGGAAGGCGACTTCGTGTTCGAGCGCGACGACGCCACTGGACCGTGGCACATGGCCGAAGGCTTCGACGAAGCCTTCGTCAACGCGGTGGCGGCCTCGCGGATCCAGTCGCTGACGCGGTAGGCTGGCTCGCGGCGCAGATCTTGTCGCCCGCCGCCACCAGTTTCATGGCGCGCTCGCCGAGCCCCACGGTCAGGCTCAGCAAGCCGGCGGGCCGGTCGGCGCCGCAGAGCACCACGCCTTGGACATGCAACGGAATAGTCTGCCCCTCATGCAATAACAAGGCGGATGAATTGGCCGTTATCCGTCCGTCGAGGATTTTCCCATCCAGGACTCCAATTTTCGCACTAAGCACTTTGCTGACCTTCGTGACTTCAAACGTAAATCCCATGTCAGACCTCCATGTCTACGCGCCGCGCTCCTGAAGCGCCTCAGTCTGGCGCTGGTTTCACTTTTTTCGACGGCCGGCAATTTCCACCGCTCGGCATGCTGATGGAGCACGTTGGCGGCCATGTACTCCATCGCGACATCAGCCAGCAAATTGCCGCCGATGTCCACAGCATCATTGTAGATCCCCAGATGAAATTGCAATGCGTGAGCCGCTTCCTCCAGCAAGGTCGAGCGGCTGGGATTCTGTCGCAGGAAAATAATCTCGGCCGAAAGGCAGCAGGCGGCGGCCCGACGCCAGTTCAGGAATCGGCGCGCTTCCCTGTCTTGATAGACACTCGGGAGGCGAACGGAATCCGGCTCCTTGCGCCGGTAGAGGGATCCACGCAGGTCCCGGCGCATGGACCGAATCAAGCGTTTGATCATTGCTCGCGGCGCCGGCCGGCCATTAGAAATCCGAATTTTGAGTAGCATTGGAGCTCCTGACATCCGCCCAGCTTAAGCGAACGATGAAGCTTCAAAACGACTAAAAACAAGGTTGCCGCCGGTAGATGGCCAGGCGCCGAACGGCCATCAATCTCAGTCCTTGCGCTTGCCCACCATGTGGCGGGCGATGCCGCGCAGGATGTTGACTTCCTCTTTTTCCAGCTGCGCGCGGGCGAACATGCGCTTGAGGCGCGGCATCAGCTTGCGCGGGTTGCCGGCGTCGAGGAAGCCGATCTCCACCAGCGACTGCTCCAGGTGCTCATACATGCCTTCGATCTGCGCCAGGCTGGCCGCCTCGCCCTGGAAGCCGATCTCGTTGGCGTCGCCGGCCGGCTGGCGCACGCTCATCGACAACGGCGCGCCGTCCAGCGCCGCCATCCGGCATTCGTAGGCCAGCACCTGCGCCGCCTGCGACAGGTTCAGCGACGAGTATTCCGGGTTGGCCGGAATGTTGATCAACACATTACATTTTTCGACGATCTCGTTCGGCAGGCCGAAGCGCTCGTTGCCGAAGATCAGGGCCGCGCGCAGCTTAGGCTGGGCCGCCAGCTGCCCGGCCACCTCGCGCGGCGTGAGCACCGGCGGCGAGTATTCGCGCAGCCGGGCCGAGACGGCGGCGGCGAAGTTGATGCCGTCCAGCGCCTCGGCCATGCTGGCCACCACCCGCGCGCCAGCCAGGATGTCGCCGGCGCCGCTGGCGAAGGCTACCGCCTCGGGGTCGTCCAGCGCGTTGTCGAAACGGGGCGTCACCAGCACCAGATCGCTGAAGCCCATGGTTTTCATGGCCCGCGCCACGGCCCCGATATTGCCCGCGCGGCTGGTCTCGACCAGAATAAATCGCAGCTGTTTGAAAAGATTCGTATTGATTTCGGGCAGGTTCATTTAAAATAGCGCTATTGCGCGGTATCGATACACAAATTCCCCGGGATTTTACCCTGTCGCCGCCGCTCCGCTCTTTAATTCACTCTTGTACACTAATGTGCTGCCGGGCAGGCTGAGGCCCCCGGTGGGCGTTAGCGTTCTTTTAACGGAAAAGCTTACATGCACCCAATGCTCAACACGGCGATCAAAGCCGCCCGCCGCGCCGCCGCCGTCATCAACCGCGCGTCGTTCGACCTCGACCGCGTCATCGTCACCGAGAAAAACCACAAGGACTTCGTCACCGACGTCGACCAGGCCGCCGAACAGGCCATCATCGAGGTGCTGTCCAAAGCTTATCCCGACCACGCCTTCCTGTGCGAAGAGTCGGGCCCGTCCAAGAACGCCAACGACGAGACTGAATTCACCTGGATCATCGACCCGCTCGATGGCACCACCAACTTCATGCACGGCTTCCCGCAATACTCGATCTCGATCGCGCTGTCGCAGCGCGGCGTGATCACCCAGGCCGTGATCTACGACCCGGTCCGCAACGACCTGTTCACCGCCACCAAGGGCGCCGGCGCCTACCTGAACGACAAGCGCATCCGCGTGACCAAGCTCGACCGCATCGCCAACGCCCTGCTGTCGACCGGCTACGTGGCCGGCAACGCCAAGGCGCTGGACGAATACCTGAAGATGTACGGCATCATGGCCGAACGCTGCCACGGCGTGCGCCGCCCGGGCAGCGCCGCGCTGGACCTGGCCTACGTGGCCGCCGGCCGCCTGGACGGCTTCTATGAAAAAGGCCTCAAGCCTTGGGACATCGCGGCCGGCGCCCTGATGGTGACCGAGTCCGGCGGCATCGTCGGCGAGTTCAGCGGCGAGTCCGACTACCTGTACAAGGGCGACATCATCGCCGCCAGCCCGAAGATCTTCGGCCAGATGGTCGGCCTGCTGGCCCAGTTCGGCGAACAGCCAAAAGCATGATGAATTAGCAAAAATTAGAATGTTTGTTACAAAAAAAGGGAGCGTACGCTCCCTTTTAAATTTCCTAAATGAAATAATTGATGCGCTTAGCTGTTATACTCAGGCCTGCGGCACTCTGACCAGTCCTTTAGCCGCAGTGTCATCCACACCGATTGCCTGCGACTGGCGCTTGAATGCGACAGGCCGATCTTAACAAAAAGTCATCATGTCATTCTCTACCCTCGGTTTGTCCGACGCTATCGTCCGCGCTGTTACCGAAGCCGGCTACACCACGCCCACCCCGATCCAGCAGCAGGCCATCCCTGCCGTGCTGAACGGCGGCGACCTGCTGGCAGGCGCACAAACCGGTACCGGCAAGACCGCCGGTTTCACCTTGCCCATCCTGCACCGCCTGTCGACCGACGCCAAGGGCGCGGCGATCACCAGCAACACCACGGCCCGCCCGATCCGCGCCCTGATCCTGACCCCGACCCGCGAACTGGCGGCCCAGGTCGAGGAAAGCGTACGCATCTACGGCAAGTACACCAAGCTCAACTCCACCGTGATCTTCGGCGGCGTCGGCATCAACCCGCAGATCAAGCAGCTCAAGCATGGCGTCGACATCCTGGTCGCCACCCCGGGCCGCCTGCTGGACCACATGGAACAGCGCACCGTCAACCTGTCGCAGGTGGAAATCCTGATCCTGGACGAAGCCGACCGCATGCTGGACATGGGCTTCATCCGCGACATCAAGAAGGTGCTGGCGGCCCTGCCGCCGAAGCGCCAGAACCTGCTGTTCTCGGCCACCTTCTCCGACGAGATCAAGGCGCTGGCCGACGGCCTGCTGAACAAGCCTGCCATGATCGAAGTGGCGCGCCGCAACTCGGCGGTGGAAGTGATCGCCCAGATGATCCACCCGGTCGACCGCGACAAGAAGCACCCGATGCTGTCGCACCTGATCAAGACCAACGACTGGCACCAGGTGCTGGTGTTCACCCGCACCAAGCACGGCGCCAACAAGCTGGTCGAACAGCTGGGCGCCGACGGCATCGGCGCGATGGCGATCCACGGCAACAAGAGCCAGTCGGCGCGCACCAAGGCGCTGTCCGAGTTCAAGGACAACAAGCTGCAAGTGCTGGTGGCCACCGACATCGCCGCGCGCGGCATCGACATCGACCAACTGCCGCACGTGGTCAACTACGACCTGCCGAACATTCCTGAAGACTATGTGCACCGCATCGGCCGCACCGGCCGCGCCGGCGCCACCGGCGAGGCCGTGTCGCTGGTCTGCGTGGACGAGCACGAGATGCTGAAGGATATCGAAAAGCTGATCAAGCAAACCCTGCCGCGCGCAGTGATCCCGGGCTTCGAACCGGACCTGAACGCGCGTCCGCAGCCGGTGCAGCTGCGTAGCGGCGGCCCCGGCCATCGCAATGGCGGCGGCGGTCGCAACGGTGGCGGCCAGGCGCGCGCCAAGACCGGCGGCGGTGGCGGCGGTGGCGGCAACAAGCCACGCGCACCGGGCACCGGCGGCGGCAACGGCGGCGGTCCACGCACCGGCACCAGCGCCCCGCGCTCGGCGGCCCAGCACCGCTCCGGCGGCCGCGGCCGATAAGCAGCCCCCCAATACCACCAGCCTGAACGCGCTCAAGATCGCGCTCAGTGCTGGTGGTTTTTTTTCGCCCGGGCCGCGCGCGAGACGGCGCGCCGCGCCAGCCGCGTTTGCGGTTACGATAGCGGCTTCTCTGCCGGAGTCCGCCCCATGCCCAAATTCGCCGCCAACCTGTCCATGCTGTTCACCGAGGCGCCCTTCCTGGAACGCTTCGCGCTGGCCCGCGAGGCCGGCTTCGACGGCGTCGAATTCCTGTTCCCCTACGCCTACGATGCCCACCAGCTGGCCGAGCGCCTGCGCCGCCACCAGCTGACGCTGGCGCTGTTCAACCTGCCCGCCGGCGACTGGAACGCGGGCGACCGCGGCATGGCCTGCGACCCGCGCCGCCAGGACGAGTTCCGCGCCGGCGTGCGCAGCGCGCTGGAGTACGCAACCGAACTGGGCGCGACCCAGCTGCACTGCATGGCCGGCAAGACCCCGCCCGGCCTGGCGCCGGAACGCGCCCACGCCACCTACGTCGACAGCCTGCGCTGGGCCGCCGCCGAACTGGCGCCGCACGGCATCAACCTGCTGATCGAGCCGATCAACCACTACGACATGCCGGGCTACTTCCTCAACCGCAGCCGCCAGGCGCTGGACATCATCGCCGAAACCGGCAGCCCCAACCTGTTCCTGCAGTACGACATCTACCACATGCAGCGCATGGAAGGCGAACTGAGCAACACGATCCGCGCCAACCTGCCGATGATCAAGCACATGCAGATCGCCGACACGCCCGGCCGCCACGAACCGGGCAGCGGCGAGATCAACTACCGCCACCTGTTCCGCCTCATCGACGAACTGGGCTACGACGGCTGGCTGGGCTGCGAATACCTGCCGGCCGCCGACACCATTGCCGGCCTGGGCTGGCGACAGGCGCTGACCAGCTGATCTGCGCATTCGCAATACGGAAATATTCACGCAAGGCAACAATGTCCTCACACCTAGGGAGCGAACATGAAACTGAGCCGTGTAATCCTGATCCTGTTTTGCCTGGCCCTGTTCGGCGGCTGCGCCAGCAGCAGTCCGCGCATGGCGGAGGTGCGCGCCTTCGCCGCCCAGTCGCCGCACTTGGGCGCCTACCATGAGCTCACCGAGCGCTACCGCACCACCTACCAGCGCGAGCAACCCTTCCTGAGCCCCGCCGCCGACCTGCGCGAGCGCCAGCTCGACCAGCAGCGCCAGGCCTCCAGCGCGGATTTCGCCAAACTGCAGACCGGCGTGCAGGCGTACATGCAGGCGCTGGGCCGGCTTGCCGGCGACAACCAGTACGACCTGGAGGACCAGGTCAAGTCCATGAGCTCCGGCATCAAGGCCTGGCCCGACAGCGGCATCGACGAGCGCCACGTCAACGCCTACGCCGGCCTGACGCGGCTGGTCACGCGCGCGCTGACCCGGCCGGCGCAGGACAGCGCGGTGGGCGAGCTGCTGCGCGACGGCCACCAGGCGATGGAGGAGCTGCTCGGCGCCATGCGTACGCTGCTGCGCCTGTACGACAAGAGCAGCGACAACGAACAAAAAATCGTGCTCGGCATGCTCGAGACCGAGCTCCCCTTCGTCGACACGCGGCGCGACCGGCTGCTGCTGGCGCTGTCCCGGTCGCTGCAACACGACAAGCAGGCCGAGTACCACCTGGTCGGCGTGCGCAACACGCAGGCCCAGCAGAACCTGGCCGCCATCGAGCAGGCCCACCGCGCCTTGTTCAACCAGATCCCGCAGCAATAAGGAGTTCGCCATGGCCGATCAACACGATATCGAAGCGCTGGCCGACAGCCTGTCCACCAGCGCCGACGCCCTGCACGCCCACCTGATGCGGGCGCTGCGCAAGCCGGCGCCGGGCGGCGGCGCGCCGGCCATGTCGCAGGGCACGGCGCAGGCGCTGTTCGAGAACGAGGTGCTGCTGCGCCAGCGCGCCAACAGCCTCTACCTGGACAGCGCGCGCCTGGCCGCCGCCGGCCTGGGCGGCGCGCAGCAGCAATTGCTGGAGCTGGCCCGGCGCGCCGAGGACGCCATCGCCCGCATCGACCGCGTCAAGGACATGATCGACCTGACCGCCGAGCTGCTGTCGCTGGGCGCGGCGGTCGCCACCGGCAAGCCGGACCACCTGGCCGCGCCGCTGGAAAAACTCAAGCACCACCTGGACGCGCTGCCCGCGCCGGGCTGAGTGCGCCGAACAAAATCGCGCCGCACCGGTCCAACACCGCAAGGAGTGGGCGGTATGAACGGACTCGACGACATTGAATGGACGACCCTGCGCGAGCGGCTGGAACGCGCGCGCGCCGCCCTGCTCAGCCAGCTGGCGGACGACCTCGACCGCAGTGCCGACGTGCGCGCGCCGGCGCCGCACGAGGCCGAGGCCTCGCCGGCCGACAACGCCAGCCAGCGCACCCTCAACGCGCTGGTGCACGAGGCGGCCGAACACACGGCGCGCCAGCTGCACATCGTGCGCCACGCGCTGGCCAAGTTCGACGATCGCAGCTATGGATTGTGCGAGCGTTGCGGCGAGCTGATCGGCTACTCGCGGCTCAACGCGCGGCCCGAGGCGCGGCTGTGCATCGCCTGCCAGACGCTGCAGGAACAGCGCCGCCGCTGAGCGCCGGCGTCAGTTGGCGTCCTGCCAGGGCTGGCTGCGGATCTTGGCCACCTGGCGCTGCGCCAGCAGGCGCCACAGCTGCAGCGCGTCGGCCTGGGCCAGCGTCATCACGCGCGGGCCGGCCAGCGCGATCTCGCAATCGCGGTCCGACCATTCCGCAAAGCGCACGCCGCCGCCGGTGGACACCTCGACCTCGTACATCAGGCCGTCGTCGTAGCCGAAACGCAGCACGGCGCTGCCGGGGCCGCCGTCGGGCGCGGCGGTCTTGCCGCTGTAGACGTCGGCCAGGGCCGCCGCCATCTGCGCCTCGGACGGCGCCGCCACGTCGCGGCCGTCTGGACGAGTGAGCATTACCCATGCGTTTGCCATTGCCGCATCTCCCCATTACAACGCGTTAGTCCGACCGCTGCCAGGTGTTTTGATTGTAGCGACTATCCTGCCCGAAAAGTTTGGCCGCGCAAGCATAGTCTCCGATAAGCAACAACGCGGCGCAAGCCCGGCAACGTGCTGGGTGGAAAAAAAACACCGCACGTGCGGCAACGCCCCTGGCGAGGCCGTATAATCGATTCAGGGTTTCCGATATCCACCAGCTATCATTTCGCTAGGCGCCCATGCAAGCAGCCCCGCAAACGAAGGATCTCCCGGCGATGACCGCCGCGCTGGAACAGGCGCTGGCGCAGGACCAGCTGCGCCTGCTCTACCAGCCGCTGGTGGACCTGCAAAGCGGCGCGGTGATCAGCCTGGAGGCGCTGGTGCGCTGGCAGCATCCAGATCAAGGATTGCTGGCGGCCCACGCCTTCCTGCCGCAGGCCGACGCCGCCGGCATGACGGCCGCCATCGGCCTGTGGGTGCTGCGGCGCGCCTGCGCCGACCTGCAGGCCTGGCGGCGCGGCGGCCAGAACGGCCTGCGGGTGGCGATCAATGTCTCGCCCAGCCAGTTCCGCGACCCGGCCTTCGGCGCCGCGGTGGCCGCCATGCTCGACGAGTGCGCCATCGACCCCGGCACGCTGACGCTGGAGATCACCGAGACCGCGCTGACCGAGGCCGGCGACGGCTGCGACGACGTGCTGGCCGGCTTCAAGGCGCGCGGCCTGAGCCTGACGCTGGACGACTTCGGCACCGGCCACGGCTCGCTCAGCAGCCTGAAGCGCTACCCCTTCGACGCCATCAAGATCGACGCCGACTACATCCGCAACGTGGTCCACGACAGCCACGACGCCGCCATGGCCAAGAGCATCATCGCCATGGGCCACAACCTGGGCATGAAGGTGGTGGCCGAGGGCGTGGAGACGGAAAGCCAGTGCGACTTCCTGCGCCGCAACATGTGCGACCAGATCCAGGGCTATTTCTTCGCGCCGCCGCTCGACTCCGCCGAGCTGCACCAGCTGCTGGCCAGCGACCGCACGCTGCCGGCCCACCTGCTGCGCATGCACCGGCCGCCGCGCCGGCTGCTGCTGGTGGACGACGAGCCCAACATCCTGGCCGCGCTCAAGCGCCTGCTGCGCGCCGACCAGTACCAGATCTTCACCGCCGGCGACGGCCCGCAGGGCCTGGCGCTGCTGGCCCAGCAGCCGGTCGACGTGATCGTCTCCGACCAGCGCATGCCCGGCATGCTGGGCGCCGACTTCCTGCGCAAGGCGCGCGAACTGGCGCCCGACACCATCCGCATCATGCTCTCCGGCTACACCGAGCTGCAGTCGGTGACCGACGCCGTCAACGAGGGCGCGATCTACAAGTTCCTGACCAAGCCGTGGGAGGACGAGCAGCTGCGCGGCCACATCGCCGAGGCCTTCCGCGTCAAGGAGATCGCCGACGACAACCTGCGCCTGCACCTGGAGGTGCGCAGCGCCAACCAGGAGCTGGCCGCGGCCAACCGCCGCATGGAGCAGCTGCTGCTGGAGAAGCAGCGCCAGATCAGCCGCGACGAGATCAGCCTGAGCGTGGCGCGCGAACTGCTGCAGCACCTGCCGCTGCCGGTGATCGGCATGGACGACAGCGGCATGATCGCCTTCATCAACGGCGCCGCCGCCGGCCTGTTCCGCCACAGCGGCGGCCTGCTGGGCAACGAGGCCAGCGCCGTGCTGCCCGAACTGTTTCCGGCCGGGTCGGACGGCGGCCTGCCGCACCACCACCTGGCCGACATCGACGGCCAGCGCTACACCGTGATGTGCTACCCGATGGGCGAGCACTCGGCGTCGCGCGGCAGCCTGATCACCCTGAGCACCGTGGAGGCCGACAGATGAGCAACACCCCCACCCCCAATGAAATCGACCTGCAGCAGGCGGCCGAGGGCATGGTCCTGGCCGCCGCGCTGCTCGACGCCCACGGCGGCGTGCTGCTGCCGCAGGACGCCACGCTGACCGCCGCCACGCTGACCTCGCTGCGCCGGCGCGGCATCGAGCGCTGCGTGGTCTGGGCCGCGGCCGAGCCGGGCGAACCGGCCGCGCTGGCGCGGGCCCGCGCGCAGCAGCTGGCGCGGCTCGAGCGCCTGTTCCGCCACAGCGCCGGCAGCGACGGCGGCGCCGTGCTGCTGGCCCAGCTGCGCGCCTACCGCGAGGGCCCGCAACCATGAACGCCGACGACATCATCAAGGCCGTGCGCGACCTGCCGTCGCTGCCGGCGGTGGTCAGCGAACTGCTGGCCACCATGCAGCAGGACGACATCGACACCCACGCGCTGGCCGCCAAGATCACGCTCGACCAGGCGCTCACCGCCAAGACGCTGCGGCTGGCCAACTCCTCGTTCTACGGCATGCCGGCCAAGGTCACCACGATCCAGCAGGCGGTGTCGGTGCTGGGCTTCCACGCCATCCGCACGCTGGTGACGGCCTGCTCGGTGACGGCCAGCTTCGCGCCCGTGCCCGGCAGCGAGTTCGACTTCCAGGCCTTCTGGCGCCACTCGATCGCCAGCGCCGTGTGCGCGCGCGTGCTAGCGCCGCACGTGCGGGTCAACCCGGACACCGCCTTCACCGCCGGCCTGCTGCACGACCTGGGCACGCTGGTGCTGGCCACCCGCTTCCCGGGCGACTACCGCCGCGTGACCGCCCACCGCCGCCAGCACGACTGCCCGGCCGCGCCGGCCCAGATGGCCGTGTTCGGCATCGACCACGCCAGCGTCGGCAGCGCGCTGGCCAGGCACTGGAAATTCCCGGAGGCCATCCAGGCCGCCGTGGCCGACCACCACCATCCCGCCGAGACCGGCCCGGCCACGCTGTCGACCGTGATCTACGCGGCCAACATCCTGGCCCACGCGCTCGACCTGTCGGGCCAGGAGGACGACCAGGTGCCGCCGCTGTCGCTGGCCGCCTGGCAGTCGCTGGGCCTGGGCGAGGCCGCCTGGGCCGCCGTCTTCGCCGAGAGCGAGCAATTGTTCGAAACCATGTGCCAGATGCTGACTCCATGACCGCCGCCGCCCCCTCCACACCCATCGCACCCGCCCCCACGCCGCCGGAGGGCACGGCGCACGACGGCGTCGCGCTGTCCGAATTCTTCGACGGCCATCCGGTGGCCACCTTCGCCATCGACACCCGGCACGTGATCACGCACTGGAACCGCGCCTGCGAACACCTGCTGGGCTGGAGCAAGCAGGCCATGGTCGGCACCAGCAACCACTGGCAAGCCTTCTATCCCAAGCCGCGCCCGGTGCTGGCCGACCTGATCGTGGCCGGCGACGACCGCCTGCTGGAGCTGCACTACCCCGGCAGGTACCAGGCCTCGTCGCTGATCCCCGGCGCCTACGAGGCCGAGGACTTCTTCCCCAACATCGGCGCCAGCGGCCACTGGCTGCACTTCACGGCCGCGCCGCTGCGCGACCACCAGGGCCGCATCGTCGGCGCCATCGAGACGCTGCGCGACGTCACCGAGCGGCGCGTGGCCGAGAACGCGCTGCGGCGCGCCCACGACAACCTGGAAAGCGTGGTCGAGAAGCGCACCGCCCAGCTGGCCGACATGAACGAGCAGCTGCAGGAGGACATCCGCCAGCGCCACCTGGCCGAGGCCGAGCTGCGGCGCAGCAACCTGGAGTTGACCGAGCTGAACAGCCAACTGTCGCGCGCCCAGCAGCAGCTGGTGCAGGCCGACAAGCTGGCCTCGATCGGCCAGTTGGCGGCCGGCGTGGCGCACGAGATCAACAACCCGATCGGCTACATCTTCTCCAACTTCACCACCTTGCAAACCTATCTGGACCAGCTGTTCGAGATGCTCGACGCCTACCAGCAGGCCGAGGCCGGCATCGGCGACCCCGCCGCCGCCGCCGCCCTGCGCGCGCGGCGCGAACAGATCGACCTCGCCTTCCTGCGCGAGGACATCCCGTCGCTGATGGCCGAATCGCGCGAGGGCATCGTGCGGGTGCGCCACATCGTCCAGGACCTGAAGGACTTCTCGCGCGTGGACGCCAACCAGGACTGGGTGTGGGCCAATCTGCACCGGGGCATCGACTCCACCCTCAACATCGTCGGCAACGAGGTCAAGTACAAGGCCGAGGTGGTCAAGGAATACGGCGACATCCCCGACATCCAGTGCCTGCCGCTGCAGATCAACCAGGTGGTGATGAACCTGGTGGTCAACGCCGCCCACGCCATCGGCGAGCAGCGCGGCCGCATCGTCGTGCGCACCGGCACCGACGGCGAGGAGGTGTGGATCGACGTGGCCGACAACGGCAGCGGCATCGCGCCGGACACGCTGTCGCGCATCTTCGACCCCTTCTTCACCACCAAGGCGGTCGGCAAGGGCACCGGGCTGGGACTGTCGCTGGCCTACGGCATCGTGCAGAAGCACGGCGGCCGCATCGAGGTCGACACCGAGCTGGGCAAGGGCACCCGCTTCCGCGTGCACCTGCCGATCCACCAGCCCGAGGCGGCCGCCGGGGTGGCGCCATGAACGCCGCACTGGCGCCGGCCCCGGCCGCCACGCTGCTGTTCGTGGACGACGAGCCCAACATCCTGTCCTCGCTGCGCCGCCTGTTCCGCCCGGCCGGCTACCGCGTGCTGATCGCCGAGAGCGGCGCGCTGGGACTGGAGGTGCTGGAGAAGGAACAGGTCGACCTGGTGATCTCCGACATGCGCATGCCGGAGATGAACGGCGCCCAGTTCCTGGCCCAGGTGCGGGCGCGCTGGCCCGACACCATGCGCCTGCTGCTGACCGGCTATTCGGACATCCAGTCGATCCAGGACGCCATCAACTGCGGCGAGATCTACCGCTACATCACCAAGCCGTGGGAAGACGGCGACATGCTGCTGGTGGTGCGCCACGCGCTGGAGCGGCGCCAGCTGGAGCAGGAGAAGCTGCGGCTGGAGGCGCTGACGCTGCGCCAGAACGAGGAGCTCAAGGCGCTCAACCAGAGCCTGGAGGCCAAGGTCGAGGCGCGCACGCGCCAGCTGCGCGCCGAGCACGACGCCACCGCCGCCGCCAACAACAAGCTCAAGCGGAACTTCGTCACCACCATCAAGATCTTCTCCAGCATGATCGAGCTGCGCGCGCACAACCGGCCCGGCCACGCGCGCCTGGTGGCCGAGCTGGCGCGCCAGCTGGCCGTGCGGCTGGAACTGGACGCGCGCGAGACCCAGGAAATCTTCATCGCCGCGCTGCTGCACGACATCGGCAAGATCGGCTTTTCCGACGAGCTGCTGCAGACCCCGCTGACCATGCTGCACGGCGAATCGCTGGGCCTGTTCCGCAAGCATCCGCAGCGCGCCGCCGAACTGTTGATGCCGCTGGAGGACCTGCGCGGCAGCGCCGCCATCCTGCGCGGCCAGCTCGAGCGCTTCGACGGCAATGGCTTCCCGGACGGCCTGGCCGGCCTGGCGATTCCGCTGGGCGCGCGCATCCTGGCGCTGGCGGCCGACTACTACAACCTGCAGCAGGGCGCGATGGTGCAGCGCCACCTGCGGCCGGAGGAGGCCAAGTCGCTGATCCTCGACGCCAGCGGCAAGCGCTACGATCCCAACGTGGTGGCGGCCTTCCGCCAGATCGTCGACGGCGGCGCCGACGCCGGCGCCGGGGTCGAGGTGCTGTCGGGCGAACTGCTGCCGGGCATGACGCTGGCGCGCGACCTGATCAGCCGCGACGGCTTGATGCTGCTGTCGGTCGACCACGTGCTGGACGCGCGCATGATCCAGCAGGTGCAGGACTTCGAGACCAAGAGCGGCGCCCGGCTGGCGATCTGGGTGCGCAATCCCAAGGGGGACGCATGAGCAAGATCCTGCTGGTGGACGACGAGGTCAACGTCCTCAACGCGCTGCAGCGCGCGCTGCTGCAGATGCTGCGCGACGCGCCGCCGCAGATCGAGACCTGCACCGATCCCTACGAGGCGCTCAAGCGCATCTGCTATTGCGATTTCGACCTGGTGATCTGCGACTACCACATGCCGCAGATGACCGGCGGCGAGCTGCTGCAGGCGCTCAAGGACGTGGCGCCGGACACGGTGCGCATCATGCTCAGCGCCTCGACCGAATACAACACCGTGCTCAGCGCGATCAACCAGGCGCAGGCGTTCCGCTTCATGAGCAAGCCCTGGGATGCCGCCGAACTGGAGCAGAATGTACGGCTGGCGCTGGCCCAGCGCGCCGCGCTGGCGGCGCCGCCGCCCACGCCGCAGGAGCTGGAGGCGCGGCGGCTGGAGGCCGAGGAGCCGGGCCTCTTGGACGTCAAGCGCGACGACGACGGCGCGGTTATCCTGTAGCCGCCTGGGCCGGCTGCACCGGCAGGTGCACGGTGAAGCGCGTGCCCTGGCCCACCACCGAGGCCACCTCGATGCGGCCGCCGTGGCGGTTGACGATGCCGTACGACAGCGACAAGCCCAGCCCGGTGCCGCTGCCGACCGGCTTGGTCGTGAAGAAGGGTTCGAAGATGCGGTGCAGGTTTTCCGGCGCGATGCCGCAGCCGTTGTCGCCCACCTCGATCCACACCCAGCCGTCGGCCGCGCCGGTGCGGATCGTGATCACGCCCGTCTCGCGCAGCGCGTGCGCGGCGTTGACCAGCAGGTTCATGAACACTTGGTTCAGCTGCGAGGCCAGGCAGGTGACCGGCGGCAGCACGCCGTAGTGCTTCTCGACCTTGGCCTTGTACTTGATCTCGTTGGCGACGATGTTGAGCGTGCTGTCCAGGCCGTGGTGCAGGTCGGCCACCTGCCACTCGGTCTCGCCCACGTGCGAGAAATCCTTGAGCGCCTGCACGATGTCCTTGACGCGCTTGAGGCCGTCCATCGACTCGCGCACCAGGTCGGTCACATCCTCCTTGAGGAATTCCAGGTCGGCCTGCTCGCGCAGCGTGGCCAGCTGGGCCGCCAGCGCCGGGTGCGGCGCGGCCACCTGCTCGTAGCGCTCGATCACGCTCAGCAGGGTGCCGACGTAGTTCTTCAGCGAGCCCATGTTGGAGTTGACGAAGCCGACCGGGTTGTTGATCTCGTGCGCGATGCCGGCCGCCAGCTGGCCGATCGACGCCATCTTTTCCGACTGCAGCAGCTGCTCGTGGGCGTTGCGCAGCTCGCCGATCAGCGCCTGCTGCTCGACGCCCTTGGCCTGCAGCGCCTCCTCCATGCGCTTGCGCTCGGTGATGTCGGTCAGCGAGCCGATCACCTCCAGCGGCACGCCGTGCTCGTCGCGGATCAGGCGCAGCGTGTCGTGCATCCACAGGTAGCTGCCGTCGCTGATGCGGAAGCGGTATTCATAGGCGCGCTGGCCCTCGCTGAACACCAGCGCCAGGCTGGAGAAGATGTTGGGCGCGTCGTCGGGATGGATGTGGTCGAACCAGAAGTTGGGGTCGGCCACCATCTGCTCGGGCCGGTAGCCCAGCACGTTCAAGGCGTTGTTGCTGACGAAGGTCATCTTGAAGTCGCCGCTGGGCACGGTGCAGTAGATGATGGCCGGCGTGTTGTCGACCAGGTACTGCAGGCGCACCAGGGGCGATGCCGCCTCGGCCACCGGCGCGGCACGGGGCGCGGCGGTGTCGGAAGAAAAGTCGAATTCCTCGAATTGCATAGTGATAGCCTCGCGACGGCGTCTGTCACGCGCACTGTGCGGTCCATGCGCGGTGTGTTTCGATTATGCCCTAGTTCCCGCGCGGAAGGTAATCAGTGCGACCAGTGTGGCGTCCAGTCATACGACGGCTCGGGCGGCGGCAGCGGCGGCGGCGACATCCACGCGCGCGGATCGACCCGGTAGTATTTGAGGAACTCGGCGAACAGCTCGGCGTGGTGCTCGGCCATCTGGTAGGGCTTCTCGAAGAAGGTTTCGGTGGCGACGGCGAAGAATTCGGCCGGATTGGTGGCGCCGTAGTGGTCCATCACGCTGTGCTGGCGGTACATGGCGCTGTGGCGCAGATGCTGGAAATCGCGCTCCAGCACCTCCGACCATTCGCGGTAGCTGGCCGGGTTGCCGAGGTACGGGGCGCCGTTGGCGCGGCCCGATTCGCTGTCGAGCTGGTGGGCGAACTCGTGCAGCACGATGTTGTGGCCGTCCGTCCAGTCGACCGCGCCGCGCCGCACGTCGTCCCACGACAGGATCACGCGGCCGTCGTCCCAGGATTCGCCCAGCATGCTCTGGTGGCCCGGCGTGACCACCCCGCCCGGCCCGACCTCGGCGCGGCGCGCCACGAAGGCGCCGGGGTAAACCAGGATGGTGTGCAGCGCCGGATAGACCTTGGTGGGCCGGTTCAGCAGCAGCAGGCAGGCCTGGCCGGCGATGGTGACGGCCATCTCGTCGGTGACCTCCAGCCCCTCGCAGCCGATGAATTTTTTCTGGTGCAGGAACTGCACGACCAGCCGCTGCAGCTGCTGCCGCAGGCCGGCGTCCATGCGCAGGTAGACCGGGATGTTGCGCTGCAGGACGGCCACCGCCTCGGCCGGCAGCGGCTGCGCCAGCACCCGGCGCAGGCGCCAGCGCGGGTAGTAGAAAGGCAGCGCTATCAGCAGCGCCGTCAGGCCGATCCAGGTCAAAGCTTCCATGTGCCGCGCGTCCGTATGATGTATGTCCAGTCAGGGCTAGGTGGGGCGCCTTGCCGACATTTCAATATGCAAACAGCCGGGCGTGACCCGGCTGTCTCATCATACGCCGTGCGCGGCGGTCAGACGGTTTCTTCCTTCTGCATCGACGGCGCCGAGCCGAACAGCGCGGCCACCAGCGGATCGCGCATCACCGGGCCGCGGTTGACGCGGATCGCGTAATGCGTGTCGTCGGCCAGGATGTGGAAATGGCGGCCGCTGCCGGCCATCGCCTGTTCGCGCAGGCCCGGACGCTCCTTGCGCGGCGGCGCGCCTTCGCGCTTGGGCTGGACGATGGCGGCCAGGAAGGCGCTGACGCGCTCGGGATCCGGCGTGAGCTGGTAGACGGCCTTGCCCAGGTAGGTGGCCGTGCCCTCGACGTAGCGGGCCAGCTCGATCACGCCGGCCTCGCGCAGGTCGCGGATGTATTTGCGGGCGCCGGACGGCGAGAATTTGAGGAACCAGGCGATTTCGTCGGCCAGCATCTCGTGCAGCTGCAATTCGCCGATCAGCTTTTGCATGTTTTCGATGCGGCGCAGCGTGGCCGAGGTCGAGCGGACGCGCTCGATGGAAGCCATCGACAGCGCTGGCTTCCGGTCCAGGGGCGCCGGGGCGGGACGCTCCACCAGCATCAGCTTGGCCGTGGTGGTATGCATTTCCGGCGAGGCTTTCATCTCGTTCTGGACCAGATGTTGAGGTTGTCTAACTGCATGCATGGGATCACTCCTTATAACAATTGCCGAGATTAGTGGCAGCGGATGGCGTGGCGGGCGGCTGGCATCTCGCTACGGTCTCTGCATCTGACTCAAGAATGCCTTTTCGCAGCGCATTGGTCTGTGCGGCAACGAACATTAGCGAAAATACTGGGCACTTAAGCTGTGACAAGACGGTTTTATTTAAGTTTCAAGAAGTGTGATGAATTTGATACAGCGCAAGCCTTCGTACGCTAACGCACGGAAGAGCTGCACCAAACTGCTTAATCTCCGGTCGAACAGCGACACTCAACATTGCTGTTGCAGCAGCACACTCATCACTTATCGGGAGTTCATTTTGAATAAATCTAAGAAAATCGCCCTCGCCGCCGCAGCGTTATGCGCGTCGTTTTCCGCCCTGGCACAGGATGCGGTCGTCAATCCATCGTGGTATATCCAGCCCAGCCTGAACGCCATGAAGCCCGATTCGGACTTCGGCGTGGACAAGCGCGGCTACGGCGCCGGCCTCAAGTTCGGCAAGGCCCTCAACCAGGACTGGGACCTGCAACTCGGCACCACCTACGCCCGCTCCCGTGAAAACGGCCAGCGCTACCAGCAGAACACGCTGGGGGTGGACGGCTTGTACATGTTCTCGCGTAAATCCTTCCGGCCCTTCCTGCTGATCGGCGTCGGCGCCGAGCGCGACAAGGCCAACCTGAACGCCTTCGGCGAACGCAGCAAGACCTCGCCCTACCTGAGCGCCGGCCTGGGCTTCCAGGCCGACATCAGCGACCAGGTCGCCTTCCAGGCCGACCTGCGCGACGTGCACGGCTTCATCCGTGGCAGCGAGTTCCCCAACAGCAAGAGCAATAACTACTATGCAACGATCGGCCTGAACATCGCCTTCAACGCGCCGCCGAAAGCCGCGCCGCCGGCGCCGCCGCCACCACCGGTCGCGGCCGAGCCTCCTCCGCCACCGCCGCAGCCGGCGCCACCGCCACCGCCGCCACCGGCGAAGTTCGAGAAGGTGACCATGTCGGCCACCGAGCTGTTCGGCTTCGACAGCGCCAAGCTGGGCCCGAACCAGCCCAAGCTGGACGACATCGCCAACGTGCTCAACACCAATCCCGGCATCGACAACGTGGTCATCTCCGGCTACGCGGACCGGCTGGGCAGCGACAAGTACAACCTCAAGCTGTCCGAGCGCCGCGCCAACGCGGTCAAGGACTACCTGGTCGGCAAGGGCGTGGCCGCCAACCGCCTGAGCGCCGTGGGCAAGGGCAAGGCCAATCCCGTCGTCACTTGCAACAACAAGAAGCGCGCGGACCTGATCAAGTGCCTGGAACCGAACCGCCGGGTCGAGGTCGAACAGATCACCATCGAACGGCGCGTGCAATAAGCTGAAAGACGACCCCGCCCCGGCGGGGTTTTTTTCTTATGAAACGCAACCTGGGCTCGGTGCTGAAATGCACCGTCACCGAATGGCTGGAACACCGCGCCAGCAGCAAGGGCGCGGCGCTGGCGTTCTACACGCTGTTCTCGATGGCGCCCATCCTGGTGCTGGTGCTGGCCATCGCCGGCTGGTTCTACGGGCCGCAGGCGGCGCGCGGCCAGCTGTTCGAGGAGTTGCGCGGCCTGGTCGGCGCGCAGGGCGCGGAGGCGGTGCAACTGGTGCTGGCCGGCGCCCGCAACAAGGAGGAAGGCCGCCTCGCCACCCTGGCAGCCGGCGCCCTGCTGCTGTTCGGCGCGACCAGCGTGTTTGCCGAGCTCAAGGCCAGCCTGGACGATATCTGGCAAGTGCCGCCGCTGGTCCACGGCGGCGCGTGGGACGCGGTCCGCACCCGCCTGCTCTCCTTCGGCATGATCCTGGTGCTGGCTTTTTTGCTGATGGTGTCGCTGGTGGTCAGCGCCGCGCTGACCGTGCTGGAAAACCTGTGGGATGCCTACTGGCGCGATGCCGGCCGGGTGCTCACGGGCCTCAACTTCGTCATCGGCTACCTCGTCATCGCCGCCCTGTTCGGCGTGATCTTCAAGCTGCTGCCGCGCGTGAAGCTGTCCTGGCACGACGTGACGATAGGCGCGCTGGGCACGGCCGCGCTGTTCACGCTGGGGAAATACCTGATCGGCGCCTACATCGGCAACAGCGGCGTCACCAGCAGCTTCGGCGCGGCCGGCTCGCTGATCGCGCTGCTGCTGTGGGTGTACTACTCGGCGCAGATCTTCTTCCTCGGCGCCGAGTTCGCGCGCCAGTACGCGCTGCAGCTGGGCAGCCTGCGCAACTAGACCGGCCGGCGCAGGTAGGCGCGCGGCGTGGCCACCGGCAGGTCGGCCACCGGCAGCGACGCGGCCAGCGCCTGCTGGTCCGCCTCGCGCACCTTGGCGTCCGGCGCCAGCACGCGCTCGATCACCTGCGGATTGATGCCTATGCCTTGCAGGAACTGCACCGCGCTGGCCGTGCCGATGTCGCGCTGCACTTCCAGCGCGTGGCGCACGATGAATTCCAATGAGTGCCAACCTGCGGTATCCGACGTCTCCGGCCGCCGGCGGCGGTCATGCTCTGGACTCATGGCTTGCTCCTCAAGGTGTCTGTACTACTGCTTATGTTAGCCGTCCGCAGGATAGAAACAAGTCCCATCTGCAGCCTATTCGCCCAGCAACTCCGCCACCACTTCCATGCCCTCGACGCGCTCGGCCACCACCTTGACGATGACGATCAGCGGCACGCCCAGCAGCAGGCCGGACACGCCCCACAGCCAGCCCCAGAACAGCAGGCTGACGAACACCGCCGCCGCGTTCATGCGGGCGAAGCGCCCGGTCATCCAGGTCGCCACCACGGTGCCGACCAGGGTGGCGATGCCCAGCGAGGCGCCCATCACCAGCGCGCTCATCTGCAGCGACTCGAATTGCAGGAAGGCGACCGCGCCGGTCGCCAGCGTGATCAGCAAGGGGCCGAAGTACGGCATCACGTGCAGCAGCCCGGCCACGATGGCCCAGGCGCCGGCGTTCTCCAGGCCGATCCAGCGCAGCGCCACCCACATCAGCAGCGCCAGCAGCACGTTGGTGACCAGCAGCATCAGCATGTATTTCTGAATCGACGAGTTGATGTCCTCCAGGATGTGCACGGTGATCTTCTTCTTGCTCAGCGACGGCCCGGTCAGCTTGACCAGCTTGCGCTTGAAGGTGTCGCCCGACAGCAGCAGGAAGAACACCAGGAAGATCACCATGGTCGCCTGGCTCAGAAAACCCATCACGCCCATCGAGCCGGCCCACAGCCAGTCCATCACCGGCAGGGCGCCGCTGTCGGGCGCCGGCGCGGCCTTGCGCGCGGCGCGCCGCTCCTGGGCGCCGGCGGTGGCCTGCTGCAATTCGGTGGCCACGGCCTGGATGCGCTGCAGCGTGCTGGGCCCGCCATGCATGCGCTCGGCCATCAGGCGCGACAGTTTGTGGGTGACGGTGGGCAGCTCCTCGACGATGGCTTCGAACTCGCCCTGCACCTTGTCGATCACGACGAAGGCGCCGCCGAGGATGGCGGCGGTGATCAGCGTGGCGCCGAGCGCGCGCGGCACGCGCAGGCGCTCCAGCCAGCACACGATGGGGCTGAGCATGTAGGTGATCAGGATGCCGAGCAGCAGCGGCACGAGGAAGTTGCGCGACCATTGCAGCGCGTAGACGAAGGCCACGGTGGCGATGACGCCGAGCGCGAGGCCGCGGGCGTGGACGTGCAGGGGAATGCGTGGGGGATCGCCATCGGCGGCCACGGGGTCAATGCGGGGAAGTCCGGCAGGTGGCAGGTTCATGATGGCTCACAGGGAACCGCCGGCGCGGCGCAGGCCGCCCGGCGGGTGATGCTTACTTGACGCGGATGTCGTTCTTGACGGCGGTCACGCCCTTGACGCCGCGCGCCACTTCGCCGGCCTTGGCGATGTCCTCGGGCTGGGCCACGAAGCCGCTCAGCTGCACCGTGCCTTTGAAGGTCTCCACGTTGATCTCGGTGGATTTCAGGCTGGGCTCGTTGAAGATGCTGGCCTTGACCTTGGTGGTGATGACGGAATCGTCGACATACTCGCCCGTGCCCTCCTTGGTCGAGGTCGATGCGCAGCCGGCCGTGGCCAGCAGCGATACGGTGAACAGGGCGGTGGCGATTTTATGTGCGATTTTCATGGCATTCTCCTTGGGGTGTGAAACAGTGGTTTGTCAGCCAGCAGGACCGGATGTCCGCTACCGATGCAGCCGTTTTACGCCCCTTCCCCATGTACTTCTGTTCGCTAACGTACACAGCGCGCACGCCGCTGGACTGAGTGCGTCAGCGCACAGACCCCCGTCCCCACGCTGACTATTCTGGAATCACACTTTTTCGGGAGCACAACATGAAACACTCGACCACCCTCGCCGCCGCGCTGATCGCCGCCTGCGCCGCGCTGGGCGGCTGCGCCAGTTCCGGCCAGCCGCAGCAGACCACCTATGTCAACCCGTCGGACACCGCCGCGGCCTACGGCACCATCGACTCGATCCAGGTCGTGCAGGCCAAGTCCGGCACCAGCGGCGCCGGCGCCGTCACGGGCGGCCTGGTCGGCGCCTTGCTGGGCAACCAGGTCGGCTCGGGCAGCGGCCGCACCGCCGCCACCGTGGCCGGCGCGGTCGGCGGCGCCGTGGTCGGCAACAAGGTGGAGGAAGGCCGCAACCAGCCGCGCGAGCAGTACCAGATCAGCGTACGCATGGACAACGGCGACTACCGCATCGTCAACCAGGACAGCGTCTACGACCTGCGCGCGGGCGACCGCGTGCGCCTGGTCGACGGCCGCTTGTACCGCTATTAACCCTGACGTTTACACGAGGAGCACGACATGGGAACCATCATTCTGATCATTCTGGTGCTGGCGTTGATCGGCGCCTTGCCCACCTGGCCGCACAGCCGCAGCTGGGGCTATGCGCCCAGCGGCATCACCGGCCTGGTGGTGGTCATCCTGCTGATCATGCTGCTCACCGGCAGGCTGTAACGACACGGGAGGACATCATGGCTCACTTTAAACAAGTCATCATCGCCGCGGCGCTGGCCGGCGCCGCGTTGGCGGCGCACGCCGGCAGCACCACCACGCCGCCGCAGAACGCCCAGCTGCAGAAGTCGGAAATCGCCAAGGGCGATCCGGCGCGCTGGTACCAGGACGACACCAGCCCGGCCGCGCAACTGCGCACGCTGCGCAAGGAGATCGGCGCCGCGCTGGCCGAGGCCAACATCGCCTGCAAGCAGGGGCCGGCCGCCGAACGCCGCAGCTGCATGAAGGAGGCCCAGGCGACCTACCGGCAGGACATGGCCAAGGCCGAGCAGATCCGAGAGGAAAACCACCAGCACTAGGCTAGGCCGCCCGCTCCCGGTCGTGCACCGCCTGCCGCAACGGCGGCAGCTCGTGCACGACCAGCGGCGTGTCTTCCGTCACAAAGCTCAGCCAGCCGGCCGCCGTGATGGCGCGCAGCGCGTCCTGGTAGCCCTGGTCCCAGCGCCATTCGATCGAGCCCTTGGAGAAGTTGATGTCCTTGGCCGCCATGTTCCAGTCGCGTCCCGCGTACGCCAGCCGCACCACGTGCAGCGTGCTGTCGCCGCCCAGCCCGGCCAGCTCCTCCCTGCCCTGCTCCGACTGCGCCCGCTCCGGCAACTCACCGTACAGCTCGCGCAGCTTCTGCTTGAGCTTGTGCGTGGCCACGTAGTCCTGCAGATGGCGCTTGGAGCGCGAGGCGAAGGTCACGTCCTTCTGCCGCGTCTGCACCTCGTCCAGCGTGGTCGGCTCGGGGCCGTCGGCGTTCCACAAGTCCACCATGAAGCACAGCGTGTCGACATGCTCGCTGTCGTCCAGCACGGTCTCCAGCGGCGTGTTGGAATACAGGCCGCCGTCCCAGTACAGGTCGCCGTCGATGCGTACCGGCGGGAAGCCCGGCGGCAGCGCGCCGCTGGCGCGGATGTGGTCGGCGCTCAGCGTCAGCTCGCGGTTGTCGAAGCTGCGCAGGCTGCCGCAGGTGACCTTGAGCGCGTTGACCGTCAGCCGCATGCCGCCCGGCGCGTTCAGGTAGTCGAAATCGATCAGGCGGTTCAAGGTGTCGCCCAGCTCGCTGGTGTCGTAGAAGCTGGCCTGCTCGGGCGCGACCGCCGTCCCCGTCGGGAACAAACTCATGAAGCGCGGCTTGAAGAAGCCCGGCACGCCGCGCACGATGGTGTCCCAGGTCTGCAGCAGCACGTTGGAGCGCCGCTGCGCGTCCGGAACGCGGCTCATGTCGTAGCTGTCGCGGTGGGCCACGCCGTCCCAGAACTCCTTGAGCCTGGCCAGGCGCGTCTCGTGCGGATTGCCGGCCAGGATGGCGGCGTTGATCGCGCCGATCGAGGTGCCGACGATCCAGTCCGGCGCCAGGCCGTGCTCGTGCATCGCCTGGAACACGCCGGCCTGGTAGGCGCCCAGCGCGCCGCCGCCCTGCAACACCAGGACGATGCGCAGGCGCTCGGGATTGAGTTCGTGTTTCGCTTTGCTCATCTGCTGACTCCGATAAAAAAACGCCGCGGCTGCGGCGTTGGGGTGTTCATTCCTGCTCGTCCTGCGGCGCCGGCTGGCGTCGCAACAGCCACGCCATGCCCACGCCGGCGGCCAGCGCCACGCCCATGGCCGGCTTGACCAGGCGCTTGCGCGCGATGTACGAGCCCACCGTCAGCGCGTACGGCAGCAGCGCCTTGAAATTGACGTTCCGCAGGCCGCCCGGCTGCAACAGGCCGCCGAGGCGGGCCTGGGCGACGCCGATGGCCTGCTCGACGGCGCCATGCAGCAAGGCGTCCGGCTGCAGCGCGTTGCCGACCAGCGCCTTGGCGTGCACCACCTTGATGCGGTACAGCTCGCCCTCGCGGATCAAACGCTGCTTGTCCGCCTCGACGGCGGCGCGTTCAGCTTCTTTGCTCATCTGTTCTCCCGGTTACAACAGCATGTCGCGGTCGGACTTGAGTTCGGCCATCGTGGCCGGCATCGACAGTTTGCCGCTGCGTATCATGCCGCGCGCATACAGGATCAGGCCGATCGCGATCAGCAGGAACACGCCGGTGATGATGGGCAGGATCTTCCAGCCCAGGCTGTCCCACGCCAGGTAGGCGATGGTCACCGTGCCGTAGGCCAGCGCGAAGCAGCCCGCCACCACCGCCAGCGCGAACACCAGCACCAGCTGCAGCAGGTGATTGCGCACCTGCGACAATTCCAGCGCGGCCAGCTCCAGCCGGGTCAGGACCAGGCCGATGCTGTTGCGGGCGATATTGCCCAGCGAAGCGATCAGGCCGGGCGGACGGTTCATCTCATCGGACACGATGGCTTACTTGCGGCCGATGATCACGCCGATCAGCAGGCCCACGCCGGCCGCCGCGGCGATCGAACGCCATGGGTTTTCCTTGACGTAGACGTCGGCCTGCTTGGCCATTTCCTTGCTGGCGGCGACCGCGCTTTGCTGGGCTTCGTGGGCCTTGGCCAGTGCCGTGTCGAGCGCGCGCATGCCGCGGCCGCGCAGTTCCTCGGCCTTTTCGCCGGTCAGCGCCGTGGCGGCGGTGAACAAGGCTTGCGCATCCTTGACCAGAGTTTTCACGTCGTTGTTCACGGTACTGATGTTTTGTTCCAGCATGATGGAGCTCCTGTTATGGTTGTGTGAAGTGAAAACTGTACAGCAAACTGCAAAATATGCATTATCCCAGCAAATCGCGCATATCGTCGGCGTGTTCCTCTTCCACCGCCATGATCTTGATCAATAAATGACGTGTGGTCGGATCGCTGGCGCCGATCTGCTCGATCATCTGCCGGTACGACTCGATGGCGACGCGCTCGGCGATCAGGTTGGCCTTGATCATCGCCTGCACATCGTCAGATGCATCATACTCGGCATGGCTACGTGCGAGCAATGTTGCTGGATTGAAATCAGGTTGGCCGTTCAGCTGGATGATGCGTTCGGCCAGCCAGTCGGCGTGTTCCTGCTCCTGGGTGGCGTGCTCCAGGAACTCGGCCTTGATCGGGCCGTTGTCGCGCCCGGTGACCGTGTAGTAGTGGCGCTGGTAGCGCAGCACGCACACCAGCTCGGTGGCCAGCGCGTCGTTGAGCATCTTGATGACGGCCTGGCGGTCGCCCTGGTAGCCGGCAGTGACCGGGCCGTCCTGCAGGTTGCGCGCGGCGGCGCGGATGGCTTCCTTGTCGAGGCCGGAGGGGGTGGATTCAGCCATGATATGCATCCTTCAAGGTTAGTGGCGGTTGGCGATCGGCGCGCCGTTCTGCGACAGCACGATCTCGACGCGGCGGTTCAACTGGCGGCTGCCGGCATCGGCGTTGCTGGCGACCGGGTAGGCCTCGCCATAGCCGCGCGTGGCGATCTTGTCGCTCTTGACGCCCAGGCCGATCAGCGCGTTGCGCACCGACTCGGCGCGCCGCTGCGACAGCTGCAGGTTGTGGTCGGCGCTGCCGGTGCTGTCGGTGAAGCCCTCGATCAGCACCGCGCTTTGCGGTTCCTGCAGCAGCACGTCGGCCATCTTCTGCACGGTGCGCATGCCCTCCGCGCTGAGTTCGGCGCGGTCGACATTGAACAACACGTCGTTCAGCGTGATGACGATGCCGCGGTCGGTCTGCTTGGCCTGCAGGTCGGCCAGCTGCTGCTGCAGCGCCGCGTTCTTGGCGGCCTCGTCGCGCGCGCTGTTGGCGGCGGCGTCGGCCTGGGCGCGCGCCGCGTCGGCATCGGCCTTGGCCAGGTTGGCCTGCGACTTGGCCTGGTTGGCCTCGGCGGTGCGCTGCTCCAGGCGGATCTCGTCGCGCTGGCGGCCGGCGTTGGCCATCTCGTTCTCGGCCTGCTTCTGCTTGGCCACTTCCTGCGCGGTGGCGATCTTCTGCTTGGCGATGTAGGCCAGCTTATCGATCTCGTTCAGGCTTTCCTTTTGCGCGGCGGCGGCGTTGGCGCGGTCCAGCGCGTCGGACGCGGCCTTGAACTCCAGCGGCGCGTTGGCCGCCACCGATGGCGTGCTCTGCGCGGCCATGAAGTCGCCGCGGGTCTGGTCGAGCAGGCTGGTGGTGGTGGGCGTGGTGCTGCAGGCGGCCACCATCACGGCCAGCGCGAACGCGACGGGGAGGAGGCGCAGGTTTTTGTGGTGAGGGGTTTTCATGATCGTGTTCCTTTATTGTTGGGTCGTGGCGTTGGTGCGGTTCAGTTCTTCACGCAGCGCGCGGATGCTCTGCTGCAGCTCGTCCGCCGCCATGGTGGCCTTGGTCGAGCTGGCCTTGCTCTGCGCCAGCTGGGCGTCGGCCGAGGCCTGGTTGGCCAGGTCCTGCGCGGTCTTGTAGTCCTTGGCCGCCAGCGCCTGGTTGGCGCGCATCAGCTTCTCGCGCGCCGATTGCATCTCGGCCGGGGCCAGGTCGGCGGCGCCGGCGCTGGTGGCGTTGGCGACGGCGGCGCGCGAAACGGCGACGTCGGCGGTGGCCGGCGTCTTGTCGCTGGCGCAGGCGGACAGGCCCAGCAGAGCGGCAAGAGCGCACAGGCCGGCGTAACGGTGATGGATGGTCGTCATTATTGTTCTCCTTTAAAAGTTCATATCGCAGGTTGACGTTATAGGCCCATGGCGCGGCAGCTTCAGTACGGTGCCGCACATTGCGCATCGGGCCCGGGCTAGTAAAATGGCGCCACTCCAATAAGAAAAGGCCCAGCCATGCCCTCCCCGTTCAGCCGCCGCACCCGCATCGCGCTCGCCGCCGCCGGCGTCCTCGTCGCCGTGCCCGCCATCGCCGTGATCGTCCTGCTCAACTACGACTGGAACCGCGCCCGCCCCTGGCTCAACGACAAGGTCAGCGAGGCCATCGACCGCCCGTTCGCCATCCGCGGCGAGCTGTCGCTGACCTGGGAACGCCAGGGCCGCGGCGACGCCGACCGCACCTGGCGCGACTACCTGCCGCTGCCGCACCTGGTGGCGCGCGACGTCCATGTCGGCAACCCGTCCGGCTGGGCGGCGCCGGCCGAGATGGCCAGCGTCGGCCGGTTCTCGTTCGCGATCGACCTGCTGCCGCTGCTGGAGCACAAGCTGTCCATCCCGGTGCTGCGCTTCGACACGCCGGTGGTGTGGCTGCAGCGCAAGGCCGACGGCGCCAACAACTGGACCTTCAAGCCGGCCGACAAGCCCTCGCCGTGGAAGCTGGACCTGCAGCGCGTGGTGCTCGACAAGGGCACGGTGCACTACAGCGACGCGCTGACGCGGGTCGACGCGGTGGCCGACGTCGACACCCTCAACGCCGACCCGGCCTACGGCGTGGCGTGGACCCTGCGCGGCAAGTGGAACCAGCAGGACGTCACCGGCGGCGGCAAGGCCGGCGCGGTGCTGTCGCTGCAGCAGCAGGCCACGCCCTACCCGCTGGCGGCCAACATCAACGTCGGCGGCAACAGCATCGCCGTGACCGGCACGCTGACCCGGCCGTCCGCGCTGACCGCGCTCGACATGCGCCTCAAGCTGTCCGGCCCCAGCATGGCGCGGCTGTACGCGCTGACCGGCGTGCTGCTGCCGGAGACCCCGGCCTACGCCACCGAGGGCCACCTGACCGGCCACCTGGGCGCGCGCGAGAACCGCTGGATCTACGACCGCTTCACCGGCCGCGTCGGCCATTCCGACATCGCCGGCAAGCTCGAATACCGCTACGGCCAGTCGCTGCCGCGCCCGCTGCTGACGGGCGCGGTGCAGTCGAAGCTGCTGCAGTTCTCCGACCTGGGCCCGCTGATCGGCGCCGACTCCAACGCCAGCAAGCAGGCGCGCGGCGTGGCGCCGGTGCAGCCGGGCGACCGCGTGCTGCCGGTCGAGCCGTTCAAGACCGAGCGCTGGACGGCGCTGGACGCCGACGTCGGCTTCAAGGCGCTGCGCATCACGCGCGACAAGGACCTGCCGATCGCCAACCTCGACACGGTGATCGACATGCGGGACGGCGTGCTGTCGCTCAAGCCGCTGGACTTCGACATCGCCGGCGGCCGCTTCACGTCCAGGGGCCGGCGGACGGCAGCGGCGGTCAACCGCGACGCCATCGGCGCCGAGCTGAGCGCCGCCGCGCGCCACCTCAAGCTGCGCCAGCTGTTCCCGCGCATCGAGGAGATGCAGGCCACGGTGGGCGAGGTCAACGCCGACATCTCGCTGTCGGCCACCGGCAACTCGGTGGCCGGCCTGCTGGGCACCTCCAACGGCGAACTGAAGGGCGTGATCAACGAGGGCAGCGTCAGCAAGCTGCTGCTGGAGGAGATGGGCCTGAACATCGGCAACGTCGTGCTGACCAAGCTGGTCGGCGACAAGCAGGTCAAGCTCAACTGCATGGTGACGGACTTCGGCGTCAACAACGGCCTGATGCGCTCACGGCTGTTCGTGGTCGACACCTCGGACGCCAAGATCGACATCGCCGGCACCGTCAACCTCGGCAACGAGAAGATGGACCTGACCTTGCGGCCCGACGCCAAGGGCGTGCGGGTGATCTCGCTGCGGGCGCCGATCTACGTGCGCGGCACCTTCAAGGAGCCGGCCGTCAGCGTCGACAAGGGCGTGCTGGCGCTGCGCGCGGGCGGCGCGCTGGCGCTGGCGGCGGTGGCGCCGGTGGCGGCCATCCTGCCGCTGATCAACGCCGGTCCCGGCGAGACCACCGGCTGCGCCACGCTGCTGGCGCAGCAGGGCGGCAAGCCGGTGGCGCCGCCGCCGGGGAAATCGCCCCGGCGCTAGGACGCCTCTATGTGTGCTGCCGAACGGAGCGAACCATGATTCCTGCGTACGCTTCCGGTATTGGCGCACGTCACCACTCGCGCCTCCATCAGCAAGGAGAACATCATGAATACCAAACGCATCGTATCGAGCGCCGCCATCGTGGCGGCCACGCTGGGCCTGAGCGCCTGCGCGGGCATGTCCAACCAGGACCGTAACACCGCGGTCGGCGCCGGCGTCGGCGCCGTGGCCGGCTCGGTGCTGACCGGCGGCAGCGCGGTCGGCACCGTGGGCGGCGCCGCGGTCGGCGGCGTGATCGGCAACCAGGTCAGCAAGCCGCCCCGTTAAGCCTCACAGGAACACCTTGGCCATGCCCATGGCCCCCTTGTCCTTGACCAGCTCATAGCAGCGGCAGGACGCCGCCTCCAGCCCGGTGGAATCGAGGATCTCGATATTGCCGCGGCTGTAGGTGATCAATTTCTGCTGTTGCAGCGCACTGGCCGCCTTGGTCACGCCCACCCGCCGCACGCCCAGCGCATGCGCCAGGAACTCATGGGTCAGGTGGAACTTCTCCGATTGCAGACGGTCGCGCGTGATCAGCAGCGTGCGCGCCAGGCGCGCCTCCAGCACATGGAAACGGCTGCACACGGCGATCTGGATCGCCTGCGCCAGCAAGGTGTCGGTATAGCGGTACAGCAGCCGCTGCAGCGCCTCGTTGCGCTTGAACTCGGCGCGGAAGTCGGCCACGGCGATGCGGCTGGCGCGGCCGGCGCGCTGCACCACCGCGCGCACCAGCGCCAGTTCGTGGCCCAGCGCCACCGACGCGCCGATCATGCCTTCCTGCCCCACCGATCCCACCTCCAGCGTCATGCGGCCCTCGGCCACCGCCAGCAGCGAGATCAGACTGTCGACCGGAAAGTACACATGGCGGATCGCCTGGCCCGGTTCATACAGCACCTCGCCCACGGCCACCCGCACCGTGTCGCACAGCGCCAGCAGCTTGCCCTGGTCGTCGTCGGCCAGGCTGGACAACAAGCGGTTCAACGCCGGCCGGGCCGGCGCCCTGTCGTCGTCGGAAAAAAAGGAAGGATGGGTATGCATGGGGTCAGCGTAATGGCTGCGATTTGCCGTGTATGTACGGTGACGCACGGAAGCAGACCTAGTCTTCAGGGAAAATCCGGCGTGCAGTGCATTACCCTAAACATCAACAACAGGACACATCATGGACACCCCAACCAACAAGCCCAAACTCCACCCGATCATGGTCATCGCCGCCGTCGCGGTGGTGCTGTTCTGCGGCGTCGGCAGCGCCGCCATCATGGGCTGGCTGCCGACCTCCAGCGCCACCGTGCCCGGCGCCGCGCCGATGCCGGGCCAGCTGTCGTCGGTGCCGCCGCAGGAGCAGCAAGGCGCGCCGCCACCAGCCGGCTACGCCGGCAACGCCGCGCCGTATCCGACGCAGCAGCAGGAGCAACAACAGCCGCGACAGCAGGAACAAGCAGCGCCGCAGGAACGCGTGGCCCAACAGGCCCCGGCCGTCTGCGGCGGCTGCGGCGTGGTGGAATCGGTGCGTTCGATCGAGCACCGCGGCCAGGGTAGCGGCGTGGGCGCGGCCGGCGGCGCCATCCTGGGCGGCCTGCTGGGCAACCAGATCGGCAGCGGCCACGGCCGTCAACTGGCCACGGTGGCCGGCGCGGTCGGCGGCGCGGTGGCCGGCAACCAGGTCGAAGGCAATATGAAAACCACGCACAGCTGGGAGATCGTGGTGCGCCTGGACAATGGCAAGAAACGCGTGCTGCACCAGTCGTCCCAACCGCAATGGCGCTCGGGCGACCAGGTGAAGATCGTCAACGGCCAGCTGCGCTCCCTGTAAGGTCCCTGCCCCCCCTACCGCGAAAGGACCATCATGGCGGAGCTCGACCCCTCACCCCTGTCCCTTGCCACCCATGGTTCCTCGCACTTCGTCCGGTTCTACAAGGACGACAGCCTGCTGCTCGACGAGGTCGCCCCGTTCATCCACCAGGCCCTCGCCGCCGGCGGCGCCAGCATCGTCATCGCCACCGCCGAGCATCTGGTGGCGCTGCGGCGGCGCCTGGCCCGCCTGCAGGCCGAGACGGGCGCAAGCGATCCCGGCGCCCGGCTGGCGACGCGCGACGCCGAGCAGACGCTGTCGGCCTTCATGGTCGACGACTGGCCCGACGCCAAGCTGTTCGACGCCACGGTCGGCCAGCTGGTGCGCGAGCTCGCGGCGGACTCGGCCACCATCCACGCGTTCGGCGAAATGGTCGCCCTGCTGTGCGAGCGCGGCCGCTACAGCGCCGCCGTCCGGCTGGAGGAGTTGTGGAACGAGCTGGCCCGGCGCAACCGCTTCACGCTGTTCTGCGCCTATCCGTGGAGCCAGTTTCCCAACGCCGCCATGGCGGACACCTTCCGCCACGTCTGCGCGCTGCACGACCACGCCGCCCACTGCGCGGCCGAGGCGCCGCCGTCCCACAATCCGCAGCAACGCCTGCTCGAACTGGAGCAGCAGGCGCTGTCGCTCGGCGCCGAGATCGCGCGCCGCCGCGCCGCCGAAAGCGCACTGGCGCAACGTGAACGCGAACTGGCCGACTTCGTCGAAAACGCCGCCGAGAGCATCCACCAGGTCGGCGCCGACGGCACCATCCTCTGGGCCAACCAGGCGGAGCTGCGCCTGCTCGGCTACCGCTGGGAGGAATATGTCGGCCACCACATCGCCGCCTTCCACGCCGACGCCCCGGTCATCGACGACATCCTGGCCCGGCTCAAGGCCGGCGACACCGTGCGCGACATGCCGGCGCGCCTGCGCTGCAAGGACGGCGGCATCAAGCACGTCCTGATCAGCTCGAACGGCCATTTCGAGGACGGCGCGCTGCGCTACACCCGCTGCTTCACGCGCGACGCGACCGAACGCCACCAGCGCGACGAGGCGCAGGCCGAGCGCGAGGCGCTGATGGCCGAGCTGGCCGCCAGCGGCCGCGCCAAGGACGAGTTCCTCGCCATGCTGGGCCACGAGCTGCGCAATCCGCTGTCGCCGATCCTGACCGCGCTGGAGGTGATCCGCCGCCAGGGCGGCCACAGCGTCGCGCACGACATCATCGGCCGCCAGCTCACGCACCTGATCCGCCTGGTGGACGACCTGCTCGACGTCTCGCGCGTCAACACCGGCAGCATCGTGCTCCAGACGGAGGCGCTGGACCTGGCGCAGATCATCGACAAGGCGGTGGAAATGGTCGCGCCCCTGCTGGACAATCGCCAGCACCGCTTCAGCGTCGACGTGCAGGGGCCGCTGCCGGTGCGCGGCGACCATGTGCGCCTGGTGCAGATCATCGCCAACCTGCTGACCAACGCGGCGCGCTACACCCCGCCCGGCGGCGACATCCGCCTGGCCGCCAGCGGCGACCGCGAGCACGTGTATGTCAGCGTGGTGGACAACGGCATCGGCATCGCCGCCGACGCCCTGCCCCATGTGTTCGACCTGTTCTACCAGGACCGGCGCGACACCGACCGCTCCACCGGCGGACTGGGCGTCGGCCTGGCGCTGGTGAACAACCTGGTGGGCCTGCACGGCGGCGGGGTCGAGGCGCGCAGCGCCGGGCCCGGCCAGGGCAGTGAGTTCCGCCTGCGCCTGCCGCGCCTGACGCAGGCGGCCGATGCCGCGCCGGACCGTGACGCGGCGCAGCCCGCCGCCGGCGCGGCGCAGCGCAAGCGCATCCTGCTGGTCGACGACAACCTCGACGCCGTCAGTCTGATGGCCAATTTGCTGGAGCTGCACGGGCATGACGTCCAGGTGTTCAACGAGCCGCTGGCCGCGCTCGCCCATCTCGACAGCGTGCTGCCGCAAATCGCCGTGCTCGACATCGGGCTGCCGACGATGAGCGGCTACGAGTTGGCCGGCAAGATCCGCCAGCGCCTCGAAGGCCACCCCTGCCGCCTGTTCGCGCTGACCGGCTACGGCCAGGCGATCGACCGCGAGCGCGCGGACGCGGCCGGCTTCGAGCAGCACCTGGTCAAGCCCGTGCACGCCGAGCACATCCTGCGCCTGATCGCCGGCGAGGCGCCCTGAGCCGCGCCCGCATCGCGTGTTCGAGTTCGTCTTAGTACGCCAGCGTACAGAAGGCAGGAAACAGTTGGCACACAATGGCTGCATACCAAAACGAAACGACCTTTTAACAACCCGAGGAGAATCACATGCTCTACACTATCGCTGTCGTTCTGCTTATCCTGTGGCTGCTGGGCCTGGTCACTTCCTACACCATCGGCGGCTTCATCCACATCCTGCTGGTGGTCGCCATCATCATGGTGCTGCTGCGCCTGATCAGCGGACGCGGCGTCTAGCCCGCACCGCCCCCCGCATGCGGCGCTCCACTAAACGGTGGCGCGCCGTTTTTATTTGGGCGGCGGCGTTTTGGCGTATGCTGTGCCCACCTTATCTTCGGGAGCCAACATGAAGCGACTGATATTTTCCCTGGCCGTGCTGGCCGCCGCGCAGGCGCCGGCCCAGACCATCAAGCCCGGCCTGTGGGAGCTGCACAACAAGGTCAAGACCGGCAACCCCCAGGCCGACCAGGCGATGGGCATGGCGCTCAAGCAGCTGGCCAACATGCCGCCCGAGCAGCGCGCGCAGATGGAGGAAATGATGAGGCAGAACGGCGTCTCCATGCCCAAGGCCGGCGAGGACGGCGCCGTGGTGCTGACCGCCTGCGTCACGCCCGAGATGGCGGCCAGGAAGGAACTGCCGATGAATCAAAAAGGAAAATGCAGCTCGAAGAGCGAGCCGGTGGCCGGCGGCATGAACATCTCGTTCACCTGCACCGACCCGGCCTCCAGCGGCCAGGGCACGCTGCGCTTCAACGGCGACAGCGCGTATGTGATGGACATGCACGTCGCCAGCGAGGCCGGCGGCACGCCGCGGAACGTGCAGGTGGAATCGACCGGGCGCTGGCTCGGCGCCAGCTGCCCGGTCAAGCCCAACTGATCACTCGGTGTCGGAGAACGCCATGTAGCGCTGGAAGGCCAGCGTGGCGATAGGACCGACCGGCAAGGTGCGCGCCTCGTAGCGGATGCATGGCGTGACCTTGCCGTAGTTGCCGGTGTTGAAGATCTCGACCGCCGTCTCCAGCTCCTCCGGGCGCACCGAACGCTCCTCGACCACGATGCCCTCCTTGGCCAGCAAGGCGATCACCCGCGCGCGGGTGATGCCGGACAAGAAGGTGCCGTTGGCCACCGGCGTCACCACCTTGCCTTCGGGCGTGACCAGGAACAGGTTGGCCGATGCGAACTCGGCCACGTTGCCGGCGTTGTCGCACACCACCGCGTTGTCGAAGCCGCGCTGCTGCGCCTCGCGGATCGCCTTGCTGGTGTTGGCGTACAGCGCGGAGGCCTTGGCATCGGTCGGCGCCATCGACGGGTCGGGGCGGCGCAACGCCGTCAGGCAGGCCGAGAAACCGGTGAACGGCGGCATCGGCGCGTCGAACAAGGTCAGCGCGAAGGCGCTCTTCTCCGGCACCGGCACCAGCAGGCCGTCGGTGCCGAACACCAGCGGACGCACGTACAGCTCGGCATCGGCGGGGAACTTGGCCACGCCCTCGCGCACCAGCTGTTCCATCTCGTCGACCGACAGCGGGCACACCAGGCCGAGCCGCTCGGACGAGGTGATCACGCGCTGCAGGTGCAGGCGCAGGTCCGGCATGTGGCCGCGGATCGAGCGCGCGCCGTCGAACACGGACGATCCCAGCCACACGCTGTGGTCCATCGCGCCAAACAAGGGAGTGTTGCCTTCGGACCAGCCGCCGTTGAAGTAAGTCAGATACATGCTTGTTCCTGATGAGTGCTAAAACAAGCAATTTAGCACGGATCAGAAAGCGTGGCGCAGGCCGATGTTGATGGCCCGGTCGCCATGGCCGGCGCCGGTGGCGTTGCCGACCGTGTAGCCGGCGCCGTTGCGGTTCTGGATGCGGGCGAAGGCGCCATACAACTCGGTGCGCCGCGACAGCGCGTAGCTGACGCCGACCGCGAACTGGTTGGCGTCGCGGTGGGCGCCGCTGCGGTCGTCCTTGTGGATGTAGGAGGCCAGCAAGGTGGTGGCGCCCATCGGCACCGCCACGCCGACCAGCACGTCGCGGCTGTTGTCGGACGGCGTGCTCTGCGCGACCGCGCCGTAGGGGTTGGACATGTCCCACGGCGAGCTGCCGGCGCCCCGGCTGTGGCCGTACGCGGCGTAACCGACGAAGCGGCCGAAGTCCACATTGGCCGCCACCAGCGTGTTGCTGGCCGACTGGTCGACCGCCGACGCGGCGCCGCTGGCGTCGAGAGGATTGTCCTTGCGCTGGTGGGTGACGCGCAGGTTGACGGCGCCGCCCTCATAGCCGATGGTGGCGCCGTAGGCGCGGTTGGCCTTGCTGTTGTAGGGCGACTCGCCGACGCTGTAGATCGCCGCGCCGTTCCAGCCGCTCTTGCTGCGCGGCGACTGGTATTTGATGGTGTTGTCGTAGCGGCGCGTGGTGTAGCCGACCAGGTTGGCCGCGCTGCCGGCCATGCCGCCGTGGAAGGGATCGGCCACGTCGGTCAGCGTCTCGTACAGCAGGTTGTACTGCCGGCCCAGGGTGACCGCGCCCAGCGGTCCGTCCAGCCCGACGTAGGCCTGGCGGCCGAACAGCTTGCCGTCCTGGTCGGACGCGCCGGTGTCGTTGAGGATGCCCGCCTCCAGCGTGTAGATGGCCGACGTGCCGCCGCCGAGCTCCTCGCGTCCGCGCACGCCGAGCCGCGAGCCGGCCGACACGCCGCTGTCGAGCCGGGTGCGCGCGCAGGGGCCGATGCAGCCGCGCTCGGCCACCACGCCGGCGTCGAGCAGGCCGTAGACCTGCACCGACGACGGCGCCTGCGCCGCCGCGACCATCGGCACGACTCCTGCCAGCATGATGCCTATCGATTTCATGATGAGCCTGGAAAACGTATGCCGTGAGGCTCATGGTAGGACAGCGGCCGCGGCCCCTCTGTGCGCGGGACCACGTAGGCGGCATATTCGCCTCAGTAGTGATATCGGCAGGAGATGAGCACCAGGTCCTCTTCCGTGGCTTCGTAGACCAGGCGATTTATCTCGTCGATCCGCCGGGACCACAAGCCGGAGAGATGATGTTTCAACGCCTCTGGCTTCCCGATGCCGGTGAAGGGATCTCTCTGCGCGTCCTTGATCAGGTCATTGATGCGCTTGAGTGTCTTCCTGTCTTGCGTCTGCCAATAGAGGTAGTCGTTCCAAGCCTCATCGGTGAACTTCACGTTGCGCATGCTACGTCGCCTCGGCATCCGGAATATCGATTAATTCCCGCTGCCGCACCTGCCCCGCGCGCGCCTGCGCGATCGATTTTGCCAGGTGTGCCGCGTTGGCGGGTGAGCTCAACAAATGCACGGTCTCCATCAGCCCGCTGTAGTAGTCGAAGGACATGATGACCGCATCCGGCGCGTCGCGGCGGGAGATGACGGTGACATCCGCATCTTCAACCACCTGGTCGATCACAGTCCGAAGGCTGTTGCGCGCATCGGAAAAATTGACGATTCTCATAGGATGCTCCCCATTTCAAAACTTGTACGGTAAATTGTACATGTTTAGCCATCCGGACGGTTTATTTATTTCTGTCATCAGTTGCCCATAGGACAGCCAACGTTCGCCAACGTACATACTTGCCAGACTTATACGACTATACTGCGACTTTGTCCCTACGCGGTTCGTCCGCCCCACGCATGCTAGAAATCCTTGAACGCATCGCCGCAGACAGCAACGACATCGGCCTGATGGTCGAGTTGTTCGACACCCTGCGTCCGCAGCGCGCCACCGACGGCGCGCGCGCCACCGCCAACGTCCGCACCCTGTGCCAGCTGTTGAAGGGCAACCCGGCCCACGCGCAGGCGCTGGGCCGCTACGCGCGCACGCTGCTGTCCAGCCGCCGCCACGCCAGCCTGTACACCGAGATCGGCGTGCTGTCGAACGACGGCTTCTTCACCGAATTCAAGCGCCGCATCGCCTACCGCATCCTGCCGCCCGCGTTGGGCGACGAGTACCTGAGCGACGCGCTCGACCAGGTGGTGTACAAGCGCACTGACCACCTGTGGATCGCCGCCGTGCCGGCCGCCGACTGGCTGGCCCTGATCGACGTGATCAGCCTGCACGACGAGGAGGAACAGCCGCCGCAATTGATGCTGCCCGGCCTGCTGGAGGCGATCCGCACGCTGTCCTACCGCGTGTGCGCGATCGGTCTGGAACCCAAGCTGACCAATTTCCACACCGAGATGGAGACCTACGAGTCGCCGTTCATGGTGCAGAACTTCGAGGTCAACGCCTATCTGGACAACTACCAGCGCCGGCTGGCCGGCGACGAGGTGGCGCTGGAGGACGCGCGCCACCTGCTGGTGATGCTGGACCAGTGCGACGGCGTGGTGGCCAAGATCCGCAAGAAGGCGCTGAGCCAGGGCACCAGCATCGCCCTGACCTACCTGCTGGTGACGCTGACGCAAAGCATAGACCGCCTGCGCAAGCTGCTGTTCCTGGTGGACGTCAGCGGCGAGCTGCCGGCCGCCGCCGCGGCCGAGCTCAACCTGCTGGCCGCCACGCACGCGCCGCACCAGCAGGAAGGCCCGCCCAGCCCGCGCCGCAGCGCCGCCGTCGGCCTGGGCCTGGAGCTGATCAAGGCGCACAACCACAAGTACATGCTGCGCGACCTGATGCGCGACAATATCGACCTGCTGGCGCGCAACGTCACCGAGAACGCCAGCCACACCGGCGAGCACTACGTGGCCAGCCAGCGCAAGGAGCTGACCGGCATGTTCGTGTCGTCGGCCGGCGCCGGCCTGGTGATCGGCTTCATGGCGCTGTTCAAGATATTGATGTCCTACCTGCGCGCCGCGCCGCTGGTCGAGGCCTTCCTGTTCAGCATGAACTACTCGCTGGGCTTCATGTTCATCCACTTGCTGCACTTCACGGTGGCCACCAAGCAGCCGGCGATGACGGCCTCGCGCATCGCGGCCGGCCTGCACAGCAAGGACGGGCGCAACATCGACATCGACAGCATGGCCGAGCTGTGCGTCAAGGTGATCCGCACGCAGAACATGGCGGTGCTGGGCAACCTGGCCACCGCCATCCCCACCGCCTGGCTGATCGCGCTGGCCTGGCCGTGGCTGACCGGCCACCACCTGGTGTCGCCGGAAAAAGCCATGCGCCTGCTGCGCGACATCGACCCGATCCACGGGCCGACGCTGATCTACGCCGCCATCGCCGGCGTGTGCCTGTTCGTGGCGGGCCTGATCTCCGGCTACTACGACAACAAGGCGCTGTACACGCGCTGGTCGCAGCGCATCGCGCAGCTGCGCGGGCTGCGCTGGCTGCTGGGGCCGGAACGCCTGGCGCGCCTGGGCGTCTACATGGAGAACAATCTCGGCGGCCTGATGGGCAATTTCTTCTTCGGCATCCTGCTGGGCGTGATGCCGCTGCTGGGCTTTTTGCTGGGCCTGCCGCTGGACATCCGCCATGTGACGTTCTCATCGGCCAACTTCGCGACGGCCATGGTCGGACTGGATTACCATGTCAGCTGGGAACTGGTGCTGACCTCGGTGGCCGGTTTCCTGGCCATCGGCACGGTCAACCTGCTGGTCAGTTTCGGGCTGGCGCTGTGGGTGGCGCTGCGCTCGCGCCAGGTGCGCTTCAAGCAGGGCTGGCAGTTGCTCAAGGCGCTGGGCCGCCGGTTCCGCCGGGGGCCGGTATCGTTCTTCTTCGGCTCCGAGGCCGAGGAGGCAGAGTTGTCCGACACAGCGGTCGCCACTGAGAAGGCCCACAAATGAACCTCGCGCGCATGCGTTGCTGGCTGCCCCTCTGCCTGATGTGCTGGGGCCTGCTGGGCGCGTGCGCGTCGCTGCCCAACGTGACGGCGATGAGCGACAAGCTGGAGCCGGCCGCCGTGCCCAGCGTGCAGGGCGTCAACGGCAGCCTGAGCCCGGAGCGCGGCAAGGCGCTGCTGGCCAAGCGCTGGCCCAAGGGCTCGCTGGACATGCAGGCCCAGGCCGCGCTGGAGGAAGCGGCCACCGGCGTGCCCCTCATCGCCGGCAACAAGTGCACCTTGCTGTTCGACGGCCCGCAGACCATGACGGAAATGCTCAAGGCCATCAACGCCGCGCGCGACAACATCAACCTGGAAACCTACATCTTCGACCAGGACGAGCTGGGCCTGAAGTTCGCCGACGCGCTGATCGCCAAGCAACAGCAAGGGGTGACGGTCAACATCCTGTACGACAGCGTCGGCACGCTGGGCGTGCCGGCCGGGTTCTTCGAGCGGATGCGCCAGGCCGGCATCCACCTGGTCGAGTTCAACCCGGTCAACCCGGCCAAGCTGAGCGGCGAAAGCTGGAAGCTCAACAACCGCGACCACCGCAAGGTGCTGATCGTCGACGGCAAGGTGGCCTTCACCGGCGGCATCAACATCAGCGCCACGTACGCGCGCAGCTCGCTGTTCCGTTCGTCCGCCAGGCCGACCGACAAATCGCAGGTGGGCTGGCGCGACACCCACGTCAAGGTCGAAGGGCCGGCGGTGCAGGCCTTCCAGTGGCTGTTCGTGCGGCACTGGGTGGCGCAGGACAAGAGCGACCTGGCGGACGCCGACTACTTCCCCAAGCCGGTGGTGGCCGGTGACAAGGTGGTGCGCGTGCTGGGCAGCGACCCCGGCGGCAAGTTCGAGATCTACAAGGCCTACAACCTGGCGATCCAGGAAGCCAAGCGCAGCATCCACATCACCTCGGCCTACTTCGTGCCGGACCGGCAGACGGTGGACGCGCTGATGGCCGCGGCGCGGCGCGGGGTGGACGTCAAGATCGTGCTGCCGGGCGTGTCCGACAGCGGGCTGGTGTTCTACGCCGGCCACGCCTTCTACGACGACTTGCTGGAGAGCGGCGTGCAGATCCACCAGCTGAAGCTGGCGGTGTTGCACGCCAAGACCGCCGTCATCGACGGCAACTGGTCGACGGTGGGCTCGACCAACATCGACACCCGCAGCTTCCTGCACAACAGCGAGCTCAACGTCGTAATCATGGGCGAAGCCTTTGGTGGCGAGATGGAGCAAGCCTTCCAGGAAGACCTGCGCGACTCGGCGCGGATCACGCTGGAGGCGTGGCGCCACCGTCCGTGGGCCGACCGCCTGCGCGAATTCGCCGCCCGCTTCATGAACTACTGGCTTTAAATCAAGTGGGGTCAAGTCTGACATTCGGACACGAGCCCGGCTGTAGCATGGGGGTCAAGTCTGACATTCGGACACGAGCTCAACCGTAGACAGCATGGGGGTCAAGTCTGACATTCGGACACGAGCTCAACCGTAGACGGCACCTACGGTTGAGCTCGTGTCCGAATGTCAGACTTGACCCCACTCCGGTTTCAGGCCTCGGCGGTCAGCGACCAGGCGCCGCCGCTGCGCTGGAAGCGCTCGGTGTGCGAGACTTCGAAGCTGCCGGTGCCGTCCACCCAGCTGTAACGCTGCACCTCCACCTTGTCGTGCTCGACGCGGATGACGTTGAAGGAATTCGATTCGCCCCGCCCGCGCGTCGACGTGGCCGTTCCCGCCTGCACCATCAAGGCCGCGTAGCCGCTGATCTCGTAGCGCTGCGCGGTGTTGTGCGCGTGGCTCACGTGCAGATGCCCCGCCAGCAGCAAGTCCACCCCGCATTCGGCGAACGCCCGCATCGCCAGCGGCGCGCGGTTGACCAGGTCGCCCTCGTCGAGCGTGTCCGGCATGTCGAACGGATGATGGGTGACAACGATGCGCGTCAGGTGCGGATCCACCGCGCTCATGCGGCGATGTATCTGGTCGATCTGCTCGCGGTTGATACGCCCGTCCTTGAAGGTCAGCGAGCGCGCGGTGTTGATGCCCAACACGGCGATCTCGTCGTCCACATATTCCGGCGTCAAATCCAGCGTGACGTAGCGCGTGTACTTGCGCAGCGGCGCCAGGAAGCGGCTGGCGACGTTGTACAGCGGGATGTCGTGGTTGCCCGGCACCACGATCTGCGGCCCCGGCAGGGTGTCCAGGAAGGCCCGCGCCGCCTGGAACTCCTCGGTGCGGGCGCGCTGCGTCAGGTCGCCGGACACCACCACCACGTCCGGCGCCAGGCTGGCGGTCACCGCTTGCAGCGGCCTCAGTAAATCGTGGTCGACGCGGCCGAAATGCAGGTCGGATAAATGGACGATGGTACGCATGCTGCCCTCCTAGTCCGGAACGATGACGCTCAACGCCCCCGCCCGCGAGCGGTAGCACAGCGGCGGCTTCATCAGCGAGACTTCGCCGTCGGTGGCGACACGCATGTGATGATGCCGCGTCTCGATGATCAGCTCCGACGCCGACAGCACGTCGAAATCGCGCTCCTGTCCCAGCTTGCCCAGCATGGCATGCAGGCCATAGCGCAGCAGCCCCAACCGCGACGGCTTCTGCGCCACATACAAACACAGCTTGCCGCTATCGAGCCCGGCGCGCGCGCCCAGCGTCCGGCCCTGCAGGTATTCGTTGTTGCCGATGAAGACGAAGGGCGTGCGGCGCAGATGCTCCTCGCCGTTGATCTTCAGCCGCACGCTCATGAACGGAAAGCGCCGCAGCGCCGCGAACAGCGCGCGCCCGAACGCCGGCCACTTGCTGCGGCCCAGATGACGCTGCTGCTGCTCGCGGTCGCGCACGATGTCGGGATAGATGCCCAGGCCCGAGTTGTTGAGGAAGATGCGGCCATTGACCTCGCCCACGTCCACCGCGCACGCCCTGCCCTCCACCACGTTGGCCACGGCCGCGTCCAGTTCCAGCGGGATCTTCATATCCTTGGCGAAGTGGTTCAGCGTGCCCAGCGGCAGCACGCCGAGCCGGGTCGCCGTGCCGACCAGCGCCGAGGCCACCGCGTTGATGGTGCCGTCGCCGCCGCCCGCCACCACCACCGGCGCGCCCTCGGCCACGGCCCGCTCGGCGCGCGCGATCATCTCCGCGCCGCTCTTGGCCAGCGTGATGTCGGGCTCGACGCCGTGGCGGCGGAATTTCTCCATCAGCGCGGCGGTCCAGCCGCCGCAGTAGCCCTGCCCCGCGCTGGCGTTGACGATGACGACGATGCTGTTCAGTGGATTCTCCATAAACGGTTTATAAGGTTTTGGCTTCGCGCCGGCGGCGCAGCGTCGAGATCGCCGTGATGCAGACCGCCAGCCACGCCACGCTCTCGGCCATCGCCGCCAGCACGTCGCTCAGGTAATGCGCGCCCAGATAGACGCGGCTCAAGGCCACCAACAATATCATCATGGCACAGGCCGCCGCCGCGCCCAAGCGCACATGCCAATGCGGCCGGGCGATCATCACATAGCTCGCCAGCAGGCCGTAGAACAAGGTCGCCACCGACGCATGACCGCTGGGGAAGCTGTACGTCGCCAGGCTCACCAGCGGCTCATCGAACACCGGCCGCACGCGCTGGAAGTGATATTTCAACGCCACATTCAATATCGCGCCGGTGGGCACGGCCACCAGCAGCGCCAGCAGCCAGTAGCGCGCCCGCACGCGCCAGAAATACCAGCCCAGCGCCGCCACCAGCACCACCATGCCGACGCCGGTATGCACCAGCGACACGCCCAGCATGAAGCTGGTCAGCGGCTCGAAGGCGCGCGCATGGAACCAGTGCGCCACCTGCGCGTCCAGCACGGTGATTGCCTCCTTGCCCATCACATCCTCGGCCAGTTCGCCGAAAATCGCCACGGACACCAGCAGCAGGACCAGCCCGGCGGTCAGATGCAGGCCGAATTCGCCTCCCGGCGACAGTCTTGCTTCAATGAAACGGATGAATTTGCTGAAAATTTGGTGCTCCAAGGCTCCTAGCCGTTCAAGTTGTTGGAAAAATCACGAAAAAACGAATTTACTGTTTATTTGCACAGTACCTGTTTATTCATACAGTAGTTATGCTATTCTGAACTCCTCGTTAAACACTACTCCTCCAAAAGGAAACGTCATGACTACACTGCATAGCAGCTTTAGCTCCCGCTTCGGTCTCGAATACATGCCGACCTCGTTCCTGGTGCGCATGGGCAAACGCGAACTGCTGGTGTGCCGTGACTTCCGCAAGCGCTACTACGCGGTGAACCCGATCATGGAATGCGACACCGGCGTGCAGGCAGGCCATCTGGAAGTATTGATGTTCCGCCGCTGGCTGTTGATCCTGTCGAAGGCTCACTAATGGTTGCCGGTGCCAGTTGCCCGATCCAGTCGCAAGACAGGCCGGCCGACGCCGCTGCCTCGCTCGCGCTCCTCACCTGGGTTTGGCAACTGGCGTACCGTCATCAAACAGATTCGCCTCGTACCACAGCGTCACAAACAGCACCATCACAACAGGACCGATAAACAGTCCGACCAGGCCCAGGGTCTCGACCCCGCCCAGGATACCGAACAGTACGGCCAGGAACGGCAGCCGCGTGGCGTTGCCGATCATGCCCGGCCGTACGAAGTGGTCCGCCACGAACAGCACGATCGTGCCCCACACCGCCACCGCGATGGCGGCCGGCACCGCGCCGTTGAACACCAGCACCGCCGCCGCGCTGACAAAAGCCACCGGCGCACCGAATGGAATGATCGCCAGGATGCCCGTCACCGCCGCCCACAGAGCGGGGGACGGCAGGCCTGCGATCGCGTAGCCGATGCCGATCAACACGCCTTCCGCCAGGCCCACCAGCACCAGGCCGTTGACGGTGGCGCGGATCGCCGTCGGGATTTTTTCAGCGTAGCGCGCCCAGCGCTGCTCGCTGAAGCAATGACTGCCGATGGCGGTGATCTGGCGATTCAGCGCCTCGCCGTCCTTGTAGAAGAAGAACAGGCACAAGAAGGCCAGGCCGAAATCGACCAGGCGATGCATGAAGCCCACGCCGGCCATCTTGATCATGTCGCTGGCCGAATGCAGGCCGTTGATTTCGCGCTCGGACAGCAAATGCGACAGCCCGTGCGGCTGGCTCAGCGTGGCCTGCCACCAGTCGCTGATCCACTCGCCCACCATGGGCAGGTGCTGGACGAAGGCCGGCACCGGGATGCCGTCGGTGTTGGCGCTGACCACGTAGTTGGCCAGTTCCGGCGCCTGCTTGGCGGCCTGCGCCACGCCCAGCGACACGGGGATGATGAACACGGCGGCGCAAATCAGGGTCAGCGCGGCGGCGGCCAGCACGTCGCGGCGGCCGAAGCGCGCGCGGATGCGCTTATACAGCGGCCATGTCGCCACGCACAGGATGCCGGCCCACACCAGCGGCAGGAAGAAGCGATGCATGATGAATGCCGCCAGTGCGATCAAGGTCAGGGAAAAGCCGGCACTGAGGATATCGCGCTGGGTTTCGGTCATCGGAGTATCTCCTGGTAAATATTGGGGGCTATGGTAAGCGCATTTGGCTCGGCCGCACACGCTGGCGCAAAGTTTTAATTATTTTCTAAGCATGTTTCGACGCATGCTCGCAGCAAGTGCGCAAGAAATCCCGCAGCTGCAGCACCGTCGGCGTGATCTGCGCGCGATGCATGCACAGCATGTTGAGCGGCGCCGGTTCACCCAGTATCTCCGGCATCAGGATCTGCAGGCGCCCGCTGCGGATATCGTCCGCCAGGTCCAGCCGCGACTTGTAGGCGATGCCCAGGCCAGCCACCGCCCAGCGCCGCACCACGTCGGCGTCGTCGGCGCTGCGGTTGCCGCTGACGTGCAGGGCCAGCGGCTCGGCTGCGGCGTCGCGCTGGAAGGTCCAGCGGTCGTGCACCACTTCGTCCACCATGAAGCGCAGGCAGTTGTGGCGTAGCAGCTCGTTCAGGTCCTTGAGCCTGCCGTGCTGGCGGATGTAGTCCGGCGAGGCCACCAGCACGCGGCGGTTGTCCGGCGCCAGCGGAAGCGCCACCAGGCTGGAATCGTCCTGCCGGCCGTAGCGAATGGCGAGATCGACCGGTTGCCGGTACATGTCCGACACGCGGTCGCTGATGCTGAGCTGGAAGCTGACCTTGGGATAGTGCGCCTGGAACAGGTCCAGCCAGCCCACCAGCATGTTGCGGCCCAGGTCGGACGGCATCGAGATCTTCAGCGTGCCGCCCAGCGTTTCCTGGCCCTGGATCAGCGCGTCGTGGCCTTCCTTCAGCAGGCGCAGCGCCTCGCGCGCGTTGCCCAGGTAATGCTCGCCCTCCTCCGTCAGCCGCAGCGAGCGCGTGGTGCGGGCGAACAGCCGCAGCCCCAGCTCCCCCTCCAGCCGCTTGACAGCGGCGCTGGCCAAGGCCGGCGAGATCTCCAGCTCGCGCGCGGCGGCCGACAAGCTGCCCCGGTCTGCCGTGCGGACAAAGACCGTCAAATCATCCAGTCGCAGCACTATCTTCATTCCTTTGAAAGTGTTTCGCTATTTAGCCTCTTTTTCAAGGCCGCGAAATAAATGATGATACTCCCATCCTCAATCGACCGGAGCATTCCATGAAAGCCGTTGCCTACCGCAAGTCCCTCCCCATCACCCACGACGAGGCCCTGATCGACATCGAGTTGCCGGCGCCGCAAGCGGCCGGCCACGACCTGCTGGTCGAGGTGAAGGCCATCTCGGTCAATCCGGTGGACGTCAAGATCCGCGCCAACATGGCGCCGGCCGAAGGCGACAGCAAGGTCATCGGCTGGGACGCGGCCGGCGTGGTCAAGGCCGTCGGCCCGGACGTCACGCTGTTCCAGCCGGGCGACGAGGTCTGGTACGCCGGCGCGCTGATGCGCCCCGGCACCAACAGCGAACTGCACCTGGTGGACGAGCGCATCGTCGGCCACAAGCCGCGCAAGCTTGACTTCGGCCAGGCCGTCGCGCTGCCGCTGACCGCCATCACCGCATGGGAACTGCTGTTCGAACGCCTGGAAGTGAGCCGCGACAAGGGCGCGTCCGGCCAATCGCTGCTGGTGATCGGCGCGGCCGGCGGGGTCGGTTCCATCCTGGTGCAGCTGGCGCGCCAGCTGACCGGCCTGACCGTGATCGGCACCGCCTCGCGCCCCGACACGGCAGCCTGGGTCCGGGAACTGGGCGCCCACCACGTCGTCGACCACACCAAGCCGCTGAACGAGGAGATCGCCCGCCTCGGCCTGCCGCCGGTGAACTACGTCGCCAGCCTGAACCAGACCGACCAGCACTGGAACGCCATCGCCGAGCTGGTCGCGCCGCAAGGCAAGGTCGCGCTGATCGACGACCCCGCCGCCATCGACGTGCGCCTGCTGAAGCGCAAGAGCGTCTCGCTGCATTGGGAGTTCATGTTCACCCGTTCGATGTTCGCCACGGCGGACATGCAGAAGCAGCACCAGCTGCTGAACGATGTGGCCACGCTGGTCGATACCGGCGTCATCAAGACCACGCTGGCCGAACGCTACGGCAAGATCAACGCGGCCAACCTGAAGCGCGCGCATGCCCTCATCGAGAGCAACCGCGCCAAGGGCAAGATCGTGCTGGAAGGCTTTTAAACGGCCGGCGCTTCACCGGTGCGGGCGCGCTCCAGCGCCTGGCGCGCGCGCAGCATGGCCAGCGCCGCGTTGTCGTGCTCGGCCAGCGCATCCTGCATGGTGCAGGCGGACACGCACGAACTCTCCAGTATCTGCAGGAACTGCGCCTGCCGCCGCCGCAGGCCCGGCGACTGGTAGCCCAGCTGGTCGAACATGCGGCCGATGTCGAGGCAGTGGCTGCGCAGCTCCCACATGGTGTTCTTGGTGACTTCGATATCGTTGCGCATGCTGAGGTCGACGTCGATCAATTCCAGCTGCGCCGCGCCCTCGCCCGCGTAGGCGCGGATGGCCGGCAGCCACTGCTCGAACTTGCCGGCGATGCGCTGGATGCGGACGATCTTCTGGTCCAGCGTGCGGCAATAGTGCCAGCACAGCCAGCATACCGGCAGCCGCGCCAGGACGCGTGGCAAGCCGACCGATTGCAGGGTGCGTTCAAGTTTCCTGACGGCGTCGAGCAAACGACGCGTGCTGTCGCTGACGGGAGGGGAAGACATGTTGGATGCTCCTGTAGGAATTCAGGAACACAGTAGCTGCCGCATCAAACCTCGCGTTTGATGCGGCGTAAAGTCCACGCAGATTTATTCGGCCTTGCGGAACATGGCCTTGATGCCGCGGAGTCCCTGTCGTATCCGCGCCTCATTTTCGATCAGCGCGAAGCGCACATACTCGTCGCCGTAGTCGCCGAAGCCGATGCCGGGCGACACGCACACCTTGGCCTCGGCCAGCAGCAGCTTGGAGAACTCCAGCGAGCCCAGGTGGCGATACTGCTCCGGGATGCGCGCCCAGATGTACATCGACGCCTTCGGCTTGTCGACCGGCCAGCCGGCCTCGCACAAGCCCTTGTGCAGCACGTCGCGGCGGCTCTGGTACATCGCGCAGATCTCGCTCACGCAGCTCTGGTCGCCTTCCAGCGCGGCGATCGCCGCCACCTGCACCGGCGTGAAGCTGCCGTAGTCGTGGTAGCTCTTGATGCGCGCCAGCGCCGCCACCAGCTCCTTGTTGCCGACCATGAAGCCGATGCGCCAGCCCGCCATGTTGTAGCTCTTGGACATGGTGAAGAATTCCACCGCCACGTCGCGCGCGCCGGGCACTTGCATGATGGATGGCGCCTTCCAGCCGTCGAAGGTGATGTCGGCGTAGGCCAGGTCGTGCACCACCAGGATGTTGTGCTGCTTGGCCAGCGCCACCACGCGCTCGAAGAATTCCAGCTCCACGCACTGCGCGGTCGGGTTGGACGGGAAGCCGAGGATCATCATCTTCGGCTTGGGATAGCTCTCGCGCACCGCGCGCTCCAGCTCGTCGAAGAAGTCGACGCCGGGCGTCATCCGCACCGAGCGGATGTTCGCGCCGGCGATCACCGCGCCCCAGATGTGGATCGGGTAGCTGGGATTGGGCACCAGCACCGTGTCTCCCTGGTCCAGCGTGGCGAGCATCAGGTGCGCCAGGCCCTCCTTGGAGCCGATGGTGACGATGGCTTCCGAGTCGGGATCGAAATCGACCTCGTAGCGGTTCTTGTACCACTTGGTGATCGCGCGCCGCAGGCGCGGTATGCCCTTGGAGGCCGAATAGCCGTGCGTGTCGGGACGCTGCACGGTGTCGACCAGTTTTTCGACGATGTGGGCCGGCGTGGCGCCATCGGGATTCCCCATCGACATGTCGATGATGTCTTCGCCGCGACGGCGCGCCGCGAGCTTGAGCTCGGCGGTGACATTGAAAACGTAGGGAGGCAGGCGATCGATGCGCGAAAAGCTGCGCGGAGTTTGGGTGTCAGTCATGGATGTCTCACGTAAGCGCCCGGAACCGTCCGAGCGACGTCGATGCAATGTTGCATCGGCATCCATACTAGCCGAAGGCTTCGGCTTTTTGCAATACCCTTTTTACGCGCTGGCTTGTTTTTCCTGGTCGCTGTACCACTCGAACAGGATCAGGCCGACGATGGAGGCGATCGGCAACAGGAACAGGCAGACCAACACCCACAGCACCGGCGAACGGCCCAGCCGCTGCGCGGACATGCCGATGAACACCAGGTGCACGACCAGACTGACCGCGATGCCGAGGCCGGTCAGGATGATCAACGGCACCGAGCCGAGTATGTACTTGTTCAGCGGCGGCAGGAAGGCGGCCACGCACAGCACCCACGCGATCAGCGAGACGGTGGCGGCGGCGATCGGTTGTTGTGCTCGGGCGATTTGCATAAGGGTCTCCTCCAGTAAGCGGCTATGCTGCCACGAACTAGTCATAAATGCAACGCGGGCGTATTCAGCTTCAACGCAAAGAGGTCAGCGCCGAGGCCAGCACGATGCTGGCGATGGCCAGCCATTGGGTCGGCGTCAGATGTTCGCCCAGCACCACGAAGCCGGCCAGCGCGCTGAGCGCCGGCGCGGCGCTGCTGAACATGCTGAAGGTGCGCGACGACAGCGTACGCATCGACAGCATCTCCAGCGTGTACGGCAAAGCGCTGGACATCACCGCGATCGCCAGGCCGATCAGCAGGTACGCCGGCGTCAGCAGCGCCGCGCCGCCGTACCAGCCGCCGATCGGCACGATGAACAGCGACGCCGCCAGCATCGCCCACGCCACCGACTGCCCGCCATGCATCACCGACACCCGCTTGCCGTACACGATGTACAAGGCCCAGCACACCGCCGCGCCAGCCGCGTACATCACGCCGACCGGATCGAGCTGGTCGACCTTGCCATGGATCGGCAGCAGGAAATACAAGCCCACCGCGGCCAGGCAGACCGCGGCGAAATCGCGCGGCCGGCGCGACGACAGCACCGCCACCGTCAACGGCCCGGCCACTTCGATCGCCACCGCGATGCCCAGCGGGATGCGGTCGAAGGAGCGGTAGATCAGCAGGTTCATCAGGCCGATCACGCTGCCGTAGATCGCCACGTTGACACCCTGCGCCCACGTCAGCGGCGTGCGCCACGGGCGGAAGATCAGCAGCATCAGCACCGCCGCGATGCCGACCCGGTAGGCCGTCACGCCTTCGACACCGACCAGCGGGAACAGATGCTTGGCCATCGCCGCGCCGAAGTTCAGTGACAGCTGGCTGGCCAGCAGCGCAAACCCCGCCAGCAGCGCACTGCCGCCCGCATGTTGTTTAGTATCGGTCATCCTATTTTGCCGACAGGCCAAGCTTCAGCGCGACCGGCTTGCCCGCGCCGCCCTCCACCGGTTCCGGCCCGGTGCCCAGCGCGGCGGCGGCATCGACGCCCTCGCCCTTCAGCGCGGCCAGGATCGCAGCCGAACGCTTCGCGCCCAACTGCTGCAAAGCGTCCGCCGGCAGCGGCTGCTTCTGCTCCAGGCGTTCCTGCAGCTTGGCGTAGAAGGCCGTCGCGTCCGCCACTTGCGGCTCGCCCTGCACCAGCTTGCCCAGGCGCTGCAGCATCGGCAGTTTCTTTTGCGCCGCATCGGCAGCGGCCGCATCGGTGCCGGCGGCAGGACCGGCGGCGGCTTCGGCGGCCTTCTTCTGCTTGTCCAGCTCGGCCGCGCCGAAGCGCTCGGCGTACAGGTCGCGCACCGCGCCGCGCACCTTGCGCTGGCCCATGTCCAGCGGTCCCGGCTGTTCGCCCGCCGCCAGCTTGATGTCGGCGCGCGCCAGCACCACGCGGCGCAAGGCTTGCGCGCGCAGGGCCGCGCCGTCGGCCTGTTCGCTGTACTGGCCCGGCACCGACAACTTCAGCTGCGCCTTCTTCGCCAGGATCTGCGCCACCTGCTTGAGCTTCTCGCGCTCCGGCGGCAGCACCGTGTCGCTGCCCGGATCGAAGTCGATGGACTCCAGCTTGTCGCCGCTGATGCCGAACAGGCTGCCCAACGCGCGGAACGGCGAGGTGACGATCTTGCTCATGATGTTGCCGATCGCCTTCCACACCACCGAGCCGTAGCTGAACTGCGGATCGTTCATGTTGCCCGAGACCGGCACGCCGAGGTCGATGCGGCCGTCGCTGTCCTTCAGGATGGCCAGCGCCAGTTCCAGCGGCAGCTTGAGCGCGTCCGGGCTGTCGATGCGTTCGCCCAGGGTCAGGTTGTCGAGCACGATGTGGTTGTTGCCTTCCAACTGGCCCTTGGCGACCTTGTACTCCAGGTCCAGCGAGATCTTGCCCTGCGCGATCTTGTAGCCGGCGAACTTCATGCTGTACGGCGAGGCCGACACCATGTCGACGTTCTTGAACACCACGTTGATGTCGGTGTTGTCGGCCGGGACGAAGGGGTTGAGCTTGCCGCGTATGCGCGCCAGGCCGTAGTCGTCGACGCGGCCGTCCAGTTCGATCTGGCTGCTGGCGTCGCGCTTGGACGACAGGCCGGTGATCACGCCACCCAGCTCATAAATCTTGGCGCCGAACTGCGGCCGCAAGCTCAGGTCGGTGAAGGCCAGCTTGGCATTCTCGAAGCGCACGCGGCGCACCTTCACCGGGAACGGCTCGGCGGCCGGCGCGGCCGGGGCAGGCTTGGCGGCGGGCGCCGGCTGCGTCACCAGCAGGCGCTGGGCGTTGAAGCTGCGGTCGTTCTCGATGATGAGGGTGGCGTCCGGCTCGATGACGCGCAGCTCGGCCACATCCAGCAGATCCGGCGACAGACCGAAGGCCAGCTTGTCGGCGCGCACCGATCTCCAGTGCGCGAAGCGGTCGTTGTCTTCCTCGTTGAGCGCGAGCTCGGCGACTTCCAGCGAACCATCGTAGCGCAGGCCGGGGTCGGCCTTGCCGCCGGCGCCGGTGTGCAAGCGGCCTTGGCCCGAAATGCTGCCGTCGGCGATCTTCAGCTTGACGTACTTGGACAGCAGCGGCTGCACCGGCGCGATCGCCAGCTTGGTCAGCTTGAGGTCGGTATCGACCGCGCCGGTGGACGGCACCACCTTGCCCTTGGCCGTCAACTGCCCGCCCTCGCGCAGCGCGACCGCACCATCGAACGCCAGCGGCTTCTTCAGGTCGGTGCTGGCGTCGGTCAGCTTGAGGTTGAAGTCTTGCAGATTGCCCTTGATGCCGCTGCTCGCGTCATCGTAGCGCGCGCCGAATTTGTTGAACTCGACGGTCTTGATGTTGGCGGTCCATGGCGCTGAAGCCGGCGCATCCTTGGCCGGCGGCTGCGCGCCGCTGCCCGCTTTCGGGAAGGTGTCCAGGAACCGGAATCGGCCCTTGCTGTCGCGCGACAGGTCCAGCTGGCCGCCATCGAAGTGCAGACGGCCAAGGCTGGCGCGGTGCGCGGCCAAGTCGATCTCGCCGCCTTCGAAGCCCAGTTGCGCCAGCTTAAGCGGCGTCATCGCGCCGCTGCTCAGCGCCAGGTTGTCGACCGAGAAAGCTGCATCGGCGATGTTCAGCTTGAGGCCTTCGGCGGTAGGCTCGGCCTGCATTTGCAGGTTCAGCTTCAATTTGTCCGCGTTGAATTTCAGCGCAGGGCTGACAGTTTCATCCACCGCCGCCACGGCGATATCGTCCAGCGCGAGCTGCTTGAGCTGGACTTTCCAGTTACCCGCAGGCGCGGGCTTGGCCGCGGCCGCTGCCACAGACGCTGACTTGGCCGCAGCCGCCGGTGCGGGCCCGGCCACTGTGGCAGGCGCGGGCTTCGCAGGCGCGGCAGGCACCATCAGGTTCGCCACATCCAGCTCGCCCTTGGCATCGCGGCGCACCGCCAGCGTGCCGCCATTGACATGCAGGCCGCCGACCGTCACGGTGCGCTTGAGCAGATCCACGCCCACATCGCTGACATCGAACTGCTTCAACTTGACGAACGCCTCGGCCGCGCCATCGCGCTTGACCACCAGATCGTTCAACGCCAGGCCGGCGCCGGACAGATTGGCCTCCAGCTGCCCATCCTTGTACGCGAACTTGTACGGCAACTTGGCCGACAAGCGCCCATCCACCACCGCCACCCGCGCAAACGACTTCAGATACGTCGACATCCCCGGCAGCGCCACGGCATCGAGCGTCAACACGCCGCTGCCGCCGATCGGATTGAGCGCGTTCGTGCCCTTCCAGCGCAGCTTGCCGCCCAGGCCTGCGTCCGCGCTCAGCGCGTAGTCGCCGTTCTCATCGGGCAGCGTGCTCAGATTGTTCAGTGTGAACGCGATAGGCGCAAAGGTATCGTTGTAGCCGGCATGACGGTCATGCATATCGACCTTGCCCTGCTCCAGCGCGAAATGCTCGATGATCAGGCGCGGCATGCCGCTGTCGCTGTCGTCGTGCTTGCGCTTGTTGAGCGTCTCGACGAACTCGGCGATATTGAACTTGCCATCCGGCGCGATGGCCAGCTGCACCGTCGGCGCAACGATGCGGATATCGGCGAAACTCCAGGCGCGGCGCAGCAGCGAGCGCCACTGCATCTCCACCTCCAGCGCACCAACGCCGAACAAGGGCGCGCCGTTGGCCTCGGTCAGCTGGAATTGCTGCACGGCCAGCCGCAACGTGAAGGGATTGAAGCTGACCTCACCGATGCTGGCCTTGCGTTCCAGCTCGGTCTCGACAAACTTTGGAAGCTGGCTCTTGATCGCATAAGGCAACAGCCAGCCACCCGCCAGCGCGTACACGCCCACCGCGCCGGCCACGCCCACGCCCCATCGCTTCCATCGTTTGTTCAAAGCCTGCAAACTATTCCCCTGAAAATTTCTCTCACAGGCAACAGTATAGCAAGCATGGCAATACCGGGCTTAGTTGAACACCGAACAGTACTGCTGGTTGTCCTCGATATTCTGGCCCGGCTGGCCATCGGCCGAGATCACCTTCAGCCAGCCATCCGGCTTGGCCTGCGTCGGCTTCTTGCCGCAGTTGGTGTGCACCCAGTGGATGCCGACGCCGCCGTCCGTGTACAGCTGGCCGCAGGCTTCCACCCGGTCGTTCACGCGGATGCCGCTCAGCGAGGCCGGCACGGTCTTCTGGTTCGGCTTGAAACCGCTGGCGAATACATTATCGATAGCCACATCGTAGACCTTGCCATCCTGGTCCGACTTCATCTTCAGGTGCGTGTGCGACAACTCCACTCCCTTGCGGAACTGGCCGTGGGAAAACTTCGGCCCCTTCACCACCACACCGGTGCGATAACTGCCGGCGGACGCCGAGCACGAGGCGGCTTCATCGGCGTGGGCGGCAACCGCACCTAGCAACGCGCAAGCAAGCAATAGCTGTTTCATGTGATCTCCTTGATGAGGTTGAGAACAGCCATTATCGCTCACACGCTACTTGCCGCGCCAGACCGTGCCGATGGACAGCGACGCCAGCTTCTTGCGCCGTCCGTACCACAGGTTGACCACGCCGCGCGAGACGAACACCGCCGAGAACATCGACGTCAGGATGCCCAGGCAATGCACCACCGCGAAGCCGCGTATCGCGCCGGAGCCGAACACCCACAACGCCACGCCGACGATCAGGGTGGTCACATTGGAATCGAGGATGGTGGCCCAGGCGCGGTCGAAGCCGGTGGCGATGGCCTTCTGCGGCGTGGCCCCGCCGCGCAGCTCCTCGCGGATGCGCTCGTTGATCAGCACGTTGGCGTCGATCGCCATGCCTAGCGCCAGCGCGATCGCGGCGATGCCCGGCAGGGTCAGCGTGGCCTGCATCAACGACAGCAAGGCCAGCAGCAGCAACAGGTTGCAGGCCAGCGCCAGCACGCTGAAGAAGCCGAACAGCATGTAGTAGCCGATCATGAACACGGCAATCGCGGCGAAACCATAGATGGTCGAGTGCAGGCCCTTGGCCACATTCTCCGCGCCCAGCTGCGGCCCGATGGTGCGTTCCTCGATGATCTCCATCGGCGCCGACAGCGCGCCCGAACGCAGCATCAGCGCCAGGTCGGACGCGTTCTGCGCGGTGCCGACGCCGGTGGTGCGGAAGTGTGCGTTGAGCTCGCTGGTCAGCGTGGCCACCGAGATCACCTCCGGCTTGCCGGTCTTCTCGATCAGCACGATGGCCATGTGCTTGCCGACGCGGTCGCTGGTGGCGGCCGACATCTTGCGTCCGCCCGCCGTGTTGAGGTCGATGAACACGGCCGGCTGGTTGTTCTCGTCGTGGCCCGCGGTGGCGCTGGTGATGTAGTCGCCGGTCAGCACGACCTCCTTGTACAGCACGGCCGGCGCATCCCTGCCCATGGTGTATAGCTGCGAGTTGAGCGGAATCTCCGCGCCCATCTCGGTGCCGCGCGTGATCGTCTCGTCCACCATGTGCACTTCCAGCGTGGCCGTACGGCCGATCACGGCGCGGGCGCGCGCCACGTCCTGTTCGCCGGGCAGCTGCACCACGATGCGGTCCGGGCCCTGCTGCTGGATGATGGGCTCGGCCACGCCCAGCTGGTTCACCCGCTTGGACAGGGTCGCGATATTCTGCGCCACGCCTTCGTTGATGGTCTGCTGCAGCGCCTCTGGCTTGAGCCGCACGACGGTCTTCAACTGCGCACCGTCGGCCACATCGGCCAGCAGCAGCTCGGGGCCCTGGCCGGCGATCAGGTCATGGGCCTTCTGGCGCGTGGCCTCGTCGCGGAAGCTGATCTCTATCGTCTCGCCGACGCGCGCGATCCCGCCATGGAACACCGACTTGTCGCGCAACACGCTGCGCAGCGAGGACTGCACGCCCTGCAGCTTCTTGTCCAGCACGGCCTTGGTGTCGACCTGCATCAGGAAGTGGACGCCGCCGCGCAGGTCCAGGCCCAGGTACATCGGCAGCGCGTGCAGCTTCTGCATCCACTGCGGCGTGTCGGACAGCAGGTTCAGGGCGACCAGGTAATTCGGATCGGCGGTATCGGCGTTCAAGCCCTTCTCCAGCACCGACTTGGCGCGGAACTGCGTATCGGGATCGGCGAAGCGCGCGCGCACCGAGGCGTGGGCGCTGTCGAAGGCCACGGCGCTGAACGGCACCTGCGCCTGCCTGAGCACCGCCTCGACCTTGCCAACCAGCTCCGCGCCCACGCGCACGCTGGCCTTGTCGCTGCTGATCTGCAGCGCCGGCGATTGTCCAAAATAATTGGGCGCGGTGTAGAGTGCGCCCAACAACACCGTGATCACAATCACGATGTACTTCCACAGCGGGTAACGGTTCATCTTAATCGCTTTTTAAGAAAAGACCGACCTAAGCTGCGGCTGCCTGCATCGATTGCAAGCCCGACAATTAATTATTTTTCACGCCCTCCCGCCTGGCTGTATTTGCGGAACTGTTCGCGCATGTGGCGCAGCTTGGCGGCCAGATTGACGTCCTGCATCGCGTACAGGTCCAGCCGCGCGGCGTAGTCCGGCGTCATCATCCAGCCGAAGGTCTCGGCCTTGTCCTCCTCCTGGCCGTAGCTGGAATACAGGCTGACCACGCCCGGCTTGGCGTGCCCGACGTCCTGCAGGTTCTTGCCGTAGAAGGTGGCGCCGCCCTTGCCGTAGGTGAGCTCGGCCGGATTGAGCGCCAGCCACGCGGGATCGGCGTGGTAGTAGTCGTTGTGCTCGCGGTAGTCGATGAAGTGGTAGAACTCGTGATGCACGCGCATCTCCATGCCGGCCGGGCATAGCCTGGCGCTGTTGTCGGCGTAGGCCACGCTGTCGACCTCGGCCATCGGCATCGCCAGCCGGCGCTGGCCGCCCACCGCCAGCTCCTTCACCAGCACGATGTTGTGCAAGCGGACGTTGGCGAAGAACGAGGACGGATAACGCTCCAGCCCCGGCAGCACCACGCTCAGCAGGCGATGCAGGCGCTGGCGGTCCGGCTCGCTGTCGGTGAAGGCTTCGGCGCTCGCGCCTTCGCTGTTCAGCTCCCACTGCGCGTTCAGGTTCAGCGCGGCCAGGCGGCGCGTGGCCGTCTCGCGCAGCTGCGCCAGCGTGGCGTCGGCCGGGGCCACGCTCGGGTAGTGCAGGTCCCAATGGCATTCGACGCGCAAGGCATCGTTGTTGTGATCGATGGGCGCGACGGTGCCGCAGGCCGACAGCAGCAGCGCACTCAGCGCAAGAAGAATTCTGTACATGGAAAAACTCACAAAGCGGCGCCGGCATTGGGCCGGCGCCTGGGTTGATTACTTGAACTTGTAGCTGGCGGTCAGCTGCACGTAGCGGCCGAGCTGGCTATGGTAGGAAGTGCCGTAGCCCTGCAGGTAGGCCAGCTGGCTGGCGTCCATCGGCGCTTCCTTGTTGGCCAGGTTCTGCACCGACAGCGACAGCTCCAGGTTGCGGAAGCCCTTGTAGCCGATGTAGGCGCTGGCCGTCAGCCACGAGTGGACGTCGCACAGCTGCGGGTTCGCCGCCTGGAACGAGCAGGCCGTGTCCGGCGTGCTCTTGACCGAGTAGCCGCCCACGTAGCTCCAGTTGACGCTCGCATCCCACGGGCCGCGATCCCACGCCACGCCGGCGCGGCCGCGGTTCTTCGGCTGCAGGTAGTAGCCGACGTAGTCGACCGGATCGTTGCCGGGCACGTCGGTGCTCAGGTAGCTGTTCATGCGGTTGTAGCTGGCGCTCAGCGACACGCGGCCCCACTCGCCCACGCTGAAGCTGCCGCGCGCGTCCACGTCCACGCCGCGCGTCTGCGTCGACGACAGGTTGGCGGTGATCAGGCTCAGGTGGTCGAGCTTGCCGCTGACCGGGTTGCGCACGATGCGGTCGGCGAACTTCGCCTCGTTCTCCAGCAGGTAGCTGGCGCTGATGGTGGACAATTCGTCGCGCCGCTTGATGTGGTACGCGTCGACCGACAGCGACCAGCCCGGCACCGGTTCGGCCACGAAGCCCACCGTCAGGCTCTTGGACTTCTCGGCCTTGATGTCGGGATTGGCGCCGGTGGTGAAGGCCACATAGCGCTCGCAGTCGTCGTTACCGGCGGTGAACACCGGGCAGCGCTTGGGATCGAGCACCTTGGTGTAGCCGTTGGTGTTCCCTGCGTGCAGCTCCGGCAGCGACGGTGCGCGGAAGCCCTCGGCATAGGTGCTGCGCAAGGCCAGCTGCGGCAACGGGCTCCATTTGATGCCGGCCTTGGGCGTGAAGGCCGAGCCGAAGTCGCTGTAGCGGTCGGACCGCGCGGCCAGGCTCAGCTCGACCGTCTTGAGCACCGGCGCCGACAATTCGCCATACGCGGCCGTCACGCTGCGCGAGCCGTTGGCGCCGGTCATGCCGATCAACTGGATCGAGCCGTCGGTGAACAGCTGGTCCGGCATGGCGTCGAATTTCTCGTGGCGGTACTCGGCGCCGACCGCGATCGACAGCGGCCCGCCGGGCAACGTGAACAGCTCGCGATTGCCGTGCACGTCGACGCTGCTGGTGCTGGTGTCGGCGTGGTTGTTCAGCTCGGGATACAGTCGCGCCATCAGCCCCGCATCGTTGCCGCCCGGGTTGTGCAGCAGGAAGCTGTTGCGCACCAGGCCGTCCGCGTCGAGCACGTCGTTGATCAGCACCTTGTCCTGGATGTAGCCGTGGTAGCGCGTGTCGGTCAGCGAGCGCGAGAACATGGCCGCCGCCTCCACGTCCCACTTGCCCAGCGTGCCGCGCGCGCCCAGCGTGCCGCGCATATTGCGGCTCTCGCTGGCGATGGTGGTCGGCACGTCGTTGAACACATAGCGCACGCCCACCGTCTTGCCCCACTTGTTCTGCGGATGGCTGGCCGGCAGCAGCAGGTAGCTGATGGTGGTGCCCGGCGCGTTGCCGTACAGGCCGTACTTGTCGACCAGGTCGTTGGTGTAGGCGCCGTAGGAATTGGTGGCGTAGCTGTACATGCTGGACGCCTGGCGGCTGCGGCTGAGCGCGGCGTCGCCGAACATTTCCCAGCCACGGCCCAGGTCGTAGGTCAGCGCGCTGTAGACGTTGTCGCGCTGGCTCTTCGATTGCAGCGTGACGGCGCTGGTGTTGTCGTTGACGCAGCGGCCGTTCAGCGGCGAGCCGGCGTCCACCAGCGCCGGGCAGTCGCCGATGATGCCGAGGAAGCTGCCGCCGGTGGTGCCGGACGCGGTGTAGGCGTTGCTGGAGAACGAGGAGCGGCGGTCGGCCAGGCCGTAGCGGCGGAAGTCGGAATCCCTGGTACGCGGACGGGCGTTGACCAGCACCGGGCTGGTGTCGCGGTGGGACAGGCTCAGCAGCCAGTTGTAGCCGTCCTGCGCCAGCGTGCCCTTGCCGTAGGTCAGGCCGATGTCGCCGGTGTTGCCGTCGTGGTAGGCCGAGGTGCCTCCCGAGACCTTCAGCGCCAGTCCCTCGTAGTTCTTGCGCAGGATGATGTTGATGACGCCGCCGATGGCGTCGGCGCCGTAGATCGCCGAGGCGCCGTCCAGCAGCACCTCGATGCGCTCGACGGCGTCGACCGGGATCGAGTTGGTGTCGACGAACGAGGCCGAGCCGAAGCCGAACGGCGCCACGCGGCGGCCGTTGATCAGCGTCAGCGTGGAGCCCGCGCCCAGGCCGCGCAGCGAGATGCCGGCCGAGCCGAAGGCCTGGCCCGGCGTGCCCTCCGACGTGTAGGCGCCGGTGTTCCCGGCCGGCAGGTCGCGCAGCACGTCGCTGACGGTGGCCGCGCCGGAGCGGGCGATCTGCTCGGCTGTGATAACCTGCACCGCCGACGCGGTTTCCGCATCGACGCGCTTGATGCGCGAGCCGGTGATTTCCACGCGCGGCGGCGCGTCGGCGCTGACCTGGGCGGCGGCGGTCAGGGGGGCGGCGCCGGCGCACAGCAGGGCGACGGCACGAACGATGGGACGAATTTGCAACATGAACACTCCGTGACAGTTTGATGAAAGGACTTCAACTGACACGGAGTGTGTTTTGTCGCCGTGCTCAGGTCACGGACAGGACTGCTGTTTTTGTACTAAGCTGCTGGCATTCCCATGCCGCAGTGCAAACTGTGGGGCGCTGACCACGCCGGCGCTAGCTGCGCACCGCGCCGCTCAGGGCCGGCCACTGCTTGGCGCGCGCCGGCCGCGCCGCCGGCGCCGCGCCGCGCCCGCCATCCTTGAGGCGGAACACGCTCACCAGCTGCGACAGCGTGGCGGCCTGATCCTGCAAACCCTGCGCGGCCGACGCCGCCTGCTGGACCAGCTCGGCGTTCTGCTGGGTCACGGTATCCATCTGCGAAATCGCCTGGTTGACCTGCTCGATGCCGGCGCTCTGCTCGCGGCTGGCGTGGCTGATCTCGGCCATCACGCCGGCCATGCTCTGCACGCTTTCCAGCACCTCGTTCATCGTCGCGCCGGCCTCGGCCACCAGCTTGCTGCCGTTCTCCACCTGCCCGACCGATTCGCCGATCAAATCCTTGATCTCCTTGGCCGACGCCGCCGAGCGCTGGGCCAGGTTGCGCACCTCGGTCGCCACCACCGCGAAGCCCCTGCCCTGCTCGCCGGCGCGGGCCGCCTCCACCGCCGCGTTCAGCGCCAGGATGTTGGTCTGGAAGGCGATGCCATCGATGACGGCGATGATGTCGGCGATCTTGCGCGACGAGGTGTTGATCGCGCCCATGGTGTCGACCACCTGCGCCACCACCGCGCTGCCCTTCTGCGCCACGCTGGCCGCCGAACTGGCCAGCTGGTTGGCCTGGGCCGAGTTGTCGGCGTTGTGGCGCACGGTCGAGGTCAGCTCCTCCATCGAGGCGGCGGTCTCCTCCAGCGAGCTGGCCTGCTGTTCGGTGCGCGAGGACAGGTCCAGGTTGCCGGCGGCGATCTCGCCCGACGCGTGGGTGATCACGCCGGTGGCGCCGCGCACCTCGCCGACGATCTTCTCCAGGTTGTCGCGCATGGTGCGCATGCCGTACAGCAGGCTGGTGGTGTCGCCCGAACGGGTCTCGACCGTCACGCCCAGGTCGCCGGCGGCGATCTGGCTGACGATGTCGGTCGCGTAGTCCGGTTCGCCGCCCAGGCTGCGCGTGATCCAGCGCGTGATCAGCAAGCCGCCGGTCGCGCCGAAGGCCACGCTGCCGACCACCAGCCCCAGTATCCACAACCGCGACGAGTTGTAGCGGCGGTCGCCCTCGACCGCCTCCAGCTTGCCGCCGTCGGTGTAGTAGTCGACCAGCTGGTCGACCTGGCCGCGCAGGGCGACGATCAGCTTGTTCGACTCGCCGCGGATCAGCGCGCGCGCCTGGTCGTCGTTGTTGGCGCGGGCGGCGGCGCGGATCTTGCCGTCCTCCTCCATGTAGCGCGCCCACATGTCGACGAACTTGCCGTACATGGCCCGCTCCTCGGCGGAGCTGGCCAGCACCACGAACTCGTCCTGCATTTTCTTCAGGTCGACCAGGTCCTTGGCGATCACCTGGTCGTATTTGTCCATGTCAGTCAGGCTGGACGAGATGATGTATTGCAGCTCGCGGGTGCGGATGCGCGCGATCTGCGACTTGATGTCCTCGATCACCCGGATGCTGGGCATCCAGCGGGCGGAAAACCGCTTGGACGTGTTATTAACCTGAGCCAGCTCCCAGACGGACAAAACCCCCACCAACACCGTCAGCGCTAATACAGCGGAGAATGCCAACCCCAGCTTTTGTCCTAGACGCAGCGAATTAAACCATTTCATTATGCTAGTCCTTCAACGTTTAATTTGATAGTAACTGGCCGCTTTGCGGAAGGAGACGGCATTCATCATAGCGCAAGCGGAATCGGCCAAGCGCCGGGTATTTCGGCCTTGTAGACTATTCGCAACATATTGTTTTCAAAGCATTTATTAATATCAACGGAAGGAATAATAGTTTCCATGGCACATTAAAAACAACAGTAAACGGAATAGCATGGCTTTAGAATATCCGAACTTCTTCAAAGCAACATTCGATTTAATCAAAAAGGAATTCTTATGTCCAGTTCATTCAATGCAATTAATAATGTCGCTATTACATCGGCGGATGTCGTCTGGGGAAGTGATTTAAATATCATCTATGAAATATTAAGCCGCCGCTTCAATGGATTTAATGAAAACGGGTTTTATGCCCACCCGGAAGAGGTGTCGCTGCGGGCCGAATTGAGCGAGGTGGGCGCGCTGCGCCGGCTGACCCGTCAACTGCGCGGACAGGGCACGAACGGCGTGGTGCTGGGCGGCCTCGGCCTGCAAGGCCTGAGCGAGGACCGCCGCAACGCCGCCCTGTACGCGCTGACGCTGATGCTGGGCTTCCCCACCTCCACCGACCAGCGCACCGGCCGCGTGGCGTGGGACGTCAAGTCGCGCCCCGAGGCCCACAGCGCCGCCCGCTTCACCACCTTTTCCGAGCGCGTCGGCAGCGCCGACATGCACACCGACTCCTCGTTCTATCCGATGCCGGAGGAACAGTTCATCCTGTACGTGGTGCAGGCGGCCGACTGCCAGGGCGGCCACTCGCTGCTGATCGACGGCGAGGCCATCTACCAGACGCTGCAGCAGACGGCGGCCGGCCGCGCCGCCTTCGACCTGCTGAGCGAAACGCCGGTGCCGTTCCGCGTGCCGGCCGTGTACGCGGCCGGCGACGCCGCCGTCGAGCATTTCGTGGCGCCGGTGTTCGGCCCGCCGCGCCGCGACGGCGACCGCTTCACGCTGCGCTGGCGCTACGACGCGATCCAGAAAGGCCTGGCGGTGCGGCCCGACCTCAGCACGCCGGCGCTGGTCGACGCGCTGGCGCTGCTGAACGAGGTGGCCGAGCACGGCGCGCCGCGCTTCAAGCAGCAGCTGCCCACCGACACCCTGCTGTGGGCCGACAACCACCGCGTGCTGCACGGCCGCACCACCTACACCGACGAGCGCCGCCACCTGATCCGCATCCGCATGTCGGACGTGCCGAACGCCGAGCGCATCGGTCCTTCCGGCGTGGTGCGCGATTGAGCGCGGCCGCCGCCGAGGCGGGCCTGCCGCCGGCCGAGCGCACCTGGGCCATGCTGTCGCTGATGACCGGCGTGGCGCTGGCCTCGCTGGACACGGCGATCGCCAACACCGCGCTGCCGTCGATGGCCGCGCAGCTGCACGCCACGCCGGCCGCGTCGGTGTGGATCGTCAACGCCTACCAGCTGGCGATGGTGGCCACACTGCTGCCGTTCGCCGCGCTGGGCGAGATCGCCGGCTACCGCCGCGTCGCCCTAAGCGGACTGGTGCTGTTCACGCTGGCCTCGCTGGGCTGCGCGCTGGCGTGGTCGCTGCCGGCGCTGGTGGCGGCGCGGCTGCTGCAGGGCCTGGGCGCGAGCGCGATGATGGCCGTCAGCACCGCGCTGATCCGCGCCATCTACCCGTCCGAGCGCCAGGGCCAGGGCTTCGGCACCAACGCGCTGGTGGTGGCGGTGGCGTTCGCGGTGGGGCCGACCGTGGCCTCGCTGATCCTGTCGCTGGCGTCGTGGCTGTGGCTGTTCGCGATCAATGTCCCGCTGGGTTTGTTGGCGCTGGGCGCGGCCTCCCAGGCGCTGCCGCAGACCGCGCGCGCCGCGCACCGGCTCGACGCGCTGGCCGCGCTGTACAACGTCGGCGCCTTCGGCCTGGCGATCCTGGCGCTGGGCGACGCCGCGCATGGCGCCGCGCCGCAGCGCCTGCCGCTGGCCGAGATCGCCGGAGCCGTGCTGTGCTGGGCGCTGCCGCTGCGCCGCCAGCGCGCCACGCGGCGCCGCCGCTGCCGGTGGATTTGTTCCGCAAACCGATGTTCGCGCTGTCGGCGCTGACGGCGTTCTGCACCTTCGCCGTGCAGAGCCTGGCCTTCGTCGCTGCCCTTCTTCTTCGAGCGCACGCTGGGCCGCTCGCCGATCGACACCGGTTTCCTGATCACGCCGTGGCCGGCGCTGGTCGCCGTGATGGGGCCGCTGGGCGGCTGGATGAGCGACCGCTACCCGGCCGGCACGCTGGGCGGCATCGGCCTGGCGGTTTTATGTGGAGGCATGCTGTTGCTGGTCGCGTTGCCGGCCGACGCCTCGGCGCTCGACATCGGCTGGCGCATGGCCTTGTGCGGCGTGGGCTTCGGCTTCTTCCAGGCGCCCAACATGAAGGCCATCATGGGCAGCGCGCCGCGCGCGCGGGCGGGCAGCGCCAGCGGCATCGTCGCCACCGCCCGCCTGAGCGGCCAGGCCACCGGCGCGGCGCTGGTGGCCTACTGCTTCACGCTGTCCGATACGCGCGGCACGGTGTACGCGCTGATGGTGGCGGCCGGCTTCGCGGCGGTGGGCGCGATGGTGAGTTTTTCGCGCCAGCTGCTGAGGAATTAATTGCCGCGCTGCTGGCGGAATTTGGCTGGCGGCGTGCCGAAGTGGCGGCTGAAGGTGCGCGACAAATGGCTGGCGTCGTGGAAGCCGCAGGCCTCGGCGATGTCGGCCATCGCCCGGCCGCCGGCCAGCAGCATGGTGCGCGCCTGCTCCAGCCGCATCTTCATCAGGTAGCGGTGCGGCGGCAGGCCCAGCGCCAGGTGGAACTCGCGCGAGAAGTGCGCCTCGCTCATGCCGCACAGCGCCGCCAGGTCGCGGTTGCTGACGCCGGTGGCCAGGTTGGCGCCCATGTGGGTCAGCACGCGCCGCAGGCGTCCGCCGCCCAGCGTGCTCGACTGCGGCGCCGCCGCCGGCCTGCTGTAGTGCTCCAGCAGATAGCTCAGCAGCGCCACCATCAGGCCGTCGCAATACTGCGACTGCAACGGCCCGGCCATGGCGTCGCCGTTGAGCATGCGGCGCACCAGCTCCATCACGTGGCGGTCCGAGGTGAACTGCTGGGCGCCCAGGCTCAGCGGCGTTTCGCGCAGCCCGTTCAGGCTGTCGATCAGCGCGGCCGGCACGAACAGGTTGACGATGTCGCAGCTGCTCAGCCGGCTCCACTGGCTGGCGCCGCTGGGCGGGCAGATGCGGAAGCGCTCGGCCGCGATCACCCCGCCCCACACCGGCTGGCCGTGCAGCCAGATGCGGGCGTCGACCGGCTCCAGCATGATGGCGATGCGGTAGTCGTTGGGATGCGAGCTGATGGTCTGGATCATCGCGTCCGGCTGGTTGCTGGTCCAGCGCACGATCGAGGCCCTGGAGCTCGGCAAGGGACCGATGCAGGTGTGCAGCGGCGTGTGGACACCGCTGCGCAGGAACCAGTCTTTCAACACTTCGGTATTGTCTATCGCGGTACCCATGGGCTCGTCCCGGCATATGGCGGAAGGCCGATTATCAAGCGCGGGTTCCGCCATGTCAAATGATCAATTGACGGGGTGGCGCATCCACGACGCCATCTGGTCGACCACCTTCCGAGCGCGGTGTAGCTCAGTCGCGCTGGTCGCCCAGGTATTTTTTATAGATCGCGTTGAAGCGGCCCGAACTCTTGAGCTGCTTCAGTCCGGCGTTGAAGTCGTCGCGCACGCCCTGGTCCCGGAACACCGGACGGTAATCCATCGGATTCATCTTCACGAAGTTGTGCATCGCGATAGGCTTGTCATGGAAGTTCTTGCTCCCCTTGAGCAGCAGGCTGAAGTACTTGTAGATGTTCTTGTCGCTGAGCGCGACGTCGTAGTGGCCGGCATCGAGCGTCATCACTTGCAGCGATTGATTGTTCTGCTCGAAGTAGCGCCCCTCCTTCTTCACCTGGTTCAGCCACGCGGGGTAGCGCTTCAGGGCGCCGACAAAGGCGATGACGGTCAGGCCGCGCAGGTCCGCTGGCGTCCTGATCGAGATATGCCGGGACGCCAGTGTGATGAAAACGTTGTCATAAAAGACTGCGGGATCGCCGTAGAAGGCGCCGGCCTTGCCCATGTCTTCGCCGAGGTCGGTCATGGCGGCGTCGACGCTGCCCATCCTGAACGCCGTGGGGATGCGGGCGAAGGGATAGTATTTCGGCTTGAGCGTGTGGCCGCGGAACGCCAGCGCCTCGCGCAGGATCTCCAGTTCGATGCCGGAATCGGTTTCGGGAAAACAGAAAGGCGGAATCTTCTCGCCAAACGCCATGCTCACTTCAGTGGACATCGCCAGCCCGGGACAGGCCAGGCCCAGCATCACGGCGCCTCGCAACAGGGGCGACGCACATTTTCTCAACCACCACATACCCGCCATCTCCAGAATCGCATGTTGCTATCTTAACGAGTTCCCCACGGTTTCCTCAAATTTTATTCGCCCTCTTCCGATGCGGCGTGGCGTCGCCCGGACGATTAAACCACAGCCGCGCTGAACGCCTCGGGCCGCCGCGCCAGCAGATCGGACAGCCGTTGAAGCCCCGCCCGCAAGCGTCCACGGTCCTTGATGCCGCCCAGGGAGATCCGTATGGCATGCACGGATCCGTCGCCGGTTGCGAATGCCTCCGCCGGCGTGACAGCGAGGCCCTCGCTGTCGGCCGCGCGCGCAAGCTGCGAGGAATGCCAATACGCCGGCAACTCGATCCATACATGCAGGCCGTCTCCGGCGCCGCCGTACCGCCCCGCCAGGGTATCCCGGGCCATCCGTTGGCGCAGGCGCGCCTCGTTGCGTACGCCTTCCATCAACCGGCCGGCCGAACCGTCGAGTATCCACTGGGTGGCCAGCGCGGCGGTCAGGGGTGCGACCATCAGCGCGAATGATCTGAGCGCGGCCAGGAAGCGTTCGCGTTCGTGCGGATCGCGTATCAGCACGAAGGCCACGCGCAAGCCGGGCGTCAGGCATTTCGACAGCGTCGAGATGTAGTACGCCTGCTCCGGGGCGAACGTGGCGACGGGCGGCGGCGCGGCTTCGGCGAGGAGCCAGTAGGGATCGTCCTCGACGATGCGTACCCGGCGGCGCTTGGCGACGCCGGCGAGCTCCTCGCGGCGGCGCTGCGGCATGGTGACGGCGGTCGGGTTCTGCAATGTCGGATTGAGGTAGACCAGCCCGGGCTTGTGCCGGCGGCAGGCTTGCTCCAGCATCTCGGGCAGCATCCCGTGCCGGTCCGCCTCCACCGCGATGAGCTGTCGGCCGAATTGGACCGCCGCGGCACGCAGGCCGGGATAACTCACAGGCTCCGCCAGGATGACATCGCCAGGCTCCGTCAAAGCGAGGATCAATGCGGCGATCGCCGCTTGCGCACCCGGGCAGACCACCACCTGGCGGGTGTCCAGGCGTCCGAACATCGGTTCGAGCCAGTGGGCGCCGGCCTTGCGGTCGGCATCGCTGCCCCCGGCCAGGTGGTAGGTCATCAGCAATTCGTTGTCCGCCCTCATCAGCACTTGCGACAGACCTTGTTTCAACATGTCGTCGAAGTCCACGCCCTCCGGTGGCGGCGGGGTATTCATGCTCAGGTCGAGGATCGAGCTCAATTCGACTTTCGGCGCCGCGACATACGTGCCGCGAGCGCCCCTGCCCTCCAGCAGGTTGCGGCGCCTGGCTTCGTCGTAGGCGCGCGTGATCGTCGTCAGGTCGACGTCCAACTGCGCCGCCAGGTGGCGCTGCGGAGGCAGACGGTCGCCCGGTTGCAGCAATCCGTCCACCACCGCCGCCTGCAACGCATCGGCGATCTGCAAAAAGCGCGGCCCGCCGTGCGGGGCCAATCGCGGCAACCAGCCGGGTAAATCTTGTATGGGTTTCAACTGGGACATTTTGTCTCGATGTATGGAAATTGCTTTGAAGTAGTATGCTTCAGAACGGGCGGCAATACCATCCTGCATGGCAGTGAGGTAGTGCTCCTGACGATAGATAGTGTCAGTAATAGCCAGGAAATACTCAAAATGATGGATTGGATCCCGATTGTCTTCGTGACGTTCAAGGCGCTCGTGCTGGGCACGGGCATGTTCTTCGCCATCAAGTGGCACTACGATCAGGGAAGGAAGCTGGAGGAGAGGCGCGCGCTGCTGCGCGCGGGCGGCAAGGTGGCCGCTGTCTTCGTGCTGTCGCTGCTGAGCCTGGGAGTCGTCACCTTCGTCCTTGTCAGGATGCTGGGCATGGACTTGAGCTTGCCGTGATGGCCGATAGCAATCGGCTGTTTGTTGTGTTTGGGAATTGTTGCTGGGAAAAATTTTAGGCCGCTGGCCTGCGAACTCAGAAATATAGAGGCACGCCGCGCGCCCGCGGCGCGCGCAGCTGCCGCGCAGCGGCAGCAATCGGACGATTCGGGGCGGGATGGCCCTGCAGGGCCATGCCTTCGAATCTCACACGGGAGCGCGCGGGCGCTCCCTCGCTCCGCCAGGAAACAAAAAAGCCGCCCAAGGGCGGCTTTCTTTGTTTCCTGGCGGAAGCGGTGAGATTCGAACTCACGAACAGTTTAACCCGTCGCTAGTTTTCAAGACTAGTGCCTTCAACCACTCGGCCACGCTTCCTAAGTGTGCAGCATTATACAGATTTCACCTCCGACTGGGGGGCTATCCAGTCTGTTTCCCACATCACAGCACTATTGTGCGATATCAAAAAAAGTTACAAAACCACATTACAATTGTATTTTGAAGAACATGTTGCAATATTGAGCTCGTCTGGATACTATACGGATTAATAACCAAGTGAAACAGATTTTTCCATAAGAAACAATGTCTTACGGAAACTCAGCGAACACCCACCCAACAACCGACGAGAACCCATGAACTTTAAATCCACCATCCTGGCAGCGGCGCTGCTGGTTTCCTCCGCAGTGGCTTCGGCCAACACGGTCATCACGCTGAACCCGTCGCCGACCATCACGAATTCGTATTCCGGCACCTTCGCCGGCTACGCCACGACCAACGTCTTCGATCTGGACCTGACCCACTTCGCCAGCGCCAACCATTTTGTCGGCCAGGTGTCGGCCAACTTCACCGGCGGCGCCGGCTATGACGTGACCGGTGTCAGCCTGGATGGCCATAGCTTCGCTCCGATCACCAATCTCACCTTCGGCGACAGCGGCTTCGATTACTGGCTGCTGCAACTGCCGACGCTGAGCAACACCGTGCACCACATCACCGTGACCGGCACGCCGCTGGTCAACACCCAGGGCTTCGTCGGTTCGCTGTCGTTGAAAGTGACGCCTGTGCCGGAACCGGAAACCTACGCGATGCTGATCGCCGGCCTGGGCCTGGTTGGCTTCATGGCGCGCCGCCGCAAGGCATGATGCCGGGCCGACGCCGCGCGCGTCCGGCTTAAGCAATAAAAAAAACAGACCTCGGTCTGTTTTTTTTCGTCCGGCGCCGGCCAGCTCAGGCGGCGCGGCTGGCCTGGCCCGGCGTCCAGTTCTCGCGCAGCGCCTGCTCGAACGCCTCCGCCTCCAGCGGCCGCGAGAACAAATAACCCTGCACCTCGTCGCAGCCCGAGTTCTTCAGGAAGGCCAGCTGCTCGACCGTCTCCACGCCCTCGGCGATCACCTTGTGCTTGAGCTGTTGGGCGATGCTGATGATGGTGTTGGCGATCGCGCAGTCATTGGCGTCGGCGGGAATGCCGATGGTGAACGAGCGGTCGATCTTGAGCGTGTCGATCGGGAAGCGCTTCAAATAGGACAGGCTGGAATAGCCGGTGCCGAAGTCGTCCAGCGACAAGGTCACGCCCAGCGCGGTGATGCGGTCCATGATGCCGATCACGCGGTCGATGTTGTTCATCAGCGTGCTCTCGGTGATCTCCAGCTCCAGCCACGACGGCTCCAGGCCGTAGCGCGTCAAGGTGTCCTGCACCCTGCCCGGCAGCGTGGAGGTGAATTCGCGCGCGGAGACGTTGACCGCCAGCCGGATCGGCGGCAGGCCGGCGTCCTTCCACACCTTGGCCTGCGCGCAGGCCGCCTCCAGCACCCATTCGCCGACCTGCACCACCAGCCCGGTGGCCTCGGCCAGCGGGATGAACTCGGCCGGCGGCACCAGGCCGCGCTCCGGATGGCGCCAGCGCACCAGCGCCTCGGCGCCGATGATCTTGCCGCTGTCGATGCTGAACTTGGGCTGGTAGTGCAGCAGCAGCTCGCCGTTGCCCAGCGCGTGCCGCAGCCCCGATTCGATCCGCATGCGCTCCTGCATGCCCTGGTTCATGTCCTGGCTGTAGAAGGCGACGTGGTCGCCCTCGGCCCCGCCCTCCTGCTTGGCGCGGTACATGGCGATGTCGGCCAGCCGCAGCAGCGTCTCGGCGTCGCCGCCGTCCTGCGGGTAGACGCTGATGCCGATGCTGCCGCCCACGCGCAAATCGTGGCCGTCGATCAGGATCGGCGTGTTCAGGGTGCCCAGCAGCTTTTGCGCCACCATGCTGGCCTCGAAGTGCTGGCCGATGTCGAACAGGCCGACGGCGAATTCGTCGCCGCCCAGCCGCGCCACCAGGTCCTGGTCGCGCAGCACGGCGCGGAAGCGGCGCGCCACTTCGCACAGCAGCTCGTCGCCGATCTTGCGACCCAGCGTGTCGTTGATCAGCTTGAAGCGGTTGAGGTCGATGAACAGCACGCAGCCATGCAGCTTGCTGCGCTGGGCCACGGTCAGCGCCTGGTCCACCAGCTTGGTCAGCAGCGAGCGGTTCGGCAGGTTGGTCAGCGCGTCGTAGTAGGCCAGGTGGTGGATGCGCTCCTCGGCCATCTTGCGCTCGGTGATGTCGGTCAGGTAGGCGATCAGGCCGATCGCGCGGTCGTTGATGTCGCGCAGCGGCGACAGCGACAGGCTGGCCCAGAACACCTCGCCCGACTTCTTTTTGCGCCGCACCTCCATCAGCCGCCCGCCCTGCTCCAGGAAGGTGTCGTCGAAGCTTTCGTCCTCGTCGTGGTACAGGAACAGGATGTTGCGCCCCACCGCTTCCACCGCGCTGTAGCCGAACAGGCGCTCGGCGCCCTTGTTCCAGCTGATGATGAAGCCGTTCATGTCCATGGTCAGCACGGACTCGTGGATGTGGTCGAGGATCTGCGCCTGGTGCTGCAATTGCGATTCCACCTGCACGTAGGCGTGGGTGGAGCGCTGCGCCAGCGCGTGCACCTGCAGCACGCTGCCGGCCAGGTTGGCCAGGCTAGCCAGGTGTTCGCGGTCGAGCGCGCTGTACTGCGCACGCCCGGACACCACGAAGCGGCCGAAGTATTCGTCGTCGAACACGATGTCCTGCGTCAGGCTGGGCACGGCGTCGTCGTTGGCGGCCAGCACCTCGATCACCGGCGGCTTGAGCAGCATGGCGTGGGTGTCGGCCGGCAGGAATTCGCCCAGCGGACTGTTCATCACGCTGCGCACGATGCGCCCCAGCTCCTCGGCCAGCGCCGCTCCGCGCAAGCGCAACACCGCGTCGCACAAGGCCGCGCTGTTGTTCAGGAAGTCGGAGACGGGATGCGCGACCATCGCTTAGATGTTCCTGCTGACCTGGATCGCCCAGTGGTAGGCCTGCAGCTGCGCCTGCCAGTAGGTCTCGTGTTCGATGCCGGCCCGGTCCAGCGCGGCGCGGTCGTGGCGTTCCACCAGCGCCAGCAGCTCGCCCAGCGGGCCGCCGCGGTCCAGCAGCGCCATCACCACGTCCAGGTCGAGGCTGAGCGCGGCGACGATTTCCGTCATCGGCATGCCCAGCAGGACGTCCAGCAGCGAGAACACGCCGGCCACGAAGGCCATGTCCTGCTGGTCGCGGTCCCAGCCGAGCGCCTTGCTCAGTGCTTCCATCTGCGCGGCGCGCACCGCCGCCAGCGGCAGCAGCGGGTTGGCCATGCCGTCGTCCTGCTGGCGCGCGTACAGCAGCAGTTGCAGCCAGCGCTGCAGCTGGCGCCGGCCCAGCACGTTGATGGCCTGGCTGAAGCTGTGGATCGGCGAACTGAGCGCGAACGCGGCCGAGTTCACCAGCTTGAGCAGGTGGTAGGACAGCGCCGGGTCCTGCTTGAGCAGCACCTCCAGCTCGCGCGAGTCGGCGTCGCGCGCCAGCAGGCCCAGCAGCGCCAGCAGGCGCTTGCGCGAGGTGCCGTCGCCGGCGCTGGCGTCGTGCGGGGGATGCAGGGCGAAGTCGCCGGCGAACCAGCTGAAGCCGGCCTTGGCGCACTCGGCGATGCGCTGTTCGCTGCCCATGCCGGTGGCCAGGTGCGGGCCCGGCTGGGCCACCAGCGCCAGCACCGGCGGCAGCGCCTGCGCGGCGTCGACCATCAGCGACCTGGCGCCGCACAGCGTGGCGGCCATGCCGGCCACGCCTTCGATCATGATGCGGTAGCCGGCGTCGGCGTAGCCGGACAGCTTCTTCTGCACCGCGGGCTCGGCGCAGGCGGCGGCCGGCACGCGCAGGATCACGCGGTTGGGCGGCAGGGTTTCCAGGTGCGACAGTTCCAGCAGGGCCGGCTGCGGCACCGGCAGGATGCAGTCCAGGGGAGCCAGCGCGGCGAACACATCGGGCGTCTTGAGCAGGGTGAGCGCGGCCTGGAAGGCGTCGCCCGAGTCGGCGGACAAATCAAAGGTCAGGGCCACCCACTCGTTGTGAGCGTTGGACACCGCCTGCAATTCCACCAGTGGAAACTCAATTACCATAGGAAAGTATTGTTATTTTCGATACGACCAGTATAGAACCAATTTATCGCGCGGGAAACATTTTCTTATATACAATTGCAGATACACAACCCGTGCAGGAATATAGCAGATATTGCCGCGCAAACACGCACTGTTAGAAATTGCTTAACGGAATTAGAAGCGTCGCTCTGGTTTTACAACAGCCGGCGCTGTCCGCCTTGCTTTTTACTGCGCATGCTGGACCGCAAAACGGATCAGCTCGGCCTGCCCTTCGATGCCCAGCTTGCGCTTGATGTTGAGGCGGTGGGTTTCCACGGTGCGTACGCTGAGGTCGAGCGCGCGGGCGATCTGCTTGTTCGATTCGCCGTTGGCGATGTGGCGCAGCACCTCGTGCTCGCGCGAGGTCAGCTGGTTGTCCTGGGTGTGCGGCTGGGCCAGCTGGCGCGCCAGCGCGGCGCTGTAGTAGATGCCGCCGGACATGACGGTCTCGATCGCCACCACGATGTCCTTGCCGGGCGCGTCCTTGAGCACGTAGCCGCGTGCGCCGGCCTGGATCGCCTGCGACACGTATTCCAGCTTGTCGTGCATCGACAGGATCAGCACCGCGATGCGCGGGAACGCCTGCTTGAAGCGGGCGGTGGCCTCGATGCCGTTGGCGCCGCGCATGTTGATGTCCATCAGCACCAGGTCGATGTCGCAGCGGGCGGCCTGCTCCAGCGCCTCGGCCGCGCCGCCGGCCTCGGCCACGACCTCGAATTGCGGCATCGCCTCCAGCCGCGCGCGCAGGCCGTCGCGCACCAGGGGGTGGTCGTCGACCAGCAGGATTTTGATGGTGGCTGTCATGTCTTTAATCTTTATAAACGGTATGAACGGTATTAACTGTTGTTGCCGGCGAACGCGGTGACCACCGTGCCGCCGGCCGACGAGGCGATGTCGAAGCGGCCGCCGATGGCGTCCATGCGCTCCATCATGTTGCGCAGGCCGATGCCGCGCATCGGATGCAGCGCGATGCCCTCGGCGTCGAAGCCGTTGCCGTCGTCGCGGATGCGCAGCGTCACGCCGCCGTGCTCGCCGGTCAGCGCGATGTCGATGCGGTGGGCGCCGGCGTGGCGCTCGATGTTGGTCAGCGCCTCCTGCGCCAGGCGGAACAGCACGGTGTTGGCCACGTCCGGCAGCTCGTCGGTCACGCCCCGCGCCTCGAAGTGTACCGGGGTTCCGCTGCTGAGCGTGTACTCTTGGCCCAGGTGGTGCAGCGCGGCCGCCAGGCCCAGGTCGTCGAGGATGGCCGGGCGCAGGTTGTGCGAGATGCGGCGCACCTCGCCCATCACGTTGTTGAGCTGCTCGGCCGCGTGCTCGAAGGCCGCCTGCGCGGCCGGCTGCTGGCCGTTGCCCGCGCTCAGGCGGATGATGCCGGCCTCGATCTGCAGCTTGATCGACACCAGCCACTGGCTGATGCCGTCGTGCAGGTCGCGCGACAGGCGCGCGCGCTCCTCCTCCTGCGACTCGACCACGCGCTGGGCCAGCACCTTGAGCTTGGCGTCGGCCACGCGCAGCTCGCTGATGTTGAGCGCCAGGCCGGAGCTGGCCACCGCCACCGCGGCCGCGATGGCGATCGCGGCGATCCACAGCATGGTGTTGTGGATGTTGCCGGACTGCTGGACATCGATCTTGGCCAGCGCCTGGTCGACGTCGTCCAGATAGATGCCGGTGCCCATCATCCAGCCCCACTTCGGCATCGGGATCACATAGCCCAGCTTGGCGCCGGACTTGTGGGTCGAGGGCTTGACCCAGCGGTAGCGCTCCAGCCCGCCGCCGGCGCGCGCGCGGGCCAGCAGGTTCTGGATGGTGGGCTGGCCCAGCTCGTCGCGCAGCTCGAATAGGTTCTTGCCGACCAGCTCGGGCTGGCGCGGATGCATCAGCGTGTTGCCCTGCATATCGTAGACGAAGAAATAGCCGTCGTCGCCATAGCTGAGCGAGGACAGGATGCGCTTGGCCTCGTCGCGGGTGGCCTGGTCGTCGCGGCCCGACTCGTACAGGTGGGCGATGGAGTGCGAGGCCAGCGCCACGTAGTGCCTGAGCTCGGCCTCCTTGCTGCTCAGGTAGGCTTGCTGGATGGTGTCGCGCTGCTGCTGGGCCAGCAGCACCGACTGATGGCGCACCGCCAGCGCGATGGCGATCAGCGCCAGGATCAGCGGCGTGATGGCCAGGAATATGACTTTTTGCCGCAACTTCATGACGTGGGTCCCGAATTCTTCTTCTGTAGCGCGATTCTACGCTGCCGCCGCCTGTGGTTACTACGTAGTTATACCGAGCCATAGTGCGTAATGCTGCGCTTGCGGCGGATATCAGCTTCCTGAATACTGGTCATAAGCCGCCATGGGGTCAAGTCTGACATTCGGACACGGCCTCCGCTGTAGCCGAGGCTTACAGCGGAGGCCGTGTCCGAATGTCAGACTTGACCCCACCCGTAAAGCGGCGCCCCACACCTTGGAGGAAGCATGAAATCACTACATCCCACCGCGCCACCCACCCTGGCCAGCCGGCTCGGCTGGGCCGCGCTCGCCCTGTGCGGCGCCGCGGCGCTGGGCGTCGTCGCGCTCAAGCGCGGCGAGTCGATCAGCGCCATCTGGATCGTCATCGCCGCCGTCTGCGTCTACCTGATCGCCTACCGCTTCTACAGCCTGTTCATCGCCGACAAGGTGCTGGGCCTGGACGCGCGCCGCATGACGCCGGCCAACAAGCTCAACGACGGCCTCGACCACGTGCCGACCAATAAGTACGTGCTGTTCGGCCACCACTTCGCCGCCATCGCCGGCGCCGGACCGCTGGTCGGCCCGGTGCTGGCCGCGCAGATGGGCTATCTGCCCGGCATGTTGTGGATCCTGGCCGGCGTGGTGTTCGCCGGCGCGGTGCAGGACTTCATCGTGCTGTTCATTTCCATGCGCCGCGACGGCCGCTCGCTAGGCGACCTGATCAAATCGGAGCTGGGCCAAATCCCCGGCATGATCGCGCTGCTGGGCACCTTCATGATCATGGTCATCATCCTGGCGGTGCTGGCGCTGATCGTCGTGAAGGCCTTGACCGGCTCGCCGTGGGGCAGCTTCACCGTCATGGCCACCATCCCCATCGCCTTGTTCATGGGCGTGTACACCCGCTACATCCGCGTCGGCCGCATCGGCGAGGTGTCGGTGATCGGCTTCATCCTCTTGATGGCGGCCATCTTCGGCGGCCAGATGGTGCAGGAAAACCCGGCGCTGGCGCCGATGTTCACCTTCACCGGCACCGAACTGACCTGGATGCTGATCGGCTACGGCTTCGTCGCCTCGGTGCTGCCGGTGTGGCTGCTGTTGGCCCCGCGCGACTACCTGTCGACCTTCCTCAAGATCGGCACCATCGTCGGCCTGGCGCTGGGCATCGTGGTGGTGGCCCCGTACCTGAAAATGCCGGCCATGACCAAGTTCATCGACGGCACCGGTCCGGTCTGGGCCGGCACGCTGTTCCCCTTCCTGTTCATCACCATCGCCTGCGGCGCCGTGTCCGGCTTCCATGCGCTGATCTCGTCGGGCACCACGCCCAAGATGATCGAGAATGAAACCCACGCCCGCTTCATCGGCTACGGCGCGATGCTGATGGAATCGTTCGTCGCCATCATGGCGCTGGTGGCCGCCTCGACCATCGAGCCGGGCGTCTACTTCGCCATGAACAGCCCGGCCGCGCTGCTGGGCACCACGGCCGAGTCCGCCGCACACGCGGTCTCGCAGATGGGCTTCTACATCACGCCGGAGATGCTGACCCAGACCGCCAAGGATGTCGGCGAGGCCAGCATCATCTCGCGCGCCGGCGGCGCGCCGACCCTGGCCGTGGGCATGGCGCAGATCCTGTCGGGCGTCATCGGCGGCAAGGTCATGATGGCCTTCTGGTACCACTTCGCCATCCTGTTCGAGGCGCTGTTCATCCTGACGGCGGTCGACGCCGGCACCCGCGCCGGCCGCTTCATGCTGCAGGACCTGCTCGGCGCCTTCGTGCCGGCCATGAAGCAGACCGAGAACGTGTACGCCAACCTGACCGCGACCGGCCTGTGCGTGGCGGCCTGGGGCTACTTCCTGTACCAGGGCGTGGTCGATCCGCTGGGCGGCATCAACACGCTGTGGCCGCTGTTCGGCATCGCCAACCAAATGCTGGCGGCGATCGCGCTGATCCTCGGCACCTGCGTGCTGTTCAAGATGAAGCGCGCCAAGTACGCCTGGGTGACCATGGTGCCGACCGCGTGGCTGCTGATCTGCACGCTGACCGCCGGCTTCCAGAAGATCTTCGACGCCAATCCCAAGGTCGGCTTCCTGGCGCACGCCGCCAAGTACCAGGCCGCCTACGTGGACGGCAAGCTGCTGGCGCCGGCCAAGTCGGTGGCGCAGATGCAGCAGGTGATCTTCAACGATTACCTGGACGCCTCGCTGGCCGGCTTCTTCGTCATCGTCGTGCTCAGCGTGCTGGTGTTCGGCATCCGCACGGTGATGGTGGCGCGCGCCTCGACCAAGCCGACCGCGCAGGAAAGCCCGATGGTCCTGATGCCGTCGGTGCAGTGATGCTGGGTGAGATCGCCAAGGCCGGCCGCTATCTCGGGCAAAGCATGCGCCTGATGATGGGCCTGCCCGAGTACGACACCTACGTCTCGCACCGGGAGGCCACCCATCCGGGCGAGCCGATGATGAGCTACGAGGAGTTCTTCCGCGAGCGCCAGGAAGCCCGCTACGGCGGCGCGGGCAAGCGCGGCGGTTGCTGCTGATGAAAGGCCGGTTCCAACGAACCGGCTTTTTTTATTTTGGCGGGGAACTTCCCCACAGCCCCCCGTGTCTAACTCCGCTGAGCCGCGTTGCCGGCCATTTCCGGGAGACACATGTCGCAACCTTTCTCATACCAACAGGCGTTCGCGCGCAACATCGGCTGGCTGACGCCTGCGGAACAAACGGTGCTGCGCGGCAAGCGCATCGCCATTGCCGGCATGGGCGGCGTCGGCGGCGTGCACCTGCTCACGCTGGCGCGGCTGGGCGTGGGCGCCTTCCACATCGCCGATTTCGACACCTTCGACATCGCCAACTTCAACCGCCAGGTGGGCGCCGCCATGTCCACGCTGGGCCTGCCCAAGGTCGAGGTGCTGGCCGGGATGGCGCGCGACATCAACCCGGAACTGCGGCTGGCCACCTTCCCCGGCGGCGTCAACCGCGACAACCTGGCCAGCTTCTTCGAAGGCGTGGACCTGTACGTGGACGGCCTGGACTTCTTCGCCTTCGGCGCGCGCCAGGCCACGTTTGCCGCCTGCGCGCGGCTGGGCATTCCGGCCATCACGGCGGCGCCGCTGGGCATGGGCACGGCGGTGCTGAACTTCCTGCCGGGGCACATGACGTTCGAGGAATACTTCGGCTGGGGCGATCTGCCGGACGAGGAAAAGGCGCTGCGCTTCCTGGTCGGCCTGGCGCCGGCCGGGCTGCACGCCGGCTACCTGGTCGATCCGTCCAGCATCAACCTCAGGGAGCAGCGCGGCCCGTCCACCATCATGGGTTGCCAGCTGTGCGCCGGCGCCGCCGCCACCGAGGCGCTGAAGATCCTGCTGAACCGCGGCCCGGTCGACGCCGCGCCGCGCGGCTACCATTTCGATGCCTATCGTAACAAACTGGTCCGCACCTGGCGCCCGGGCGGCCACCGCCACCCGCTCCAGCGGCTGACCATGATGCTGGTCAAGCGCCGGCGCGGAGATCAATCATGAGCAAGATGGAGCAACACCTCGACGCCACGCTGGAACAGATCCTGGAGCTGGCGCGCTGGGCGCCCAGCGGCGACAACACCCAGCCGTGGCGCTTTGAAATCCTCGACGCCCGCCGCCTGGTCGTGCACGGCCACGACACGCGCGACCACTGCGTCTACGACCTCGACGGCCATCCCAGCCAGATGTCGATCGGCGCGCTGCTGGAGACCATGGCGATCGCCGCCAGCGCCCACCAGCTGGAGATGCAGGCCACCCGCCACGGCGAGGCGCCCGAGAGCCGCCCCACCCTCACCGTCGAATTCACGCCGGCGCCGCTGCTGGAGCCCGACCCGCTGGCCGCCGCCTGTCTCTTAAACACATCAGGGCAGCGGCGCGCGCTGAGCCGGCGGCCGCTGACCGCCGGCCGAGCGATCGGCGCTGGAGGCGTCGCTGCCGCCCAGGCTACGGCGTGCACTGGCTGGAGGGCGCCCGGCGGCGCGCGGCGGCGCGGCTGATGTTCCGCAACGCCAAGCTGCGCCTGACGATGCCGGAGGCGTGGCAGGTGCACAAGTCGGTGATCGAATGGAACGCCCGCTACAGCGACGACCGCATCCCCGACCAGGCGCTGGGCGTGGACGCCGCCACCGCCAAACTGATGCGCTGGATCATGCAGCGCTGGCAGCGCGTGGAGTTCTTCAACACCTGGCTGGCCGGCACGCTGGCGCCGCGCCTGCAAATGGACCTGATCCCCGGCCTGGCCTGCGCCGCCCACTTCGTGCTGACCGCGCCGCGCCGGCCCCAGCGCGTCGACGACTACCTCGACGCCGGCCGCGCCATGCAGCGCTTCTGGCTGACCGCCACCGCCCAGGGTCTGCAGCTGCAGCCGGAGATGACGCCGCTGATCTTCGCCCGCTATGTGCGCGAGGACCGGGTGTTTTCCGGCACGCCGGGCATGCAGCAGCGGGCCGAGGCGCTGTCGCGCCAGGGCGCGGCGCTGACCGGGTCGGCGGTGTGGGAGACCGCGGTGTGCATGGGCCGCATCGGCGCCGGCAAGCCGGCCACGGCGCGCTCGCTGCGGCGGCCGCTGCGCGACTTGCTGGTCGGCCCGACGGGCAGGCGCTGAGGCGCGCTCCACTGACGGCGTTCTTTACAGTGGCGCGCCGCGCCGGCCGCGCGCCGCGTCCAAGCCCTTGATTTTGCGCGGGTCGTCCTCGCTGGCAGGGCTTTTGCTCGGGGTTTGCGGATGGCGCCGATTCCGGCGCCGCCATCGAGCCAGGGGGCACACATGAACATCATCACACCGGCCATGGCCGCCGCCACGATCGCCGCCGCGCTGGCGGGGCCGGGCGCGGCCTACGCCGGACCGGCGGTCGGACTGGACCCGACCGGCAGCGGCGTCTACACCAGCTACGCCGACCTGTGGACCAACGCCAGCAACACCGCGCTGGCCACCGGCTTCATTCCCGGCGTGACGGTCGGCTCCGCCACACCGCTGGCGGCCGACAACGCCCCCTACCTCAGCGAGCTGCGCTCGCAGATGGTGATCAAGAGCATGTCCAGCGGCGCGGCCGACGTCACGCCAAGCGGCCTGAACAGTGGCTTCGAATTGAGCGCCGTGGTGCGTTTCCAGGAACTGGTCGACCGCGAGACCGCCACCACCGCCCACTTCGCGCTGCCGGACAGCCAGTCGGCCGAGATGGACGTCGATCCGCTGCATGCCGGCGTGCAGAACATCGCCTTCTTCTTCGACCGCTACGGACCGGGCGAGACCAGCAAGGCGGTGCCCGGCGACGGACCCGGCACGGTGCGCTGCTACGGCGCCGGCCCGACCTCGGCCGGCTGCGGCGGCGCGGGCGACCCCGACGGCGACGGCCTGCTGATCATGTCCGGCCACCTGGTCTTCAACGAAGGCAGCTTCGTCAACGGCCACTACGGCGCCAGCGGCTCCTTCGACATCCGCTTCATGATCGACTACGCGGACGCCAACTACCTGGACATCGTCAGCGGCGCGGTGCTGCAGGACCAGCTCACCGGCGCGGCCAGCATTCCCGCCGCCTACGCGCCGGCCACCATGTGGGATGGCGCCGTGCCCAACTATGTGCCGATGATGCGCTTCGACGGCACACGCTCGTTCGCTGTGGCGCCCGTGCCGGAACCGGCCACGCTGGCCCTGCTCGGCGTGGGCTGCGCCGGCCTGGCCGTATCCAGCCGTTGCCGCCGCCGCAGCCGTTGCAGCCAGGCGCCAGCGTGAATGCCGGCAGGCCGGCGGCCCGTCGGTTCAGCCCTGGCCGGCGGCCGCACGTTGCACCGCCGCCTCGAAGCGCTGCGCCATGTCGTAGCGCTGAAACAGCTGCGCCACCTGCACCGCCGCCCCGCGCGCGGCCGGACGCTCCAGCAGGTCCAGCACGGAGCGGCGCACGCCGTCCTCGTTCAGGCGGTCCGACCTGAGCAGCGTCCCGGCGCCCATCGCCGCCACCGCGCGCATGTTCAGGTACTGGTCCAGGTTGCCCGCTATCCCCAGCACCGGCACGCCGGCCGCCAGCGCCTGCTGGCTGGTGGGGCTGCCGCCGTTGCAGACCACCAGCTGCGCGCGCCGCGCGGCCTCCTCGCCCGGCAGGTAGGCCGCCACGTGGGCGTTGTCCGGCGGCTCGCCCGGATCGGCCTGGCCGGCGGTGGCGGCCATCACCCGCAGCGGCAACGGCGCCAGCGCCTGCAGGATGCGCGGCAGCAGCGCGCCCTGCCCCGAGCTGCCCAGCGTGACATACACCAGCGGCCGGTCCGCCGGCAGCGCATCCCACCAGCCGGGCGGCTCGGTGGGCGGCGACCAGGTCACCGGCCCCAGGTAGGAATGGTTGGCCGGCAGGCCGACCGCCGGAAACATTTCGGGTATGTCCGGATACAGCACATAGTCGGCGTCGGCGTACACGCTGCGCAGGTCGTACCCCAGCGACGGCAGCCGGTAGGCGCGCCGCACGCGGTTCAGCGGCAGGCTGTGCAGCGCGAACGCCAGCGGCCGCACCAGGCGGAACAGCCGGTCCGCCAGCGCGATCGGCAAGGCCCGCGCCAGTCCGATGGCCGGCACCGTGTAGCGCTGCGGCACGTAGGGACTCCAGTAGGCGTTGATCAGGCCGACGTACGGCACCTGCGCCACGCGCGCGCTGACCGACAGCGACAGGCGGAAGTCGCCCACCACCACGTCCGGCCGCACCGCCTGCAGCAGGCGCAGATCGTCGTGCACATAATTGTGCAGCGTGGCGGCGTCGTACACCGGCTTGCCCGCCGCCAGCGCCGCCAGGAAACGCGCGCTGGAAATGCTGCCCAGCGGCCAGGTGCTGAACCGGCTGCCCTGCAAGAAGGCCCCGTAGCCGGGCGCGCAGGCGAAATGCACCTCGTAGCGCTGCGGCGACAACGTGCGCGCCAGCGCCAGCGGCCGGCCGACATGCGCCAGCGTCACCGCCTCGGCCACGAAGAGGATTTTTTTGCGTTCCATCGCGCCAGCTTGCGCCCCGGTCCACGGCGTTGTTTGAGCCGGCGCAAAGGTGCGGGGATTAGACGCACATCAAGAACGGCCGGGACTGAACGCTATATTTTTCCTATTGGCACTTATTGACCAGCTTGCCGCGCCGACGATTTCGGCGTCCACCGTTTGCTACCGCCTACAGCGATGTTCAATTTCGAGCGTTCCGGTCTGAGCCAGAAACTCACCATCCTTTCAGTGCTGTCCACCGGGAGCGCGCTGTTGCTGGTCTTCATCGCCTTTGCCGCCACGTCCGTGCTCAGCCGAACCGACGACGAGCGCAAGCAGCTGTCCTCGCTGGCCGGCGTGATCGGCGACAACAGCGCGGCGGCGCTGCGCTACGCCGACCGCAAGCAGGCGCGGCAGACGCTGGCCACGCTGGCGGTCGAGGACGAGATCCTTCAAGCCGTGCTGTACGACAGCACCGGCAAGCAGCTGGCCCGCTACCAGTCCGCCGCCCTGCCCGCCGGGCAGGACGCGCCCGAGCAGCTGCCGGCCGAGGACGCCGTCCAGGAGATCCGCACCTACCAGAGCGGCCCGCTGTGGGCGCCCGCGCTGCGGCTGTACCGTCCGGTGCGCAACAAGGACGAGCTGGTCGGCACCGTGATGATCGAGAGCGCGCAGACCCGCATGTGGCTCGACCTGTTCAAGAACCTGGCCGCCGCCGCCGTGGCCGCCATGCTGTCGTTCATGATGGCGCTGCTGACGGCGGCCCGCTTCAAGGGCAGCATCGCCGAGCCGGTGGGCCAGCTGATCGCCGCGGCCCAGCAGGTCAGCCGCGGCCAGCCGACGCCGCGCATCGTCCACCAGCGCAGCGACGAGTTGGGCGCGCTGACCGACAGCTTCAACGACATGCTGGCCCAGGTCGAGGCGCGCGACGGCGCACTGGCGCAATACCGCGACCAGCTGGAGCGCCAGGTCGGCGTGCGGACCGAGCAACTGGAAAAGGCCAAGAACGCCGCCGAGGCGGCCAGCCAGGCCAAGAGCGCCTTCCTCGCCACCATGAGCCACGAGATCCGCACGCCGATGAACGGCGTGCTGGGCATGACCGAGCTGCTGCTGGCAACCCGCCTGTCCGAGCAGCAGCGCCACTACACCAGCATGGTCAAGCGCTCGGGCGAGCACTTGCTGGTCATCATCAACGACATCCTGGACTTCTCCAAGATCGAGGCCGGCAAGCTGACCGTCGAATACATCCATTTCAATTTCCGCGAGCTGCTCGACGACATCGACAACGTCTTCTCGCCGCAGGCCCAGGCCAAGGGCATCGAGCTGGAGCTGGCGATCGCCTACGACATCCCGGTCGCCATCTGCGGCGACCCGAACCGGCTGCGCCAGGTCATCTTCAATCTGCTGGGCAACGCGATCAAGTTCACCGAGAGCGGCAAGATCACCGTCAAGGTCAACGTGGTGCAGGAGGACGCGCAAACCGTCGGCCTGCGCTTCGAGGTGCACGACACCGGCATCGGCGTCTCCAACGAGGCGCGCGCCCGCATCTTCGACTCGTTCTCGCAGGCCGACGGCTCGACCACCCGCAAGCACGGCGGCACCGGCCTGGGACTGGCGATCTCGAAACAGCTGGTGGAGCTGATGGGCGGCACAATAGGCGTGGACCATGCGCTAACTCAAGGATCGATCTTTTGGTTTGCCGTAAATTTTGACAAGCGTCGCATCGATGTCGACGATCCTTCTTTCCACGCCACCCAGGAATGCCGCGCTTTGATTGTCGATGAGAACCCCACCAGCCGGGGTGAGCTGGAACAGTTGCTGGCCAGCTGGCGCGTCGCCTCCGCCAGCGCCACCGCCACCGACGCCCTGCCGCGACTGCGCCAGGCGGCGGCGTCCGGCCGCCGCTACGACGTGGTGCTGCTGGACATGGAACTGCCGCGCACCAGCGGCCTGGCGCTGGCCGCCGCCATCCGCGCCGAGCCCGAGCTGGCCGGCGCTGCGCCTGCTGCTGCGCGAGCACCGAAGCGCAACGCCGCCGACGGCGTCCAGCGGCGCAGGCCGGCGTCGCCTTCCAGCTGATCAAGCCGCCACGCGCATCTGCGACCTGTTCGACTGCCTGCTCACGCCGGCCCGCGGCGCCCGCCGCCCCCGCACGGCCGAGGCGCCGCCGTCCGCGCCGGTCGCGCCGCCGCTGGCCGCGTTCAGCCCCGGCCCCACGCCGGCCCCGCGCGCGCGCAAGCGCGCAAGGTCTTGCTGGCCGAGGACAACCCGGTCAACGTCGAGGTGGCCGGCGCCATGCTCGAGGGACTGGGCCTGGAAGTGAGCCGCGCCTGCAACGGCGAGCAGGCGCTGCAGGCCGTGCAGGCCGGCGAGTTCGACCTGATCCTGATGGATTGCCAGATGCCGGTCATGGACGGCTTCGCGGCCACCACCGAAATCCGCCGCCGCGAGCAGCAGCGCGGCCGCGGGCGCAGCGTGCCCATCATCGCCATCACCGCCAACGCGCTGCAGGGCGACCGCGAATCCTGCCTGGCGGCCGGCATGGACGACTACCTGAGCAAGCCCTTCACGCAGCAGGCGCTGGGGCAGACCATCGCCCGCTGGATCAGCCTGCCGCGCCTGGCGCCGGCGCCGCCCGCCCCGGAAGCGCCGGCGGCGCAGCAAGCGCCAGCCGTGGCCATGCCCCACAGTCAGATCAACCGCCAGGCGCTGCAGAACATCCGCGCGCTCAGCGCCACCAACGGCGACGCCCTGCTCGACCGCGTGCTGCACGCCTACCTCGACGACACCCCCAGCCATCTGCACACGCTGCGCCAGGCGATCGCCGCCGGCGACACCGGCCAGTTGCGCAAGTCCGCCCACAGCCTCAAGTCCAGCAGCGCCAACGTCGGCGCCGACGCGCTGGCGCAGCGCTGCCGGGAGCTCGAGCAGCTGGGCCGCAATGACACCACCGCCGGCGCCGCTGTCCTGCTGGCTGATATGGAACGTACTTTCCAGGCCGTGCGGCAGGCGTTGGGAGCTATCCTGGAAAAGGAAACATGACATGGCAACGCCCACCTCCCCCAAGCGCGGCCTGGTCCTGGTCGCCGACGACGATCCCGTGATGCGTATGCTGATGCTGGAGATGCTGGCCCAGGTTGGCCTGGACGCGGTCGAGGCCGAGGACGGCCTGCAAGCGGTCGAATGCTTCCAGCGCCTGACGCCGGACCTGCTGCTGCTGGACGTCGACATGCCCGGCATGGACGGCTTCGCCGTGTGCCGCGAGATCCGCCGGCTGGAAACCCAGACCACCGTGCCCATCATCATGGTCACCGGCGGCGACGAGCTCGAATCGGTGACCAAGGCCTACGAGGCCGGCGCCACCGACTTTGTCTCCAAGCCGATCAACTGGCCCATCCTCGGCCACCGCGTGCTGTACGTGCTGCGCGCCAGCGACGCCATCACCCGCCTGCGCATCGCCGACGCCCACCACCGCGCGGTGCTGGCGGCCATCCCGGACACCTTCTTCCGCATGAACAAGGACGGCTACTACCTCGACTACGAACAGGGCCACGAGGCCAGCGGCGTGTTCGCCAGCGACCAGTGCGTGGGCCGCCACCTGAACCAGGTGCTGCCGGAGGACATCGCCCAGCACATGCTGGAACAGGTGCAGACCGTGCTCGACACCCAGCACATCCGCTCGCTGGACTACGAGCTGGCCGTCCCCGGCGCGGCCCCGCGCGTGCGCCAGGGCGAGCACACGGGGCCGGCGCCGGTGCGGCATTTCGAGGCGCGGCTGGTGGCCACCGGCCCGGACGAGGTGCTGGGCCTGGTGCGCGACATCAGCGAGCGCAAGCGCACCGAGGAGCAGATCCGCCGCCTGGCCTATTGCGACAGCCTGACCGGCATCCCCAACCGCCAGGCCTTCCTGGAAACGCTGGAGGCCGAGCTGGTGCGCTCGCGCAAGGGCAACAAGAAATTCGCCGTGCTGTTCATGGACCTGGACGCCTTCAAGCGCATCAACGACACGCTGGGCCACGACGTCGGCGACCATCTGCTCAAGGCCGTCTCCGAGCGCCTGCGCGAGACCACGCGGCCCAGCGACCTGGTCTCGCGCACCGAGGTCGGCGGCAACAACCTGGCGCGCCTGGGCGGCGACGAATTCACCATCCTGATCCCCGACCTGGAACGGGTGGAAAACGCGCTCAACGTCGCCCACCGCGTCAAGGAGGCGATGCGCCGGCCCTTCCTGCTGGACACGCACGAGATCTTCGTCACCGCCAGCATCGGCATCTCGCTGTACCCGGAGGATGGCGAGGACTGCAACTCCCTGCTCAAGTTCGCCGACACCGCGATGTACCACGCCAAGAACTGCGGCAAGAACAACGCCAAGCTGTACAGCTCGTCGCTGACGATGCAGATCATGAGCCACGTCAAGCTGGAGGTGGGCCTGCGCAAGGCGCTGCAGAACAACGAGCTGTACCTGCTGTACCAGCCGCAGATCGACGTCGCCAGCGCCCAGATCGTCGGCGTGGAGGCGCTGGTGCGCTGGCGCCACCCGGAGCGCGGCATCATCTCGCCGACCGAGTTCATCCCGCTGGCCGAGGAGACCGGCCTGATCGTGCCGATCGGCGAATGGGTGTTGCGCACCGCCTGCCGCCAGGCGATGGCGTGGAAGACGGCCGACCAGCGTCCGCTGCGGGTGGCGGTCAACCTGTCGGCCAAGCAGTTCAAGGACGAGAACCTGAGCCAGATCGTGCTGTCCACGCTGCACGAGACCGGCCTGCCGGCCGACCTGCTGGAACTGGAACTGACCGAGGGCACGCTGATGGACGACGCCCGCGCCACCATGGTCACGCTGGAGCAGCTGCGCGGCATCGGCGTCTACCTGTCGATCGACGATTTCGGCACCGGCTATTCGTCGATGAACTACCTCAAGCGCTTCGACGTGCGGGCGCTCAAGATCGACCGCAGCTTCATCAGCGGCCTGCCGCAGGATTCGGAGAACGCCGCCATCACGCGCGCCATCATCGCCATGGCGCATGGTTTGAAAATGGCGGTGGTGGCGGAAGGCGTGGAGACCGGCGCCCAGCTAAGGCTGCTGGAGCAATACGGCTGCGACCTGGCGCAGGGCTATTACCTGGGCCATCCGTCGCCGCCGGAGTCGATCGACCTCATGCTCTGCAACCAGTTCGCGCTGAACGCCGCAGCGGCGGCCAGCGATGCCAGCCATGTGATGATCTTCCCCGCCCAGCACTGACGGCCGCTTACAACACGCCGTCCTGTTTCATCGCGGCGATGTCCTCGGCGCTGTAGCCCAGCGACCGCAGCACCTCGTCGTTGTGCTGCCCCAGCGCCGGGCCGATCCACTTGGTGTGGCCCGGCGTGGCCGACAGCTTGGGCGAGATCGCCGGCAGCTTGACCGGCGTGCCGTCGGCGAAGTGGTGCTGCTCGAACATTTCGCGCGCGACGAACTGCGGATCGGTCATCATGTCGCGCACCGAGTAGATCTTCCCGGCCGGCACGTCGGCCGCCTTCAGCACCGTCAGCGCACCGTCGATGTCCTGGGTGTCGCACCAGGCTTGGATGGCGTCATCGATCTCCTGCGTACGCTGCACGCGGCCGTCGTTGCGCTCCAGCTGCGGATCGCCGGCCAGGTCGATGCGGCCCATGGCCAGCATCAGCCGCTTGAAGATGGCGTCGCCATTGCCGGCGATGACGATGTTCTCGCCATCCCTGGTGGTGTAGGTGTTGGACGGCACGATGCCCGGCAGCGCGCCGCCGGTGCGCTCGCGCACCACGCCGGCGTGGTCGAACTCCGGCACCAGCGATTCCATCAGGTTGAACACGGATTCGTAGAGCGCCACGTCGACCATCTGGCCCTCGCCCTTGAGGCGGCCGCCGGTGGCGTCGCGGTGGCGCAGCGCCATCATCGCGCCGATCACGCCGTGCAATGCCGCCACCGAGTCGCCGATCGACACGCCCACGCGCACCGGCGGCCGGTCCGCGTGGCCGGACACGTAGCGCAGCCCGCCCATCGATTCGCCGATGGCGCCGAAGCCCGGCAAGTCCTTCATCGGCCCGGTCTGGCCGAAGCCCGACAGGCGCACCATGATGGTGGCGGGATTAACGGCCTTCAACTGCTCGTAGCCGATGTCCCACTTCTCCAGCACGCCGGGGCGGTAGTTCTCGATGATGATGTCCGCCTCCAGCGCCAGCTGGCGCGCGATGGCGCGGCCGCGCGCGTGCTTGAGGTTGAGCGTCAGCGATTTCTTGTTGCGCGACTGGACCGACCACCACAGCGAGGTGCCGTCCTTGAGCACGCGCCATTTGCGGATCGGATCGCCGCCGTCGGGCGACTCGATCTTGATGACTTCGGCGCCGAACTCGCCCAGCATGCGCGCACAAAAAGGGCCCGCGATCAGCGTGCCCAGTTCCAGTACCTTGATGCCGGCCAAGGGGCCAGCGATATTCTTGGTGGTCATGTCGCCCTTCGATCCAGCATGGCGCGGGCGATGGTGCCCGCGTCCACGTATTCCAGCTCACCACCAACCGGCACGCCGCGCGCCAGACGGCTCACGCGCAGGCCGCGCGCCTTCAGCAGCTCGCTGATGTAGTGCGCGGTGGCCTCGCCCTCGTTGGTGAAATTGGTGGCCAGCACCACTTCCGTGACCAGGCCGTCGGCGGCGCGCGCCACCAGTTTTTCGAGATGAATGTCCTTGGGGCCGATGCCGTCCAGCGGCGACAGGCGGCCCATCAGCACGAAGTACAGGCCCTTGTAGGTCAAGGTCTGCTCGATCATCAGCTGGTCGGCCGGCGTCTCCACCACGCACAGCAGGCGGCGGTCGCGCTGCTCGTCGTTGCAGGTGTCGCAGACCTCTTCTTCCGTGAAGGTATTGCACAGCGCGCAGTGATGCACGGCGTTCACCGCCTGGTGCAACGCGCGCGACAACATGTCCGCACCTTCGCGGTCATGCTGGAGCAGGTGGAAGGCCATCCGCTGCGCCGACTTGGGGCCGACGCCGGGCAGACGGCGCAGCGCTTCCGTCAGAAATTCCAGCGATTTGGACATGGTGCTCTACGTTGCGGCTGCCCTTAGAAAGGCATCTTGAAGCCGGCCGGCAGGTTCATGCCGGCGGTCAGGCCGCCCAGCTTCTCGGCGGAGGTGGCTTCGGCCTTGCGCACGGCGTCGTTGAAGGCGGCGGCCACCAGGTCTTCCAGCATGTCCTTGTCGTCGGCCAGCAGCGACGGGTCGATCGACACGCGCTTGACGTCGTTCTTGCAGGTCATCACGACCTTGACCAGGCCGGCGCCGGACTGGCCTTCGACTTCGATCAGGGCCAGCGCGTCCTGCGCCTTCTTCATGTTGTCCTGCATTGCTTGCGCTTGTTTCATCAAGCCGGCCAGTTGGTTCTTCATCATGATGGGATTCTCCGTGGATTGAAAATTAAACAGGTGTTCAGTTGGCCGCGGCCGACGCCAGCATGGCGGGCGGCGGCGTGATCGAGCCGGGCACGACCCAGGCGTCGAACTCGCGGATCAGGCTGTTCACAAAGGGATCGTTGGCGACCGTGTCCTCGGCCGCGCGCTGGCAGGCTTCGCGGTGCGCCTGCGCCTCGGCGCTGGCGGTGTACCAGACGGCGCCCAGTTCGGTGTCCACGCGCACCGGGCGGCCGAAGCGTTCGGTCAGCGCGACGGTGAGCTTCTCGACGTTGCCCGGCGTGCGCCAGGTTTCGATCGGCACGCGGACCTTGAAGACCACGGCGTTGCCGTCGATGCTGCATTCGATGAGCTCGGCCTGCATGGCCAGCTGCTGGGCCACGCCGCGCAACGGCAAGGCGGCCGCCACGGCCGGCCAGTTGCCGTCCCAGTTCAGCTCCGGCACCGGCGTGATCACGTAGGCGTGCGGCGCCTTGGCCGGGGCCGGCGCGGCGCGGGCCGGCATGACGACGGCCTGCGCCTCGTCGGCATAGGCCAACGGCGGCGGCGCCTGATGCTGCGACGGCGCGCGCGACGGTGCGTGCGCTTGACCATGCGACTGCGCGTGCGGCGGCGTGTGCGATTGCACATGCGACGGCGCGCGCGATGGCGCTGGCGACGATGCGTGCGACGGCGGCTGGTCCGGCGCGTAGGCCGGCGCGGAGTGCGCTACCGCGCTATCGTCGGAAAATTCAGTGACCCAGGGCGGTAGGTCATCCTCGTCGTCAGCCTGCTGCGGCGCAGGCTTGGCTGCGGGCGCGGAGGACGGCGCGACTTGCTGCGGCGCGACTTGGCGCACAGGCGCTTCCAGTACGGCCGCTTGCGCATCGCCGCCCATGGTCGCCGCTGGCGGCATGTCTTCCCAGGGCGCAGGCCGCGATGGCACGACAGCCGGCGCGGCAGGCGCAGCGTTCGACGCGGCAGGCGAGTTGTATGCGGAGTTCGGCGCGGCAGGCGGCGTGTACGCAGCGCTCGGCGCGTGCGGTAGCGAAGGCGACGCGAACGCGGCGGGCTGCGAGGAAGCGGCAGGCCCGGCGTCCGGTGCAGCACCAAACGACGATGCCGGCGCACCGCCCGACGGCGCCACTGCGGGTGCGGGGGCGGACGGCGCGGCCGCAGCCGGTGCTGGTGCGGCGCTAGACGACGCGGATCGCGCGCCCGGCGGACGCCGCGCGGGCCGCCTCCAGGGCAGCGTTGATGGCGGCGCGCGCGGCACTGGATCGGCGCTGCCGGAGCAGCCTGAGCTGCCGGAGCCGCCGACGTCGCGGATGCTGCGGGCGCAGCCGGCGCGCTGGCCGTTGCTGCGGCGGCCGGGGCATGCATCGCCGCCGGCGCAACGGCAGCCGCCGCATGCGTCGCTGCCTGAGCAGCGGCAGGCGCCGGCGCTGGTGGCGCAACATGCGCCGATGGCATCGCACTGGCAGACGGGTTGGAAGCAACCGCAGCCGGCGCAGGCGCCTCCGCCCGCGCCATCGCCGCAGCCGCACCGGCCACCACCGCCGCCGGCGTCACACTGGCGTGACTAGCCTGCAGATGCGAAGCCGCACGCGCAGGCGGCGCCGCCGCGGCGCGCGCCGCAGCCACCGCCGCCGGACGCGACATCGCCGGCGCCGCAGCCGGCTGCCCCTCCGCCCCGCCTACGCCGGGCCGAAAGGCCAGCATGCGCAGCAGGGTCATCGAGAAGCCAGCATACTCATCCGGCGCCAAGCCCAACTCATTCCGGCCATGCACCGCGATCTGATAATACAGCTGCACCTCTTCCGCATCGAAGGCGGCGGCCAGGCGCACGATATCGGCGTACTCCGGCAAATCCTCCGGCAAGGCGGTCGGCACCGTCTGCGCCAGCGCGATCCGGTGCAGCAACGTGCCCAAGTCCTGCAAAGCGCCGTTGTACGACAGGCTGCGCGTGGCCATCTCATCGGCCACGGCCAAGAGATCCGCGCCATCCTGCGCCGCCAACGCATCAAGCAGACGAATCAGATAAGACTGGTCCAGCGCACCGAGCATGCCCTGCACCGCGTCCAGCGTCACCGCGCCGGCCGCGTAGGCGATCGCCTGGTCGGTCAGCGACAGCGCATCGCGCATCGAACCGTGCGCGCCGGCGGCCAGCAACCGCAAGGCAGGCGCCTCGAAGCTGATGCCCTCCTGCCCCAAAATATTGTCCAGATGGCCGATGATGTGCCCAGGCGGCATCTGCTTCAGATTGAATTGCAGACAGCGCGACAGCACCGTCACCGGGATCTTCTGCGGATCGGTGGTCGCCAGGATGAACTTGACGTGCTCGGGCGGTTCCTCCAGCGTCTTCAGCATCGAGTTGAAGGCGTGGTTGGTCAGCATGTGCACCTCGTCGATCATATAGACCTTGAAGCGCGCATTGCTCGGCGCGTACACCGCCTGCTCCAGCAGCTGCGCCATCTCGTCGACGCCGCGGTTGGACGCCGCATCCATCTCGATGTAGTCGACGAAGCGGCCGGCGTCGATCGCCGTGCACGCCTCGCACACGCCGCACGGCGTGGCCGTGATGCCGCCGTTGCCGTCCGGCCCGACGCAATTGAGCGACTTGGCCAGGATGCGCGACAAGGTGGTCTTACCGACCCCGCGCGTTCCCGTGAACAGATAGGCGTGGTGCAGGCGGCCACTGTGCAGCGCGTGCGTGAGCGCGCGCACGACGTGCTCCTGGCCGACGAGCGTTTCGAAATTCTTGGGGCGGTATTTACGGGCGAGGACTTGATAGGACATGCTGGGATTTTACCGTAGATAGCGGATGCAAAGGGCCTGTCCTGCTCAGCTAATAAGATGCGGCGCAGGGTCGCCAAAACGGCAATTGTAACAAGGCGTGGCCGGATTTGGTAATCGGGCCGGACCGCCCTACAATGTGTTTTTCTTTTAACATGAAAATATATGAAGAAACTCACCTTGCTGCCGCTGCTGTTGCTGTCCCTCGCCGCCCACGCCGACGAACGCGAATGGGTGCCATATAAGAAGCTGGTTGAAGATACGCGCATCGACCGCTTCTACGCCCTGCCCGCCACGGAGCGTGACAAGCTCAGCGTTTTCCTGTCCATAAAGCCCAAGAACAAGAACTACAAGCCAGCCGACGTCGTGCTGACCGTGGTTCATGGCAGCGAACGTCAACAGCTGCCGCCACTGTCGGCCGACTTCCGCTTGCCCCTGGTGCCGAATCCCAAGTGGATGACGGACGACACCAAGATCATGACCAGCCTGCCCAAGGAAGAGAAGTCCGCGGTCGCGCTGGAGGTGCTTGCGCAGCTGCCTGACGGTACGCAGTGGAACTACGCGCAAGTCATGGGCAGCATCGGCCAGATGAACGCCGGCATCAAGAAAGTCGCAGGGGCGATGAGCATGTTCGTACCGAACGTAAAGACGGTGGTGTTCAAGTTCAGCAAGCCAGCGCAGCTGAAGGTGGGCGCCACCGCCTACAACACGGATGCGAAGAACCTCATCAAGCTCAAGCCCGACGCCGCGCTGCTGAAGGAGAACCCGCTGATGGTGGCGTCGGAACGGCCGCTGGAAGCGGCGCTGGATGACGAGTAACTGAAGAGGAACAAATAAAAAAAGCTGCCCCTGGCAGCTTTTTCATTTTCCCGAAGGAGGCGAGCCTGATCTGCGGCACTTATGGTTAATAGCCGTGGCTGCTTCGTTCCCGACCTGACCAGGTTAGCCATGCCACAATGCGCAGGGGCCCGCCGAGGGCAATTATAACCTACAGGCCCAACTCCTGCCAAATCCGATCGACGCGCGCCTTCACCTCGGGCGTCATGCTGATCGTGGTGCCCCACTCGCGCGTGGTTTCGCCCGGCCACTTGTTGGTGGCGTCGATGCCCATCTTGCTGCCCAGGCCGCTCACCGGCGAGGCGAAGTCCAGGTAGTCGATCGGCGTGTTGTCGACCAGCGTGGTGTCGCGGGTCGGGTCGACGCGGGTCGTGATGGCCCAGATCACCTCGTTCCAGTCGCGGATGTTGACGTCCTCGTCCACCACCACGATGAACTTGGTGTACATGAACTGGCGCAGGAAGCTCCACACGCCGAACATCACGCGCTTGGCATGGCCGGCATACTGCTTCTTGATCTGCACCACCGCCATGCGGTAGCTGCAGCCCTCGGCAGGCAGGTGGAAGTCGGTGATCTCCGGGAACTGCTTCTGCAGCAGCGGCACGAACACCTCGTTCAGCGCCAGGCCCAGGATGGCCGGCTCGTCGGGCGGCTTGCCGGTGTAGGTCGAGTGATAGATCGGATCGCGGCGCATCGTGATGCGGTCGATGGTGAACACGGGGAACGAGTCCTGCTCGTTGTAATAGCCGGTGTGGTCGCCGTACGGACCTTCCAGCGCGTGCTCGTAGCCGCTCGGATGGTTCTCGTCCGGATAGATATGCCCTTCCAGCACGATCTCCGCCGAGGCCGGCACGCGCAGCTCGCTGCCGATGGCCTTGACCAGCTCGGTGCGGCTGCCGCGCAGCAGGCCGGCGAACTGGTATTCCGACAGGCTGTCCGGCACCGGCGTCACCGCGCCTAATATAGTGGCGGGATCGGCGCCCAGCGCCACGCAGATCGGATACGGCTGCCCCTTGCTCTGGATGGCGTGCTCGCGGAAGTCCAGCGCCCCGCCACGGTGGGCCAGCCAGCGCATGATGACCTTGTTCGGCCCCAGCACCTGCTGGCGGTAGATGCCCAGGTTCTGGCGCTTCTTATTAGGCCCCTTGGTGATCACCAGGCCCCAGGTGATCAGCGGCGCGATATCGCCCGGCCAGCAGTGCTGGATCGGCAACTTCGCCAAATCGACATCGGCGCCCTCCCACACGATCTCCTGGCACGGCGCGCCGCGCAACTCCTTGGGCGCCATGTCCCACACGGCCTTGACCAGCGAGCCCATGCCCATCAGGTCCTTGAAGCCCTTGGGCGGTTCCGGCTCCTTCAGGCGCGCCAGCACGTGGCCGATCTTGCGCAGCTCGCTGACGTTGTCGGCCCCCATGCCCAGCGCCACGCGGCGCTCGGTGCCGAACAGATTGCCCAGCACCGGCATGCTGTGTCCGGTCGGATTCTGGAACAGCAAAGCCGGCCCGCCGGCCCGCAAAGTGCGGTCGCAGACCTCGGTCATCTCCAAATGCGGCGAAACAGGGACCAAAATGGGCTTAAGTTCGCCCATTCGTTGCAGTTGAGAAATAAAATCTCGCAAATCAGAATATTTCATTGTTTTTTAATTTTTTCTTACAGCGCAGCATACTGTTTAAAAAGACAGGTCAAGTAGTTGATTTTATTGGTTTTAGCCGCAATACAAGCAAAAAAGTAAGATTTATAAGTTATAGCTTTGCTCCGCGTTAGTATTGACTTGATATAAAACGGCTTCTACAATTTGCCCTACTTGAAGAGAACACGGTTCAGCACGGGTTGAGCCCGGTAAGCGGACCACGCAAATGTGTTGCTCATTCATTCACGGAGTCGGGGCTCCACATGACATTTTAAGGAGTGTTTTCAAAAGGCGTCTGCCTTACCCCCGAAAGAAGTTGTATTGCGACTGATCGAATACCACAGGGAAACATCAGCTCAAGCAAGCAATGACGGCGTCCAACGCGCGCTCCCAGCGGCGACGGACGATGATATTTCTGATGCACGGCATTAGCACCCGGTTAGCTGCGTTCAACGCTGGCGGGGACCCGCTTTTACGGACATTTCAGGGGAACTCTATGATTAATCGTTTCAACGGTGCAACGCAGTTTGCCCGCACCATGGCTCGCCAGCCAGCAGCGTGGTTCTCCACGACTCGCGTTTCGGCAAAGGGTGTGTTGACCACCGCCCAGCACACTCTGACCATTCTGGGTGTGACCGCTTTAGTAGTAATGGCAGTACTGTTTGTCCGTCCCGACCTGGCCAAGGCACTGAGCAACAGCCTGAACCACGAACCGGAAGTCGAAGCTGTCGCCGTCGTGGCGCCGCCCCTGTCGGCCCTGATGGAAACGCCAGCCGCAACCCCGGCCGCCAGCACCGCCCCGCTGACCGCCGAGGAAAAAGCCCTGCTGGGCACGCAGAAGCAGCAGCAATGGGTCACCTCCTGGCTGTCCAAGCGTTACCGCGTGGCGGGCGACGCCGCCAACATGCTGGTGTCCACCGCCTACCTGACGGCGCGCGAGATCAAGCTCGATCCGCTGCTGATCCTGGCCGTGATGGCGATCGAGTCGGGCCTGAATCCGTTCGCGGAAAGCCCGGTCGGCGCGCAGGGCCTGATGCAGGTGATGTCCAAGGTGCACCACGATAAATTCCAGGAAATGGGTGGCCTGCAGGCCGCGCTCAATCCGGTGGCCAACATCCGTGTCGGCTCGCTGATCCTGAAGGACTACGTCACCCGTGGCGGTTCGGTCGAAGCCGGCCTGAAGATCTACGTCGGCGCCGCCGCGTTCGAACACGACGACGGCTACGGCTCGAAAGTGCTGGCCGAGTACCAGCGCCTGAAGCAGGTCTCGGCAGGCAAGAAAGTGCCGACCATCACGCCAATGATGGCCGCCGCGCCAGCCAAGCCTACCCCGCCGGTCGCGGCGGTTGAGAAGTCGGTCAGCGGCACCCAGATCGCCGGCCTCTGATTTCGGCACGCCAGGCAGACCAAGCCACCTTGCGAGGTGGCTTTTTTACGCCTGGACGATCAGTGCGGACAGGTGCTGACCTTGGTTTTGACGCCGTCCCGGAACGGATCGCGGCCGCCGGTCAAGCTATTGGACTCCATCACCGCACAATAACTGCCGTCGCCCGAACGCACACGCGTCATGAGGCGGCCATCGGGCGTGGTGAAGTTTTCGTACGTCGTGCCCTCATCCCCCACGAAGGCGCCACCCAGCTTGGCCGCCAGCACCGTGGTGGTGTTGGCGATCTTCTTATCGTGAGGATTCCAGGCTTCCTTGCGCAGCTGACGGTCGACGGCGGCGGCGCTCTTGAGCGAGCGCTGCAGCAGGTCCTCGGCCGGCTTGGCGGGCGGCTGGGCGAACGGATCGGGCGGCGGCGTGGTCTGTGTGATGGCCTGCGGGGCTGGCGGCTGTGCAGGCTGCTGGATCGGCTGCGCTTGCGGCGTGGCCGGCAGCGGGGTCATGCGCGACGCGGCCGGCTCATGGACGGATTTCAGCTGCCTGGGCGGCGGCGCTGGCCGCCGCTGGGGAGGAACCACAAAGGGCGGCACGATGTAGGTGATGCCCGGCTGGGGCAGCACAGGCAGCAATGGCAGCCGCTCAGGCGCGCGCCAGCCGAGAAACGCCAGCACGTGAGCGCCGGCGATCAGCGCCAGCCAGCCACGGCGACGCCAGTCCGGCGTCCGCTCCAGGGTATGCAGTTCGATGATGCGCCTCGACATTAATTGAAAATCAACTGATTCTGCGGCGCAATTCCCTCCCCGTCAAACCTCCAATAAAAAAAGCCACCGCAAGATACCTTGGGTGGCTTCGGACAGTACCGGACGCTGCTTAGCGTTTCTTGTCGGCGGCGACTTCGTCTGGGCGGACGCGGGCGGCCAGCTTGTCCAGCACGCCGTTGACGTATTTGTGGCCGTCGATACCGCCGAACGACTTGGTCAGCTCGACCGCCTCGTTGATGACGACGCGGTAAGGGATCTCCAGGTTGTTCTTCAGCTCGAACGCGCCGATCAGCAGCACCGCGTGCTCGATCGGCGACAGTTCGCCGATGCCGCGGTCGACCAGCGGCGCGAAGCTTTCGCGCAGCGCCACCGAATCCTTGATCGCGCCGTACAGCAGCACCGTGAAGTGGTCGCCGTCGGCCTTGTCGAAGCCGTGCGCGGCGCGGATGTTGTTCACCACGGTGGCGGCGTCTTCATTGTTCAGCAGCCACTGATATAAACCCTGCAACGCAAACTCGCGCGCACGATGGCGCGGCGTGCGGTTCTTGCTGGGGTTGGCGTGCAAAATTTTATCTGTCATGGTTATACCTGTTCTTAAATACTTACAAAATCCGGCTCAGTGCGCCGGCGCATACCGGCACACTGCGCCGTTTCCTACCTGTTCTTACTCGTCGTCGCCCTGATCCTGGTGCAGCTCTTCCAGCGCGATGGTCAGATTGGCCATCTCCACCGCCACGCGCGCCGCATCGGCGCCTTTTTCGGCCATGCGGACCTCGGCCTGCTCGTCGTTCTCGGTGGTCAGGATCGCGTTAGCGATAGGAATACCATAATCCAGGCCGATGCGGGTGATGCCGGCGCCCGATTCGTTCGAGACCAGCTCGAAGTGGTAGGTTTCGCCACGGATCACCGCGCCCAGCGCGACCAGCGCGTCGAACTGCTGCGACTCGGCCATCTTCTGCAGCACCAGCGGCACTTCCAGCGCGCCCGGCACGGTCACGTGCAGCACGTCCTCGTCGGCCACGCCCAGGTGCTTGAGCTCGGCCAGGCAGGCCGACAGCAGGCCGTGGCACACATCTTCGTTGAAACGCGCTTGGACGATGCCGATACGCAGGCCGTCGCCGGACAAATTGGTTTCGTAGCTTCCTACAGTCATGGAGTGCCTCTTGTGTGTTGGGTTGAATTAGTTCGGTTTGGCCATGTAGCCGGTCACTTCGAGGTCGAAGCCCGTCATCGACGGCATCTTGCGCGGGCTGGCCAGCAGCTGCATCTTGCACACGCCGACTTCGCGCAGGATCTGCGCGCCGATGCCGTAGCTGCGCAGGTCCATGCTGGCGGCGCGGCCCTTGGGCTTGGCTTCCGGCTTGCCCAGCGCGTCGAACTGCGCGAAGAACTGTTCCGCCGTCTCCTCGCAGTTGAGCAGCACGATCACGCCGCGCTCGGACGCCTTGACCGCCGCCAGCGACGACGACAGGTTCCACGAGTGGGTGGTCGCCTCCGATTCCAGGATGTCGAGGATGGACACCGGCTGGTGCACGCGCACCAGGGTTTCCTTGGTCTTTTCGATGTCGCCGTGCACCAGCGCCAGGTGGGCCGAGCCGCTCGGCTTGTCGCGGAAGGCGATCATGCGGAAGTCGCCCTGCGCGGTCTTGAGCGGACGCTCGCCGATCTTCTCGACCAGCGATTCGTTGCGGCTGCGGTAGTGGATCAGGTCGGCGATGGTGCCGATCTTCAGGCCGTGTTCCTTGGCGAACTCCAGCAGGTCCGGCAGACGCGCCATGGTGCCGTCGTCCTTCATGATCTCGCAGATCACGGAGGCCGGGGTCAGGCCGGCCATGGCGGTCAGGTCGCAGCCGGCTTCGGTATGGCCGGCGCGCATCAGCACGCCGCCTGGCTGGGCCTTCAGCGGGAAGATGTGGCCGGGCTGGACGATGTCCGACGGCTGGGTATTCTTGGCCACCGCCACCTGGATGGTCTTGGCGCGGTCGGCCGCCGAGATGCCGGTGGTCACGCCCTCGGCCGCCTCGATCGACACGGTGAAATTGGTGCCGAAGGCGGTGCCGTTACGGGCCGACATCATCGACAGGTTCAACTGGTCGCAGCGCTCTTCGGTCAGGGTCAGGCAGACCAGGCCGCGCGCGTGCTTGACCATGAAATTAATGGCTTCAGGCGTCACAAAGTCCGCCGCGAGCACCAGGTCGCCTTCGTTTTCCCGGTCTTCTTCGTCGACCAGGATCACCATGCGGCCAGCGCGCAATTCGGCGACGATTTCTTCGGTGCTGGAAATTGACATTTTTAATCCTTTGTAGCGGAGCTGGAACAGGGCGCTATTTTAAAGGATTTACGCCCGCCCCACCGCAAAAGGCCGCTTTTATCCGCCAAATGGCCGACTTTGACGGGCGTCTTCTGGACTATTTGCCAATATTTCAGCGATTGGGCCGCTTATTTGCCGGCGGCGCCCACCGACACCATGCGCTCGACGTAGCGGGCGATCAGATCGATCTCCAGGTTGACCTGCTTGCCCACTTCGAGGTGCTTGAGGGTGGTCATGGCGATGGTGTGCGGGATCAGGTTGATCGAGAACTGGCACACCAGGTCCTTGCCGGCGCCGATGTCGGTCACGCGGTTGACCGTCAGCGAGACGCCGTTGACGACGATCGAGCCCTTGAAGGCCAGGAATTTGGCCAGCGCTTGCGGCGCTTCGATCACCAGCTCCCACGACTCGCCCACCGCCTCGAACTTGCGCACCACGCCCAGGCCGTCGACGTGGCCGGTCACCAGGTGGCCGCCCAGGCGCTCGCTCAGCGTGACGGCTTTTTCAAGGTTCACCTCGGTCAGCGTGTCGAGGCCGACGGTGCAGTTCAGGCTTTCGCGCGAGACATCGACGCGGAAGTTGCTGGCATCCTTTTCCACCACGGTCATGCAGGCGCCATTGATGGCGATCGAATCGCCCAACGCGACGTCGGCCAGCGGCAGGCCGCCGGCGTTGATGTCCAGGCGCACGCCCGCGAACGAGCCGCCGTCCAGCGGCTTGACCGATTCAATTTTGCCGATAGCGGCGACAATTCCAGTAAACATGTGAGTGCAATCTTAATGATGAGTGAATCGTACAAGGATACGCAAATCTTCGCCGATCTGCTTGACCTCGTGATATTTCAGCTGCTGCCGCTGCGACAGCTCGGCCAGCGCCGGCAAGGCGAACATGCCCTGCGCGTCGCCCAGCAGCATCGGCGCCAGGTAGACCAGCAGCTCGTCCACGCAGCCTTCGCGAATCAGCGAGCCGTTGAGCTTGCCGCCTGCTTCGACGTGCAGCTCGTTGATCTGGCGTCGACCCAGTTCGCGCATCAGCTCGGGCAGGTCGACCTTGCCGCTGGCGTTGGGCAGCAGGATGATTTCCGCGCCCGTCGCCCGCAGCGCGGCCTCTTTCCCGGGATCGGCCACCGCCGCCGCGATCCACGTGCCGCCGCCCTGCAGGACCTTGGCGGACGGATCGATGTCGAGCTTGCTGTCGACGACGATGCGGCGCGGCTGGCGCGGCGTTTCCACCGCCCGCACATTGAGCTGCGGATCGTCGGCCTTGACGGTGCCGATGCCGGTCAGGATGGCGCAGGCG